>JBFJZW010000210.1:0-8631 GCA_041621875.1 Pseudomonas sp. | reverse complement strand
TAGGGCGGGTGCAACCCGCAAAAGATTCCAAGCCGGCGGGTTGCACCCGCCCTACGCCACTGTTGATGGCGCAGGATAGCCGATCACCCAGAAAGGCAAAAGGCACCCGCAGGTGCCTTTATAGAGCGACCAGGCTCACGCCTAGCGCTTGTCTTTGCGCTTCTTCTCGGCCTTCTTGTGGTGGCTCATCAGACGGCGCTTCTTGTTTACCTGACGATCCGTGAGGGTGTTCTTGTTGCCCTCGTAGGGGTTTTCGCCACCCTTGAACTCGATGCGGATCGGCGTACCGACCAGCTTGAGCACGCGGCGGTAGGTGTTTTCCAGATAGCGGATATAGGACTTGGGCACCGCATCGACCTGGTTGCCGTGGATCACGATCAGCGGCGGGTTGGCACCACCCAGGTGGGCATAGCGCAGCTTGATGCGGCGGTTGTTGACCATAGGCGGCGCGTGATCGCTCACCGCATCCTCGAGAATCTGGGTCAGACGGTTGGTCGGCCAGCGAGTGATCGCCGACTTGAACGAAGCCTGCACCGACTTGTACAGATTGCCCACCCCGGTGCCGTGCAGCGCCGAGATAAAGTGGATATCGGCAAAGTCGACGAAGAACAGCCGGCGTTGCAGCTCAACCTTCACATAGTCGCGCTCGCTCGGTTCCATGCCGTCCCATTTGTTCAGGGCGATCACCAGCGCACGGCCGCTTTCCAGCACGAAGCCAAGCAGGTTGAGGTCATGATCGACCACGCCTTCGCGGGCATCCATGACGAACACCACGACGTTGGAGTCCTGGATCGCCTGCAGGGTTTTCACCACCGAGAACTTTTCCACCGCCTCGAAGATCTTGCCGCGGCGACGCACGCCGGCGGTGTCGATCAGGGTGTACTTTTCGTCATCGCGCTCGAAGGGGATATAGATGCTGTCACGGGTGGTGCCGGCCTGGTCATAGACGATAACCCGCTCTTCGCCGAGCATGCGGTTGACCAGGGTCGACTTGCCGACGTTGGGCCGGCCGATGATGGCCAGCTTGATACCATCCTTCTCGCTCGGACCGGGAATGCGCTTGGCTTCCTGACCTTCCAGCACCTCTTCCTCTTCCTCGCCCTCTTCCGGCTCGCTGGCATCCTTGGGGAAGGAGCCCAGCACGGCTTCAAGCATCTGGGTGATGCCGCGGCCGTGGGCACCGGCAATGGCCAGGGATTCGCCCATGCCCATGCTGGCGAACTCGGCGCGCGCCAGGTCCGGGTCGAGGTTATCGACCTTGTTGATCACCAGGAAGCTGCGCTTGTTACGCCGACGCAAGTGCTCGCCGATCATCTGATCGGAGGCCGATAGCCCGGCACGGGCGTCCACCAGGAACAGCACAGCATCGGCCTCTTCGATGGCTTGCAGCGACTGCTCGGCCATCTTCGCGTCGATGCCTTCTTCGTCACCGGAAATACCGCCGGTGTCGATCACGATATAGGTACGCCCCTGCCACTTGGCCTCGCCGTACTGGCGATCTCGGGTCAGACCAGACAGGTCGCCGACAATCGCGTCACGGGACTTGGTCAAGCGGTTAAACAGGGTGGACTTGCCGACGTTCGGGCGGCCCACCAGGGCAATTACGGGAACCATCAGGCTCTCCACTTGGTTATTTCAGAAAATACAAAAGCCGCTGCATGGGCAGCGGCCGGAATTATTGCGGCGGCTATGCTGCACGGCACGGGTGCTGTGCAGCATAGCCAAGGCCTTAGCGAGTGGTCACTTGATGGTCAGTGCGACCAGCTTGCCGCCATTGCCAAAGGCATACAGCCAGTCGCCCACCACCAGCGGACGGGTTCGCAGGCCGTCGCTGTCGATACGCTCACGACCGACAAAACGACCATCCACCTGACTGATCAGGTGCAGGTAACCTTCCAGATCGCCGAAGGCCACGTAGCTGGAAAACACTTCCGGGGCCGACAACTGGCGACGGGCCAGGGCATCGTTGCTCCACAGGGCCGACGCCGAACGCTCGTCGATACCTTCCACGGTGCCGCTGGCCAGGCTGACGTATACGTTGCCGAAACCCTGGGCCACGCCGACCGAGCTGGAGGCTTCGCGCTGCCAGAGAATGCGTCCGCTCTCCAGTTCCAGCGCCGCTACACGGCCCTGATAGCTGACGGCATACAGGGTGCCGGCGGACAGCAGCAAGCCACCGTCGATATCCACCACACGCTCCAGTTCGGAACGGCCCTGGGGAATAGCCACGCGCTGCTCCCAGACCGGAATACCGCGCTGCGCATCCAGCGCAATCACCTTGCCGCTGGACAGGCCGGCAATCGCCAGACGGTTGGTCAGTACCGGGCTGCCAGTGCCACGCAGGGTCAGTACGGCCGGGGTGTTTTCGAAGATCCAGCGCTGGCTACCGGTGTCCATATCCAGGGCGATCAGACGGTCGTCCTGGGTCTGCACCAGCACCACGTCACCGTTGAGGGCCGGGGCGGACAGCACTTCGCTGGTGACCCGGGCGCGCCACTTCTCTTCACCGCTGTCGGTGTCGAGGGCGATAATCTCGCCTTTCAAGGTACCGACCACCACCAGACCATAGCCGGCAGCAACGGCACCGGAAACCGGCAGTTCCAGATCGGTCTTCCAGACCAACTTGCCGTTCATGCGATCCAGCGCCATGACCAGACCTTCGACGTCGGCCGCATAAATGCGCTCGCCCTCGATGGCCGGCACCAGCATATTGAAGGTTTCGCCCTGGCCTGCGCCAATCGAACGGCTCCATTCCTTCTGCAGGCGTACCTCTTCCTCGAACTTGGGCAGATCGGCCGGTGGCAGTTCCTTCTTGCTATTGCTGCTGCAACCTACGGCCAGAACGGCCAGGGCCAGCAGTGCGGCATTCTTCCAGCGCATCACGTCACGCATCCCCTTTTGCCAGATCATCCAGCTTCATTTGCAGGCCACCGACAGCGGCATCTTCAGAGAGTGCGGCCTTGGCTTTTTCGTAGGCGGCGTGCGCATCGTCGGCACGGCCGAGTTGCACCAGCAGGTCACCCTTGAGTTCTTCGCGGCTGGCAGCAAAGGCCGGTTCGACCTTGCCGTCCAGCAGCTTGAGCGCGGCCTCAGCCTTGTCCTGGGCAGCCAGTACACGGGCCAGACGCTGACGGGCCAACTCGGCCAGGCTGTCATCGGCAGGCTTGTCGACAATTGCCTGCAGCTCGCTAGCCGCATCATCCAGCTTGCCGGCCTCGACCGCCACCTTGGCGACGAACAGGCTGCCGTACTGGGCATAGTGGGAGCCGGAAAAATCGTTTTTCAATGTATTGCCCAGTTCGGCCACCTTGCCCGCATCCGGCTGGCCGCTTGGATCCAGTGCCGCTTCAAGCAGCTGCTGATAGACCAGCGAAGCGCCATGGGACTGGTTGGCCTGGTACTTCTGCCAGCCCTGCCAGCCGAAGACGGCGACCAGGGCCAATGCGACACCCGTGAGCAAAGGCATGCCATTGCGCTGCCACCACTCCTTGATTACCGCCAGCTCTTCATCATCGGTACGCGAAACCACCCCAATACTCCTATTCGCTAAATCACTCAACAGGCGTTCAGGCCTGATTGGCGCAGGTCGCCAGATGGTCGGCCAATGCCGACCACGCAATACTTTGTTGCTCGCCCTGACCGCGCAGCGGCTTGCAACCTACCACTTGCTGGGCCAGTTCGTCTTCACCCAAGATCAGGGCGTACAACGCGCCACTCTTGTCGGCCTTCTTGAACTGACTCTTGAAGCTGCCGGCCCCGGCATTGACCTGCAGGCGCAGGTTTGGCAACTCATCGCGCAGGCGCTCGCTCAAGGCCAGCGCCGCCAATTCGGCAGGCTCGCCGAAGGCGCACAGGTAAACATCGACCGTGCGGGCGATTTCAGCCGGTACTTTACCTAGAGTTTCGAGCAACAGCACCAAGCGTTCGATGCCCATGGCAAAACCCACGCCCGGGGTCGGCTTGCCGCCCATCTGCTCGACCAGGCCGTCGTAACGGCCGCCGGCACAGACCGTGCCCTGGGCACCGAGCTGATCGGTCACCCACTCGAACACCGTCTTGCTGTAGTAATCCAGGCCACGAACCAACTTGGGGTTGATCACATAGGGCACACCGGCCGCATCCAGACGGGCTTTGAGCCCCTCGAAATGCACCCGCGATTCGTCATCCAGGTAATCGGCCATCTTCGGCGCATCGGCCAACAAGGCCTGGGTTTCCGCAGCCTTGCTGTCGAGCACGCGCAGCGGATTGCTGGTCATGCGCCGACGGCTGTCTTCATCCAGCTGGTCGGCATGGGCGCTCAGGAACTCGACCAGGGCCTCGCGGTACACCGCCCGGGAGGCGCTGGTGCCCAGACTATTGAGCTCAAGCTTGACCGCCTCGCGGATGCCCAGCAGGCCCCACAGGCGCCAGGTCAGGATAATCAGCTCGGCATCGATATCCGGGCCGTCGATATTGAAGACTTCCACGCCAATCTGGTGGAACTGGCGGTAGCGGCCTTTCTGCGGGCGCTCGTGGCGGAACATCGGGCCGATATACCAGAGTTTCTGGGTCTGCCCGCCGCCAGCCAGGCCATGTTCGAGCACGGCGCGCACGCAGGCGGCGGTGCCTTCCGGACGCAGGGTCAGGGAGTCGCCATTGCGGTCGTCGAAGGTGTACATCTCTTTTTCGACGATATCGGTCACTTCACCGATGGAGCGTTTGAACAGCTCGGTGAACTCGACGATGGGCATGCGCATCTGCCGGTAGCCGTAGCCATCCAGCAGGTTGGCCACGGTGCCTTCGAAGTAACGCCAGAGTGGGGTCTGTTCGGGGAGGATATCGTTCATGCCACGGATGGCTTGCAGGGACTTGCTCACTTCAATTCCTTAAGAGTGTCAGCTGCGCGCGATAAGTGCGGCGTCAGCAGCGACCTTGTCGGCCGCTTTCTGACGGATCAGCTTTTCCAGCTCATCCACCAGGTTGTCATTACCGAGCTTGTGCGCGGGCTTGCCATCGATATAGATCAGGTTGGGCGAACCGCCGGTCAGGCCGATATGGGCCTCCTTGGCTTCGCCGGGACCGTTGACCACGCAGCCGATCACCGCCACATCCAGCGGCACCAGCAGGTCTTCGACACGCTGTTCCAGCTCGTTCATGGTCTTGACCACATCGAAGTTCTGCCGCGAGCAGCTTGGGCAGGCGATAAAGTTGATGCCCCGCGAGCGCAGGCGCAACGACTTGAGGATATCGAAACCGACCTTGATCTCTTCCACCGGATCGGCAGCCAGGGAGATGCGGATGGTATCGCCAATGCCCTCGGCCAGCAGCATGCCCAGTCCCACCGCGGATTTGACCGTGCCGGAGCGCAGGCCGCCAGCCTCGGTAATGCCCAGGTGCAGGGGCTGCTCGATCTGCTTGGACAACAGCCGATAGGCCTCCACCGCCATAAACACATCGGAGGCTTTGACGCTGACCTTGAAGTCGGGAAAATTCAGCCGATCGAGGTGCTCGACATGACGCAGCGCCGACTCGACCAGGGCGGCGGGCGTCGGCTCGCCGTATTTCTTCTGCAGGTCTTTTTCCAGGGAACCGGCATTGACGCCGATACGGATCGGGATGCCGCGGTCACGAGCGGCTTCCACCACGGCACGCACGCGGTCCTCGCGGCCGATATTACCCGGGTTGATGCGCAGGCAATCGACCCCGAGTTCGGCCACGCGCAGGGCGATCTGGTAGTCGAAGTGGATATCGGCCACCAGCGGCACGCGCACCTGCTGCTTGATCCTGCCGAAGGCTTCGGCGGCGTCCATATCCGGTACCGAGACGCGCACGATGTCGGCACCGGCATCCTCCAGACGACGAATCTGCGCCACGGTGGCCGCCACATCGTTGGTGTCGCTGTTGGTCATGCTCTGCACGGCAATCGGCGCATCGCCGCCCACCGGCACCGAGCCCACCCATATTTTACGCGTCAGGCGACGCTTGATCGGCGACTCACAGTGCATATCAGAGCCCACCCAACTTGAGGCGCGCCGTTTCACCCGAGACGAAGGGCGCTACATCGACCGCCTGACCGTTGTAACTCACCTGGGCACCGCGGGCGAACCCCAGACGCAGCTCGAATGGCGGTTTACCCGCCAGCTCGAGGGTTTCCCCCTTGCGCTTCAAGGCACTGAACAGCACCTTGCCATTGGCATCGGTCAGCTGGGTCCAGCAATCGGCGACATAGGTCACGCTGACCAGGGCCTCGCCGGCAGCGACCGCTGGAGTGGTGGCCGGGGTTTGTAGCGGCGCGCTGGCAACCGGTTCTGCCGGGGCGGCAGTAGATTCTGCGGGGGCGGCAATGGGCGCTGCGGCGGCCGGCACCGGACTTTCGGGGGCACCCTGCTCAGCCGGCACTACAGCCGCAGGTTGCTCCTCGCCGGGCTCGGCTAGCAGCGGCAGGCTGACTTCGCCGGCCGCCTGGGCGGCCAGCACCGCCTGGTCTTCCAGCTCGTCGAACTGGTGGATCTGGGTGGTACCGTCGGCACCTTCCACTTCGATCTGCTCGAGGCCGACCACGGCCAGGTCATCGGTTATTGACTGCCCCTGCTCCTGCCACCAGTAAAAGCCCAGACCGGCCAGCCCCAGCAGCAACACGAAGCTGACGGTGCGCAGGATGTGCTGCGAATAGCTGACGGGCTCTTCGATATGGCCCAGGCTGTGTACGCTGCTGCCGGCCGCGTCGCTGCCGGTGAACTGATCGAACTCCAGCACCAGGCGGCTTTGATCGATCTCCAGCAGCTTCGCGTAGGCGCGCACATAACCCCGGGCAAAGGTATGCCCCGGCAACTGGTCGAAGGCCCCCTGTTCTATCTGCGTCAGCCGCTGCGGGGTCAAGTTAAGCTGGGCAGCCACCTCAGAAACCGTCCAGCCATGATCCTCGCGAGCCTTGCGCAAGGACTCGCCCGGGTTGGTACGGGGAACTGCTAGCACTTCTGGATGCACCGCTTTCATCATTGCTCCGACAGGTATTGCTGATATTCCGGCGTACCGGGATAAAGACGTCTCAACTGCAGCCCCAGGCTGGCGGCATTGTCACGGTCGTCGAAGATCTTCGCCAGACGCGTGCCCAGCAGTAGGCTACGCGCATCCTGCTCTCTCAACTGGCTGTAACTCTCGTAGTAACGACGAGCCGGTACATACTGCTTGTCTTCGTAAGAGATCATCGCTATTTCGAGCAAGGCGCGAGGCTGCCGGCTATTGAGACGCAGCGAGCGCTCGAAATAGGCCTTAGCCTGTTCACGCTTGTTGAGCATCAGTGCGGTCAAACCGAGGTTCTCGAAAACCCGTGAGCGCTCGGGGTAGAGGGTGTCCTGGGCCGCCTGCTGATAGCGCTCGAAAGCCTCCTGATAGCGCTTCTGTTCGAACAGGAAACTGCCGTAATTATTCAACAAACGCGCATCATCGGGTCGTTGTGACAGCGATTTGCGAAAGTGCTCATCCGCCAGCTTGGGCTCCATCTCGATCTGGAACACCAGCGCCAATACGGCATGGGCATCGGCACTGGAGGGGTCGAGTTCCAGGGCTTTTTTCAGCGGCACCTTGGCGCGCTCCGTTGCCCCTTCCTGGAGATAGCCTATGCCCAGCTGGGTGTAGGCATCGCGGGCCTCGTCGCGGCCTTTGTCGGTTTTCATCGGGTCAACATTGCCCGTCGACACACAGCCAGTCACAAGGCTGGCGATTAACAGCAACAGCGCAGGGCGCAAGGTCATGGATTTCCTCCCCTCAAGTTCGATTGGCGGCGGAACTCGGCGTTTCGGCCTCGCTACTCAATTCACGCACGGCGATATAACGCTCACTCCGGCGGGTACGGTCCATGACCTGGCCAACCAGCTGGCCACAAGCGGCATCGATGTCCTCACCACGGGTGGTGCGCACGGTGACGTTGTGTCCGGCTTTGTGCAGCAGGTCCTGGAAACGGCGAATGGCATTGTTGCTCGGCCGCTCGTAACCCGAGTGAGGGAAGGGATTAAACGGAATCAGGTTGATCTTGCAAGGCATGTCCGCCAGAAGTGCGATCATTTCCTCAGCGTGCTCGGTCTTATCGTTGACATCCTTGAGCAGGGTGTACTCGATTGTAAGCACACGTTTCTCGCCGAGGCGCGAGACATAGCGTTTGCACGCCGCCAGCAACATCGCCAGCGGGTACTTCTTGTTGATCGGCACCAACTGGTTGCGCAGTTCATCGTTGGGCGCGTGCAGCGACAGCGCCAGGGACACATCGATGACCTCGCCGAGCTTGTCGATCATCGGCACCACGCCCGAAGTGGACAGGGTCACCTTGCGCTTGGAGATGCCGTAGCCGAGGTCGTCCATCATGATTTTCATGGCGGCGACGACGTTGTCGAAGTTCAGCAGTGGTTCGCCCATGCCCATCATCACCACGTTGGTGATGGCGCGGTCGATCTTCGCCGGCACGCTGCCGAACGACTTGTTGGCGATCCACACCTGACCGATCACTTCGGCGGCGGAGAGATCGCTGTTGAAGCCTTGCTTGCCAGTCGAGCAGAAACTGCAATCCAGCGCACAGCCGGCTTGCGAAGAGACACACAGGGTGCCCCGCGAGCCCTGGGGGATATACACGGTTTCCACACAACTGCCCGACGCCAC
>JBFJZW010000209.1:0-8640 GCA_041621875.1 Pseudomonas sp. | reverse complement strand
TATTGGCTCGGGCGCAGGGTGACGCTTAATCGAACTCGGGGCTTTGCTTGAAATACTGAACGGCCGCTGCGTATTTTGTACGCCTCGCCGTTCGCATACGGCTCTTGCGCATATAAGGACAACAGCAGATGAACGCCCTCAACCGCACCGCCATGGCCGAATTACTGCGGGGTATCGATCAAGTCGAATGCGTGACCCCCGATCTCAATGGCGTGCCGCGCGGCAAGGTGATGACCGCCGAGGGCTTTCTTGAGGGGCGACGTCTGCAGCTGGCTCGTGGGGTGCTGCTGCAATGCATCATGGGTGGTTATCCGGCACCGCGCTTCTATGGCAGCGACGACGGCGATCTGGCCCTGAATGCCGCGCCGGGGCAGGTTTACCGGCTGCCCTGGAGCGACACGCCGCGAGCGCTGGCGATCTGCGATGCCGATGAGCTGGACGGGCGCAGCTCCGGCCTGTCCACTCGGGGTCTGCTCAAGCGCGTACTGGCTCGCTATGCCGAACATGGCTGGCAGGCGGTGGTGGCGACCGAACTGGAGTTCTTCGTCTGCGCGCCCAACCCTGATCCGTGCCAGCCATTTCAGCCGCCCCTGGGCCTGGATGGCCGGCGCGAGGAGGGCGCAGCAGCCTTCAGCGTCAGCTCCGGCAACGGTCTGCGGCCCTTCTTCAACGAGGTCTACACCTGCATGGCAGCCCTGGGCCTGCCGCGCGACACCTTTATGCATGAGATGGGCGTCAGCCAGTTCGAGATCAACCTGTTGCACGGCGACCCGCTGCTGCTGGCCGATCAGACCTTTCTGTTCAAGCACCTGCTCAAGGAGGTCGGTCTCAAGCATGGCCTGAATGTGCTGTGCATGGCCAAGCCACTGGCGCATACGGCGGGCAGCTCCATGCATCTGCATCAGAGCGTGGTGGAGCAGGGCAGTGGGCAGAATATCTTCAGCGCCGCCGATGGCCAGGCGACGCCGGCCTTTTATCATTTTATCGGTGGTCAGCAGGCCGCTCTGGCGGATTTCACCCTGCTGTTCGCGCCCCATGTGAATTCCTATCAGCGCCTGTGCCACCCCTTTGCCTCGCCGAACAATGCCTGTTGGTCCGAGGACAATCGCGCCGCCGGCCTGCGGATTCCAGCCAGTGCGCCCGTGGCGCGGCGGGTGGAGAACCGTCTGCCGGGTGCCGATGCCAATCCCTATCTGGCCCTGGCGGCCAGCCTGGCGGCAGGTCTGCATGGGATCGAGCAGCAGCTGCAACCCAGTGCGCCGATTCAGGGGGAGTTCGAAGTGCCGGATGAATTGACGCTACCCTGTACCCTGCATGCCGCTATCGAGCGTCTGAAGCGCAGCCATCTGGCACGGGAGTTGTTCGGCGAGGAGTTTATCGCCGGCTATCTGGCCAGCAAGGCCCTGGAGCTTGCGAGCTTCCAGGATGAGATCACGCCTTGGGAGCGCCGGGTGCTGGCCGCCCAGGTATAGATGGGTGACCCGCCGGCTGACCCACTCGATCATCTGCCCATGTTCTACCGCCGGAGAGGCTTTCGGCGGCCCTTAACGGAGCCAAGCGCCGTCCTATGAGTCTGATTCTCAAGTCGTTCAGTTCGCTGTATTTCGCCAGTCTGTTGATGCTGCTCGGCTCGGGCCTGCTCAGTACTTACCTGGGCTTGCGCCTGTCGCAAACCGCCGACGGCCTGTGGGTGGGGGCCTTGATGACGGCGAACTACCTGGGGCTGGTGCTGGGCGGCAAACTGGGGCATCGGCTGATCGCGCGGGTGGGCCATATTCGCGCCTATGTGGCCTGCGCCGGCGTAGTGACGGCAACGGTGCTCGGCCATGGCCTGAGCGACTGGCTGCCGGCCTGGTTGCTGCTGCGGATGCTGTTTGGCCTGTGCATGATGTGCCAGTACATGGTGATTGAGAGCTGGCTCAATGAGCAGGCCGATATCAGCCAGCGCGGCCAGGTGTTCGCCGGTTATATGGCGGCCTCCTACCTGGGCCTGATCCTGGGCCAGTTGGTGCTGGTGGTGCACCCCGCGCTGGGTCTGGAGCTGCTGATGCTGGTGGCGCTGTGCTTCGCCCTGTGCCTGGTGCCCGTGGCCCTGACCCACAAGCTGCACCCGTCCCCCCTGCATCCGGCTCCACTGGAGTTGCGTTTCTTTATCGCGCGGGTGCCGCTGTCGCTGACCACCATTGCCGTGGCCGGCTTGTTGATCGGGGCCTTCTATGGCCTGGCTCCGCTCTATGGCACGCGCATGGGGCTGTCCACCGAACAGGTCGGCTTGTTTATGGGCTTCAGCATCCTCGCGGGGCTGCTGGTGCAGTGGCCGCTGGGTTGGCTGTCGGACCGTTATGATCGCGTTCAGTTGATCCGTGGCTGTGCGGCCTTGTTGGTGCTGGCCGCCTTGCCGCTGGCGCTGCTGACGGAGGCGACGCTGGCGCTGCTGTTTGCCGTGGGCTTTCTGGTCTGTGCCCTGCAATTCAGTCTTTATCCTCTGGCGGTGGCCCTGGCCAATGACCATGTCGAGGGCGAGCGTCGGGTGTCGCTGACGGCCATGCTGTTGGTGACCTTCGGCGTGGGGGCCAGTGTCGGCCCGCTGCTGGCGGGCGTGCTGATGCGTTTTCTCGGTGCCAATATGCTCTATGCCTTCGTCTGTGCCTGCGCGATGATCCTGGTTATCCGCGTGCGGCCGGAGCGGGTCACTCACCTGCATCAGGTCGAAGATGCACCGCTGCACCATATTCCGATGCCCGACAGTACGACCAGCTCGCCCCTGACTGCGGCGCTCGATCCGCGGGTCGATGAGCAGGTGGTGCACGAACAGATGCACGATAGCGAACAGCTGGCGGACGATAAGGCCGTGACCCGGGGCGCTGAGGTCGAGACGCGGCCATGAGCCCGCTTCTGAGCGTGATCATCCCGGCCCGCAACGAGGCCCAGGCCTTGCCCCTGCTGCTGGCCGATCTGGCGGCCTTGCGCGAGGCCGGGGCCGAGTTGCTGCTGGTCGATGGCGGCAGCAGCGATGCCAGTCTTGAGCTGGCCGCCGGCCATGTCGACCGGCTGCTCAGTTGCGCCGCCGGGCGGGCGCGGCAGATGAATGCCGGGGCTGCCGCCGCGGCCGGTGACTACCTGTGGTTTGTGCATGCCGATACCCGGGTCAGCCCCGAGGCCATTCGGGGTTTGCTTGATGTCTTGATCGAGCGTCCGCTGTGGGGGCGTTTCGATGTGCGCCTGTCCGCTCGTGGCCCGATGTTCAGGTTGATCGGCAGCATGATCAGTCTGCGTTCGCGCCTGACCGGCATCGCCTCGGGCGATCAGGGGATCTTTGTCGCTCGGGCGACCTTCGAGGCGCTCGGCGGCTATGCCGATATTCCCCTGATGGAAGATCTGGAGCTCTGTCGCCGGCTCAAGCGCCTGGCCTGGCCGTGCTGCCTGCGCCCGGCCCTGACCACCTCGAGTCGACGCTGGGAGCAGCAGGGAATTTGGCGTACCTTGTTGCTTATGTGGCGTTTGCGCCTGGCTTACTACTGCGGGGTCAGCCCGGAGAAGCTGGCGCGCCAATATCAACGAGGGGCACCACCATGAGTCTGTCGATTTCCCTGCACATGCTGGCGCGCGCGCCCGTACCGGGGCGGGTGAAAACGCGGCTGATTCCGGCGTTGGGCAGGGAGGGCGCGTGCGATCTGCAACGCTTGCTGCTGGAGCGCGCCCTGCAACTGCCCGGAGAGAGTTTCAGCGAACGCTTCCTGTGGCTCGACGATGAGGCAGATGGGCACCTGCAGGCCTTGGCCGAAGAGTTGGGCTGGACCCTGGTCGAGCAACCGGCGGGAGATCTCGGCGAGCGCATGCGGCGCATCGCCGCCCTGGGGCTGGCGGAAAGCGACGGGGTGATTCTGATCGGCAATGACTGTCCGGCGCTGGATGGC
Organism: Pseudomonas sp.; assembly: GCA_041621875.1. Taxonomy (GTDB): domain Bacteria; phylum Pseudomonadota; class Gammaproteobacteria; order Pseudomonadales; family Pseudomonadaceae; genus Aquipseudomonas. The sequence continues at coordinate 4,723 of JBFJZW010000209.1, read as the reverse complement.
GGTTATCTGGGCAGTGCCTGTGCGGCTCTGCAGAAACAGTCGGTGGTCATCGGTCCGGCCGAGGATGGCGGCTATGTGCTGCTGGGGTTGCGCCGCATCACCTCATCGCTGTTCAGCGATATGCCCTGGGGCACGGAGCAGGTGCTGTCGATGACCCGGGAACGCTTGCTGCAACTGGACTGGAGCCATCATCTACTGCCGACCCTGTGGGACGTCGACCGTCCCGAGGATCTGCCGCGTCTGGCGGCGCTGGGCATCAAGATCTAGCAGGCGCAGCCTAGAACAACCCATCGCTTTCGAAGCGACGAGCCTCGCGCTGCAGCTGGTAGACGAAGCGTTCGACCTGGCGCTGCTCGAGCCCGCTCATGCGGTGGAAGCGTGCGCCAATAAAGGTGATATCGAGCTTTTCGTCATACTGGGTGTGGCGCAGTTCCAGGGCCGAGGTCATGGCCCCAAAGGGAAACTGTACGGTAAAGCGCTCGTAGACCTGTCCGGTCTGCAGGCTGGCGGTGACATTGCCGGGGACGCGAAATTTGCAGCCGGTTGCGGAAATATCCAGCAGTTGTCCGCTCAGGGCGGTGCGCAGTTTGTCGCCAGCCAGTTCGATCTTGATCAGTTCGGTCTGCTTGAGAGGGGCCCTGAAGGCGCTACGGCGCTGGTGGTAGAGTACTTCGCTGGGCAGCGGGCTGAGATAGCAGCGTGCCCCTTCATGTTCGGTGATGCGCACATCCTGTTCGCACTCCCAGGCCACGCGCACGCCTTCGTGGAAGGCTTCGATGCGGAACGACTCGCCGTTGAGCAGGAAACGTTCGCCATCGCGGGGAATCATTTCATCCAGGATCACTAGCCGCTTGTCGCGATCGACCTCGATCACATAGCTCTGGAAGCGTTGGTTGCGTTCGTGGAAGGTGATGATCAGTGGATCGTGGTTTTGTTGCAGTAGGCGCAGGTTGGCAACTATTTCCACGGGTGCCTTGAGCACCTTGGGCGGTTGCGGGCCCTCTTCCTGGCTAAAAGGATTGGACACGGTCCGTAACTCTCCGGGCAAAAGCTTGAGCACCAGCATACTGTCAATATGGCAGCATGTCCCTGTGCTTTGTTATAGGTATCAGGCCTGGCTTAGAGGGCGCTGTTGGCCAATTCTAGCGGCAGCGCCACGGCTGTCATAGAGGCCGGGGGTGTCGTTGCCGCGCAGGATGCCCAGCATGCTGCTGGTTGATGCCTGGCTGGCGCGGATCAGGCGGCCATTGCGCAGGTTGGCCTGTTGGCAGCGCTCGAGCAGGGCGCTCAGCTGGTCGCCGCGTTCGAGCAGCAGCGCGCCCTGACTGGAGCGCGCGGCCAGCGCCTGCAGGCCGGCGCGGTCGGCGCTGAGCTGGGCGTCAAGCAACAGCTGGCTGCGGGTTCGGCCATGCTCTTCGAGGAGGCCGAGCAGCGGTTGCTTTTCCGTCAGCAGGCTCTGCAGGCGCGGCAGGTCGCGCTCGCCGAGGGCCTGGAATTCGTGTTCGATCAATTCAAGCAAACGCTCGGCGGTGCCGATATCGTCGGTGAATAGCTCAAGCAGGGTGATGTCGTGCATGGCGGGCTCTTGGGGGTGGCGGATCACTCGGGGCGCTGCGGCCGTCGATGATCTGGCGGGCGACCATTACCCCCAGCGTAGCCCTGGGGCTAACGCTGGGATTCGAAATTCAGCAGTTTGCTGGCCACGCGCTGGCTATCGACCTGGTAGCTGCCGTCGGCGATGGCCTGTTTAAGCTGGGCGACGCGCTCCTTGTCGACAATCGGCTGGTCGCGCAGCTTCTCGCCGATCTTCTGCAGCTGTTGTGCTTCACGGCTGAGTTGCACCGATTCACCGCTTTTGCTGGCCTGCTCGGCGGGTGCGGGCGCGCTGGTGGTCTGCTTGGCCGTGATGGCTTCATTCTGTCCACCGGACTGGGCACTGCCGGTACGCCCCGAGTTGGCGGGGGTGGCGGCATTATTGGGCCGGTTAAAGTCGATGACCATGATGCAAAACCTCGAACAGTGTTTGGACGCTTGCCTTGCTTATCGGCACCAGCCAATAGAACTTTAGGAAAAATCTGCGTCAGGCATGAGTCTAAAACACCTTGTGGAAAATCGTTAGGCATAGTCTAAACAAGAATCATGCCTACATGGCCACTTCAACCTGTCCCGGCCCTGTGATCCGGGCCTTGACCACCCGCTTGGAGCGCTGGTTGCGCACGCTGATCTGTTTGCCCAGAGCCCCGTCCGACAGGGCTTCACCGGGCATGCGCACGCTGATGCCGCCGCTGCGGGCGCTGATTACCACCTGGTCGCCCTTGCGGATAACCTCGGCCTGTTGAACATGCACGGGGGCCAATACCTGATCGGGCAGCAAGGCTCGCGTCAATTTTTTGCCGAGAGCCTGCTGCAGGCTGGTCAGATAACCCTGGTTGAGCAGGCCGATATCGCGCTCGGCCAGGCTGACATCCATTTCCGTCACGACATTGTTGCGTTTGAGCGGGCGGTTGGCGGTGACGACTTCACGGTACAGACGGACCTGTCCGGGAACGAAGACCGTCCAGGGCGAGCTGCCATCGCAGCGCACCCGCAGGGTGACACGACCTATGGGTTGTGCCGGGCTTTCCAGGCTGGTGGTCAGGTCCTGATCACACAGGGGCAGGCGCAGCCGCGGGTCTAACCGGTTGATCTGGATCTCGTGGCGGCCGGCTATGTTGCTGCGTTGGAGATAATCGCTCACCGCCTGCTCAAGAAAGGTCTCGCTTGCGCCGATAAGGTCATCGGTACGCATGGTCGCCGCCGAAACCGGGGGGCCATAGCCGAGCGCCAGCAAAGCAGGTAAAACTGCCAGCCAGTAGCGGCAGTTTGCCAGTAAGTGTCGGATAGTTGTCGTTTCTGTGTTCATATGCGTTTGGTAGCAAGGCGCGTGCCGGCTGCTACGCTGACAAAAACCTGTTACTCAAATAAGGAGTTTGGGTATGGCCGGTGTGATGGATTCGGTTAACCAGCGAACTCAGTTGGTTGGGCAGAATCGTTTGGAACTGCTGCTGTTTCGTCTTAACGGCAACCAGTTGTACGGGATCAACGTGTTCAAGGTGAAAGAGGTGCTGCAGTGCCCGAAACTCACCATCATGCCCAAATCCAGCCCGGTGGTTCGCGGTGTGGCCAATATCCGTGGCGGCACCATCCCCATCCTCGACCTGTCCATGGCGACCGGTAGCGCTCCGCTGGAGAATATCGGCAGCAGTTTCGTGATCATCACCGAGTACAACACCAAGGTTCAGGGCTTTCTGGTGCAGTCGGTCGAGCGCATCGTCAACATGAACTGGGAGGCGATTCATCCGCCACCCAAGGGCACGGGAAGGGATCACTACCTGACCGCCGTGACCCATCTGGACGACAAGATGGTCGAGATCATCGATGTCGAGAAGGTGCTGGCCGAAGTTGCGCCTACCTCCGAGGTGATCTCCGAAGGCATTCTCGATGCCCAGACTCAGGCCCGCGCAGTCAGCAAGCGGGTACTAACCTGCGACGACTCCTCGGTGGCGCGCAAGCAGGTGACCCGTTGCCTGGAGACTGTGGGCGTCGAGGTGGTGGCGCTCAACGATGGCCGTCAGGCGCTGGATTACCTGAAGGCCATGGTCGAGGAGGGACGCAAGCCGGAGGAGGAATTCCTGATGTTGATTTCCGACATCGAGATGCCCGAGATGGATGGCTATACCCTGACCGCGGAGATCCGCGCCGATCCACGCATGCAAAAGCTGCACATCATCCTGCATACTTCGCTTTCCGGTGTGTTCAACCAGGCCATGGTCAAGAAGGTTGGCGCGGATGACTTTCTCGCCAAGTTCCGCCCAGATGATCTGGCGGCGCGGGTGGCCGAACGCATCAATCTTTCGGCAGGGGACTGAGGACTTGGCTCTCAGTGAACAACATGATCGTCGAGGCCTCGCGAGTGTCTACAGGTAATTTGGATTTCGAGCAGTTCCGGATCTTTCTGGAAAAAGCCTGTGGCATCCTGCTGGGTACCAACAAGCAGTATCTGGTTTCCAGCCGGCTCAACAAGCTGATGGAACAGAACAGCATCAAGACCCTGGGCGAGTTGGTCCAGCGCATGCAAACCCAGCCGCGCAGCGGGCTGCGCGAGCAGGTGGTGGATGCCATGACCACCAATGAAACCCTGTGGTTTCGCGATACCTACCCTTTCGAAGTGCTGAAGAACCGGGTGCTGCCGGAGATGATCAAGGCCAGCCCCGGCCAGCGCATCCGCATCTGGTCCGCCGCCTGCTCCTCGGGGCAGGAGCCCTACTCGCTGTCGATGAGCATCGATGAGTTCGAGAAAACCAATATCGGCCAGCTCAAGGCCGGCGTGCAGATTGTCGCCACCGACCTGTCGCCGACCATGCTGGCCAACTGCAAGTCCGGCGAGTACGACAGCCTGGCGATGGGCCGCGGTCTGTCCCAGGAACGCCTGCAGCGTTATTTCGATCCCAAGGGCCCGGGGCGCTGGGTGATCAAGCCGGCTATCCGCAGCCGCATCGAGTTTCGTCCGCTCAACCTGCTCGACAGCTATGCCAGCCTCGGCAAGTTCGATGTGGTGTTCTGCCGCAACGTGCTGATCTATTTTTCGGCCGAGGTGAAGAAAGACATCCTCACGCGCATCCATGCGATGTTGAAGCCTGGCGGTTATCTGTTTCTCGGAGCCTCGGAGGCCCTGAACGGCTTG
>JBFJZW010000208.1:0-8656 GCA_041621875.1 Pseudomonas sp. | reverse complement strand
GCCAGGCCATCGCCGACCGCCGGGGTTTCCTGGAAGTTTTCCACCACGTAGCGGCCGCGGTTGGCGGCGGCGACGTAGGCGCTGCGGGTCAGGTAGTAGTGCGCCACGTGTATTTCGTAGGCCGCCAGCAGGTTGCGCAGATAGATCATGCGCTGCTTGGCGTCCGCGGCATAACGGCTGGTCGGGTAGCGGCTGGTGAGCTGGGCGAACTCGTTGTAGGAGTCGCGGGCGGCACCGGGGTCGCGCTTGGTCATGTCCAGCGGCACGAAGCGGGCGACCAGGCCGCGGTCCTGGTCAAAGGAGGCGAGGCCCTTGAGGTAGTAGGCGTAGTCGACGTTGGCATGCTGCGGGTGCAGGCGGATAAAACGGTCCGCTGCGGATCTGGCGGCTTCCGGCTCGACGTTCTTGTAGTAGGCGTAGATCAGCTCAAGCTGGGCCTGCTCGGCATAGCGGCCGAAGGGGTAGCGCGATTCCAGAGCCTTGAGCTTGGCGACGGCACTGTTGTAGCTGTTGTTGTCCAGATCGGCCTGTGCCTGCTGGTACAGCTCGGCCTCGCTCAGGTTTTCGTCGACCACCTCTTTGGATGAGCAGGCGGCGGTGAGGGCGAGGATTGCGATCAGCAGCAGGTGTTTCACTTGCATGGCGGCTTGCGTCCCTGTGACGGCGGCTGTCTTGAGCAAAGCCGTCCTGTTATGATGAGCGCCCCGGTAGCCCTGGGGCAAAGACGCCGTATTTAACCACAAGCCCGTAGCCGAAACCAAAAGCTACAACCCTTCTGTTGCCGAGCATGCCCTCTATCAATACCCAGACCATAGAACTGAACGCCGAGGTGCCCTATGAAATGGGCGGTCAACGCCTCGATCAAGTCGCCGCACAACTGTTCGCCGAGCACTCGCGTTCGCGTTTGTCTGCCTGGATCAAAGAGGGTCTGCTGACCGTCGATGGTGCCGTGCTGCGCCCGCGCGACATCGTTCATGGTGGCGCGCTGCTGGCCCTCAAGGCCGAGCAGGAAGCCCAGGGCGAATGGATTGCCCAGGATATCGAGCTGAACATCGTCTACGAAGACGAGCAGATTCTGGTCATCGACAAACCCGCCGGCCTGGTCGTGCACCCTGCAGCCGGGCATGCCGATGGCACCTTGCTCAACGCCTTGCTGCACCACGTGCCGGACATTATCAACGTGCCGCGCGCCGGCATCGTCCATCGCCTGGACAAGGACACCACCGGCCTGATGGTGGTGGCCAAGACCATCGAGGCGCAGACCCGCCTGGTCGACCAGTTGCAGAAGCGCACGGTCAGCCGTATCTACGAATGCATCGTCATCGGCGTGATCACCTCCGGTGGCAAGATCAACGCGCCGATCGGCCGCAGCTCCTCGCAACGCCAGCGCATGGCGGTGAGCGACGGCGGCAAGCCGGCGGTCAGCCATTACCGGGTGCTGGAGCGTTTCCGCTCGCACACCCATGCGCGGGTCAAGCTGGAAACCGGTCGTACCCACCAGATTCGCGTGCATATGAGCTATATCGGCTACCCGCTGGTGGGCGATCCAGTCTACGGCGGGCGTTTCCGCATTCCACCGGCGGCCAACCCAAGCATGGTGCAGAGCCTCAAGGAATTTCCGCGTCAGGCCCTGCATGCGCGCTTTCTCGAACTGGACCACCCGATTAGCGGCGAACGGATGAAGTGGCAGTCGCCGCTGCCGGGCGATTTCGTCTGGCTGCTGACGCTGCTGCGCCAGGATCGCGAGGCGTTTATCGGGTGAGTGGGCACCTGGCACACGACTGGCTGACCCCGCAATGGCCGGCCCCGGCACGGGTTAAAAGTTGCGTCACCACCCGTGCCGGGGGCGTCAGCGCGGCACCCTTCGATAGCCTCAATCTCGGCGAGCATGTCGGCGACGACCCTGTGGCGGTGGCTAAGAACCGTCAACGTCTGGTCAGCCAGCTCGGCTGCAGGCCGAGCTGGCTGAGTCAGGTTCACGGCGTCGCCGTAGCCGAGGCTTCGCCCGAGCTGTTGCTAGAAGCCGATGCCAGCTGGACGGCTACGCCGGGCGTGGCGTGCGCCATCATGACCGCCGATTGCCTGCCCGCATTGTTCTGCGATCGCGCCGGCACCCGGGTCGCCGCGGCACATGCCGGCTGGCGCGGCCTGGCGGCCGGGGTGCTGGAAGCGACCCTGGACGCCCTGGTGCTGCCGGCGGATCAGCTGCTGGTCTGGCTCGGCCCGGCCATTGGTGCGCAGGCCTTCGAGGTAGGCGCAGAGGTGCGCGAGGCCTTTGTCGCACAACATGCCGAGGCCGCCGAAGCGTTCCGCCCCAGCCATAACGCCGGCAAGTTTATGGCCGATATCTACCGGCTGGCGCGTATCCGTCTGGCCGCACGAGGCGTAACGGCGGTGTACGGCGGCGAGTTCTGCACCTATAACGACCCGCGCTTCTACTCCTACCGCCGCGCGACGCAAACCGGGCGTTTCGCCAGCCTGATCTGGCTGGGCGACTGAAGCGGCTCGTAGGCTGTCATTCGCCGCAGGCAATGCGCCGTGGTTCGTGGGCATGGCATAAGTTCTGGCGGGCTGTCGCTGTGCGCCGATGCCGCCCTATGCATGACCCATATCAATGCCCGCGTGCTTGAAACTCGCACAATCGACCTCATCTACTCTTCATCTAGCAGGCTCTCTGCATTAGGCACGATTCAGCGTGCCGGCCTGCCTTCACTCCGAGGGATGACACTCCATGCGTATCGACCGTTTAACCAGCAAGCTGCAACTTGCCCTTTCCGACGCCCAGTCCCTGGCCGTGGGCCTGGACCACGCCGCCATCGAGCCGCTGCACCTGATGCAGGCGCTGCTCGACCAGCAGGGCGGTTCGATCAAACCGCTGCTGATGCAGGTGGGCTTCGACGTCAACAGCCTGCGCAAGGCGTTGACCAAGGAACTGGATCACCTGGGCAAGATCCAGAGCCCGACCGGCGACATCAACCTGTCCCAGGACCTGGCGCGCCTGCTCAATCAGGCCGACCGTCTGTCGCAACAGAAGGGCGATCAATTTATCTCCAGTGAGCTGGTGCTGCTCGCTGCCATGGACGACAACACCAAGCTGGGCAAATTGCTGCTTGGCCAGGGCGTGAGCAAGAAGGCCCTGGAGAACGCCGTCAGCAACCTGCGCGGCGGCGATGCGGTGAACGACCCCAATGTCGAGGAAAACCGCCAGGCCCTGGACAAGTACACCGTCGATCTGACCAAGCGCGCCGAGGAGGGCAAGCTCGATCCGGTGATCGGTCGCGACGACGAGATCCGCCGCACCATCCAGGTGTTGCAGCGCCGCACCAAGAACAACCCGGTGCTGATAGGCGAACCGGGGGTGGGCAAGACCGCCATCGCCGAGGGCCTGGCCCAGCGCATCGTCAACGGCGAGGTGCCGGATGGCCTCAAGGACAAACGCCTGCTGTCTCTGGACATGGGCGCGCTGATCGCCGGGGCCAAGTTCCGCGGCGAGTTCGAGGAGCGCCTCAAGGCGGTGCTCAACGAGCTGAGCAAGCAGGAAGGGCGGATCATCCTGTTTATCGACGAGCTGCACACCATGGTCGGTGCCGGCAAGGGCGAAGGCTCGATGGACGCCGGCAATATGCTCAAGCCGTCCCTGGCCCGTGGCGAGCTGCACTGCGTCGGTGCCACCACGCTCAACGAATACCGCCAGTACATCGAAAAAGACGCGGCTCTGGAACGACGCTTCCAGAAGGTACTGGTGGATGAGCCGAGCGAGGAGGACACCATCGCCATCCTCCGTGGCCTCAAGGAGCGCTACGAGGTGCACCACAAGGTGGCCATCACCGACGGCGCGATTATCGCCGCGGCCAAGCTGTCGCACCGCTATATCACCGACCGTCAGCTGCCGGACAAGGCCATCGACCTGATCGACGAGGCGGCCACCCGCATTCGTATGGAAATCGACTCCAAGCCGGAAGTGCTCGACCGTCTGGAACGCCGCCTGATTCAGCTCAAGGTCGAGGCCCAGGCGCTGAAGAAGGAAGACGACGAGGCGGCGATCAAGCGCCTGGCCAAGCTCAACGAAGACATTGCCCGCCTGGAGCGCGAATACGCCGACCTGGAAGATATCTGGAAGTCGGAAAAGGCCGAGGTGCAGGGCTCGGCGCAGATCCAGCAGAAGATCGAACAGTCCCGTCAGGAGCTGGAAGCGGCGCGGCGCAAGGGCGACCTCGCGCGTATGGCCGAGCTGCAGTACGGCATCATTCCGGATCTGGAGCGCAGTCTGCAGATGGTCGACCAGCACGGCAAGACCGAGAACCAACTGCTGCGCAGCAAGGTCACCGAGGAAGAGATCGCCGAAGTGGTGTCGAAGTGGACCGGCATCCCGGTGAGCAAGATGCTCGAAGGCGAGCGCGACAAGCTGTTAAAGATGGAAGGCCTGCTGCATCAGCGGGTGATTGGTCAGAACGAAGCGGTGGTGGCGGTGGCCAACGCCGTGCGGCGTTCCCGCGCCGGGCTGTCCGACCCCAATAGACCCAGCGGTTCCTTCCTTTTCCTCGGCCCGACCGGGGTGGGCAAGACCGAGCTGTGCAAGGCGCTGGCCGAATTCCTCTTCGACACCGAAGAGGCGCTGGTACGCATCGACATGTCCGAGTTTATGGAGAAGCACTCGGTGGCTCGCCTGATCGGCGCGCCGCCGGGCTATGTCGGCTACGAGGAGGGCGGCTACCTGACCGAAGCGGTGCGCCGCAAGCCCTACTCGGTGGTGCTGATGGACGAGGTGGAGAAGGCTCATCCGGATGTGTTCAATGTGCTGCTGCAGGTGCTGGAAGACGGTCGCCTGACCGACAGCCACGGGCGCACCGTGGACTTCAAGAACACCGTGATCGTGATGACCTCCAACCTCGGTTCGGCGCAGATCCAGGAGTTGGCCGGCGACCGCGAGGCGCAGCGCGCGGCGGTGATGGATGCGGTGAGCAACCACTTCCGTCCCGAGTTCGTCAACCGCATCGACGAGGTGGTGGTGTTCGACTCGCTGGCCCGCGAGCAGATCGCCGGTATCGCGCAGATCCAGCTGGGCCGCTTGCGCCAGCGTCTGGCCGAGCGCGAGTTGAGCCTGGAACTGACCGATGAGGCCTTGGACAAGCTGATCGCCGTCGGCTACGACCCGGTCTATGGTGCGCGGCCACTCAAGCGGGCGGTGCAGCGCTGGATCGAAAACCCGCTGGCGCAGCTGATTCTGGCCGGCCAGTTCGCCCCCGGCAGCAGCGTTACCGGTCGGGTCGAGGGCGAGGAGATCGTCTTCGACTAAGCCGGTGCTGGAGTGTCGGCAATAAGCACACCCCGTCAGGCTCAAGGCCGGACGGGGTGTTTTTTATGGTGCTGGCTCACTCATCTGGTGCCGCAGTCGGATCCACCCGGGTAGGAGGGGCCCTGGCTGCGAGCGTCGCGGGAGCTCGCGGGCAAGCCCGCTCCTACACAAGCGCCTACTCCCACACAACCTGTGCTGCTACGGGGCGGCGCTGACCGGGCTCCGTAGGGTGCGCCGTGCGCACCGAGACATCTCGCGGTCTCTGGGCATTCAAAGCTGCCTAAGCAGCCGCTCCAGGGCGGCGGCCTGGTCCTGCGCCAGCTCGATGATGTGAAAGCCCGCCCAGCAGTGCTGGCCGTCGGCCCCGGGGCGGCTCCACAGGCAGTCGGCGACGAAGCTGATTTCGCCCACGCCCTCGATCACCTGCTCGCTCAGCAGGCGGCATTCCACCAGCTCATCGGCGGCCTGCGGCGTATCGCTGAACAGCATAAAACCATCGACCGAGAGATCGACCACCCGCCCCAGGCGTTTTCCGGTGTGCTGTTCGAAAATTTCCAGCTGCAGTTCGGTGTGCTGGCGGTTGTGCTGGCGGCGTTCGTCATCCATACGGGTTCCTTATTCCTGGGGCTCGTGGGGGCGTCCGGTAAAGCGCTGCAGTACGCGGTAAATGGCATTCAGCGCGCGATCCACCAGGGGCGCGTCGCGCTCCGCGGGGATGATGCGCGCCAGTCCCTGCTCCATTTCCCGGGCCAGTTGCTGCAGGGGCTTGATGGCCGCACGCTGGCCGCTGTGGTCGACGAACATGTAGTTGTCTGTGGTCGGGCTGAACCAGGAGAGCTTGAGGACGTGCAGTTGCTCGCCGCTGCCAAACTCGAACCAGGTGCCGAACTCGAGCTGTTGCAGTTCCCTGGCCAGCGCCTGGGCGCGCGGCGATAGGTTGGCGTCGCGCGGTGTCGGGGTGGCCAGCGGCGCATCCTCGCCGAGCAGGGTGCCGAGTTGGCTTTCCACCTGTACCGGCTTGAGACGCTCGGCCAGCTGGGGCTGATCGCCCTGCACCGCATGCTGGCAGGCCACCAGGTCCTGCAGCAGGCGGCGGATGCCGTCCTCATGGTAACCGCCGAGCAACTCCAGGCCCTTGCGCAGGTCGTCCAGCAGGGCGATGCGCAGGGCCTGCAGGCGTTCACGGCCGGCTTCGTCGAGCGGAGTGCCGCTCCAGGCCAGCTGCTCGGCGACCTCGCAGGCACGTCGCCACTCGTGGCTGTTTTCGCCATGGCGCAGCCACACGAATACCAGGGCGTCGGCCCAGGTCAGTTCGAGGAAGTTGTGGATGATGCTCGGCAGGCTGCGCTCGTGCAGGCAGGCGGCAATCACCGCCAGTGCGCGCTGGCGTGCGCCGAGAAGTTTGTCGCGCCCCTTGGCGGCCTGCACGGCGCGCCGCTCGCGTAGCTCTACCTTGTGTCTGAGGGTGGCGACATAGGCGTTGAACTCGTCGAGCAGGCTGTCGAACAGTTGCAGGTCGGTGGCGAAGTCATGGACCACCCGCTCCACCACCCACTGCATTTTTGCCTGCAGGCCGCCTTCCTCGCTTTCGCCGCCATAGAGCACGCCGGCCTGGGCCATGGCGTTGAGCAGGCGGCGCGCCGGGTGGTGATGTTGGGTGAACAGCGCTTTGTCCTGCAGGGCCACTTTCAGGTAGGGCGTGTGCAGGTGGGAGAGGGTGGTCTTGCAGCTGTCGGGCAGGTTGTCGTCGTCGAGAATAAAGTCGAACAGCATGCCGACCAGGTCGATCACGTCGGCTTCCTGGTCGGCAACCCGATGCTCGGCGGGTAGCAGGCTGTGCGCCTGCAGCTGCTGTTGCAGGGTTTCCTTGAGGCCATCCACCGGCAGCGGCTGGTGCAGGTGCTGTGCAAGCTCGAGGGCCGACTGGCGTTGCATGCGGTTCAGGGCGTCGAGCAGTTCGCGGGCGCTGTAGGTGCGCGTGACATTATGCGGGGTCAGGCTGGCCATGCTGCGCGTGCCGTCCGGCAGGGTGGCCTGGTGATCACGGCGACGGTACTCGCCCAGCAGGGCGGCGAGGCTGCCCAGCAGTTCTGCGGGATCGCTGGGCGGCACTTCGCTCGCCATGGGCGCTGTGGTGCGGGCTGGCGGGCTTGGTTGAGTGTTGGGCGACCGAGGTATTGCGCCGCTCTCGGCATGGCTGGGCGGCGCAGGGTCGGCTGTGCGCGCTGGGCTGGCCTGGCGCTGCGCGCTGTACTTGAGCTCGGGCAGCACGCCGGCTTCGATCAGGCGCTGGTTTAGGGCGGCGTAGAGCCCTTCCAGGCTGTCCATGACCTGGGTGTCGAATAGCGTATAGAGGACGATCTTGATGCGCAGGGGGAAGGGGCAGGGGGCCAGTGCAAGGCGAAAGGCCTGGGCGATCATCTGCGGGCCGAAGGGGTTGCTGTCCTCGTCGAGCTTTTGTCCATTGTTGAGTTGCGCCAGGCGCTGTTCCAGGGCGAACAGCGGCTGTGCGCAGCGGGCTTTCACCTGGCTGACCATATTGGTGATCTGCAAGCTTTCCTCGTAGTCCTCGTTCTGCACCAGTACCAGCTGTTCTGCGTCCAGAGCCTCGGCGCTGGTGGGCGGCTGGCGCTGGCCGGCAAAGAAATCGGAGAAGTTGCGGGCGATCTGCTGGTGGTAGCTGCGCTCGATCTGCGGGCGCTGTTTGCGGATCTCGCGCATGTTGTCGAAGAACAGGCTTTGCAGCTGATTGCTTTCGGCCTTGTCCGCAAGGGCGAACAGGGTGTCGTCGACCTGGGTGAATACACCGCCCAGGTGTTCGGCGAGGTTGTTCATCACCAGCTTGCGGCAGCTTTGCGCCAACTCGCCAAAGCGCGGCTGGATGCCACGGCCGGCCAGGCTGTGCAGGGAGCTCGGCGGATGCGGTGGTTGGCCCTGGTTGCTCATGCACTTTCCTGTTGTATGCCGGGTGACCGGTGCGTCCCGCGTCGGGTGCAGACCCCGTTACATATAGCAGCCTGCCACTCACCTGCAAATCATTGTAGTAAAAGCAATTTAAGGGGTTGACAGGCGCGCGCGGAAACGTAAAATGGCGCGCCTCAGATACGGGAAACGGTTTAACCGCCAAGGCCCATATCCGAGAAAGAAAGCCAGTAGTTCCGCGATAGCTCAGTCGGTAGAGCAAATGACTGTTAATCATTGGGTCCCAGGTTCGAGTCCTGGTCGCGGAGCCAATCTTTCATCGGGGTATAGCGCAGTCCGGTAGCGCGCCTGCTTTGGGAGCAGGATGTCGGGAGTTCGAATCCCCCTACCCCGACCATTTTTGGGTCGTTAGCTCAGTTGGTAGAGCAGTTGGCTTTT
>JBFJZW010000207.1:0-8666 GCA_041621875.1 Pseudomonas sp. | reverse complement strand
TTGGTCTGGTTGTTCATGATGCCGAACAGGCGGTTGGGCAGGGCGCTCAGGTAGCCGCCATCGAAGGTGCCGGTGAGGATGCCGATACCGGCAAACAGCAGCGACACCCCGCCCAGGGTAAAGGCCACCGGGTAGCCGGCCATCAGCGCCGCGCAGATGCTGATAAACAGCAGAATCGCCATCAACTCAACCATGCTTCACCTCCACAGCTGGGAGACGGCCGGTGAGGATGTAGGCGGATTTGATCAAGTTGGCGATTCCTTGCAAGACCAGGCTGAACACCAGCACCAGGATGATGCTCTTCTGCAGATAGACGAACTTCAGGCCGCCCGATTCGCTGGAGCCTTCCAGGGTCGCCCAGGAATTGCCGACGTAATCCCAGCTGGCCCAGCCGAGGTACAGGCACACCGGCAACAGGAACAGCAGGGTGCCGAGGCCATCGACCAGGGCTTGGCGGCGGCCGCTGAACTTCTGGTAGAAGATATCCACGCGGACATGGCCATTGCATTGCAGCACCCAGGCGGCGGCACCCATAAACACCAGGGCGTGGGCATAGAGCACCGCTTCCTGCAGGGCGGTCGCGCCGATGCCGAAGCCGTAGCGCAGGATCACCACCACGGCGGTACCCAGCACCAGAAACAGGGTGAGCCAGGCGCAGGCCTTGCCCAGCCAGGCATTGAAGGTGTCGATTATTTGCGCAAGAGTCAGCGGGAGAGGAGGTTTGTCGGACATATGCAGTCCTTATCGTTATGGGTTATTAAGCAGGCAGGCCGGCGATTCTAGGCAGGCCTGGGTAAATGCGGCAATGGCACTACAACTTTAGTCGTATCCGCTAGGCTTGAGAGTCACTTACCCCTATGTTAGTCAAGCGTGGTGTGGCCGCAGTGATCCTGTGGTCAGACCAATACAACAATAAGGAGCTTTGCATGAAACGTCGTCAAATTCTCGCCGCCGCAGGCGTGGGTCTTGCAGCCACGGCCCTGGCCGGCTGCAAACAGGAAGCCGAAACCGCTGCCAAGCCCCAAGAGGGTGCGCAGGCGCAGACTTTCAACTGGAAAATGGTCACCTCCTGGCCGAAGAACTTCCCCGGTGTCGGCGTCGGTGCCGAGCGCTTCGCCAAGCTGGTCGAGGAGATGAGCAACGGCCGTCTCAAGGTCAAGGTGTATGCCGCCGGCGAACTGGTGCCGGCGCTGGAAGTATTCGACGCAGTCTCCCGTGGCACCGCGGAAATGGGTCATGGCGCGCCTTACTACTGGAAAGGCAAGGTACCGGCCGCGCAGTTCTTCTGCGCCCTGCCGTTCGGCCCCAACGCCCAGGAAATGAACGCCTGGCTGCACCGTGGCGGCGGCATGCAGCTGTGGGAAGAGGTGTACAAGCCCTTCGGCGTGCTGCCGATGGCCTGTGGCAATACCGGCGTGCAGACCGCCGGCTGGTTCAACAAGGAAATCAACAGCGTCGACGACTTCCAGGGCCTGAAGATGCGCACCCCGGGCCTGGGCGGCGAAGTGCTGACCAAGATGGGCGGTACCGTGGTCAATCTGCCGGCCGGCGAGATCTTCACCGCCCTGCAGACCGGTGCCATCGACGCCACCGAGTGGATCGGCCCGTACAACGACCAGGCCCTGGGCCTGCACAAGGCGGCCAAGTACTACTACACCCCGGGCTGGCAGGAGCCGAGCGTACTGTTCGAACTGGACATCAATATCAAGGCCTGGGAAACCCTGCCGGCCGACCTGCAGGCCATCGTCCGCGCCGCGGCCCGCGATGTGAACGGCGACATGCTCGACGATTACAACGCCAAGAACATGGAGGCCCTGGAGCAACTCAAGAGCGAAGGCGTTGAAGTGCGCCGCCTACCGGACGAAGTGCTGGCCAAACTCAAGGCAGTGGCCGCCGAAGTGGTCGACGCCAGCGCCGCCGCCGACCCGGTGGCGAGCAAGGTCTGGGAGCAGCAGAAGGCCTATCTGCAGCGTCTGTACGACTATGCCGAGTTCAACGAAAAGGATATCTACAATATCCGCGGCTGATTCGCCGCCACAAAAAACGCCGGCCCCGCGCCGGCGTTTTTACGCCCGCTGATCGGCTTGCCGTCGGCCGCTGCCATCCACCTCATCTCTAGCCGTCGCCACTTGCCTGCGCGCCGCCTATCCCTTGGGCATGAATTTCGAGTGAACTCCACCCGCTTGCCGGCTGTCTGTCTGCTGTCGGCCCGTCGGGTGGATTGCCTGGCCATTGGCCATGCGCTGCCTCCATTTCGCCCTGATCGCGTTTATGTCCAAACAATTCGCCTGGCCGGCTTTTATCGCGCCCGTTCGAGGGTTTTGTTCTATTGCCATGTGAAGATTGCCCTATGCCCCTATTCCGTCAGTCCCCCTTACGTGTTTCTCCGTTGCAGCGTCGCGCCCAGGCTGCCTGGTTGTTTGCTGGTCTGCTGGTGGCGGGTGCCCCGGCCTACGCCGAGGAGGCCGCGAGCAATCAGCGCTGGGTCAGCGACAGCCTGAATACCTATGTGCGCAGCGGCCCGACCGATGGCTACCGCATCGTCGGTACGCTGGTTTCCGGGCAGAAGGTCGAGCTGCTGCGCAGCCAGGGGGATTACAGCCAGGTGCGCAGCGACAACGGCAGCGCTGTGTGGATTCCCAGCCGCGATCTGCAGGAGGTGCCCGGCCAGGCCGAGCGCCTGCCGCAGCTGGAGCAGAAGGTGGCTGAGCTCAGTGCCGAGCTGAAAGGCATCGACGACGCCTGGAAGGCCCGCGTGCAGGGTATGCAGGAGACCCTGGATGCACGCAAGGCGCTGATCGACGAGTCGCAGACGGCCCGCGCGGCGCTGGACAGCGAGCTGAGCCGGGCGCGCTCCGAGTTGCGCGAGGTGCAGGCGCAGTTGGGCGAGGAAAACCAGCAGGTGCTGATGCGCTATATGGTCTACGGCGGCAGCATCGCCGGTGCCGGGCTGTTCGCCGGGCTGCTTCTGCCGACCCTCTTGCGGGTGCGGCGCAAGCGCAACGATCAGTGGGTCTGATGGCCTAAGTGCAGGCGGCGAGCTCTTGGTGCGCACGGCACACCCTAGGGTGCTGGGTAAGCGCACGTTAGGCATCTGAACCCAGTACAGCCTGCGGATAGCCAGAAAAAATGCCGATCACCTGGCGGGTGATCGGCATTTTTTTGCAGCCCGCAGAATGGGTGCCTATCGGCGTGCCGGTACCGGGCGAGTGCGGCCGCTGCCGTCGATGGCGACGAAGACGAATACCGCCTCGGTGACCTTGCGCCATTCGCTGGACAGCGGATCGTCGCTCCATACCTCGACCAGCATCTGGATCGAGCTACGCCCCACTTCCACCGTCTGGGTGTAGAAGGACAGCTGCGCACCCACGGCCACCGGCACCAGGAAGGCCATGCGGTCGATGGCCACCGTGGCGACGCGGCCGCCAGCGACCTTGCTGGCCATGGCGGTGCCGGCCAGATCCATCTGCGCCACCAGCCAGCCGCCGAAGATATCGCCGAAACCATTGGTTTCACGCGGCAATGCGGTGATCTGCAAAGCCAGGTCGCCTTGCGGGATGGGGTCTTCCTGTTCGAAATCGTGCATCGGATAGGCTCGCGGCGCGGTTGTTGTTATTGGCGCGGTGCAGGGCTGTGAAGTGGCGGCGAGTCCAGCTCGGCAACAACCGCTTCTGCGTCCTGCAGGCCCGCAGGAGTGCGGGTGTTGCCGAGTATAGCGACTCGGCGGTCGCAGGGCGACCATGGCATATGGCTGGTGTCGAGTGGGAAATTTCTGGCGTTCATCTAACTGTCATATTGCTTACATAGAGTGGTCATGCGGCCTGACGATACTTGGCCCCGTTCAATCCAACACTAGTCTGCTAGGAGTAAGGCATGAAACTTAAGCGTTTGATGGCGGCCATGACTTTTGTCGCCGCTGGCGTCGCCACCGCCACTGCGGTTGCTGCTGTCGACCCGGCTCTGCCGAGCTACACCAAGACCTCCGGCGTATCGGGCAACCTGTCCAGCGTCGGTTCCGACTCCCTGGCCAACCTGATGACCCTGTGGGCTGAAGAGTTCAAGAAGGAATACCCCAACGTCAATATCCAGATCCAGGCCGCCGGCTCTTCCACCGCGCCGCCCGCGCTGACTGAAGGCACCGCCAGCATGGGCCCGATGAGCCGTGCGATGAAGGATGCCGAGATCCAGGCGTTCGAAGAGAAATACGGCTACAAGCCGACCGCCGTACCGGTGGCCATCGATGCTCTGGCGGTATTCGTGCACAAGGACAACCCGATCAAGAGCCTGGACATTGCCCAGGTTGACGCGATCTTCTCCAGCACCCGCCTGTGCGGTGGCGCGACCGATATCAAGACCTGGGGCGATGTTGGCCTGACCGGCGAGTGGGCGGCCAAGCCGATCCAGCTGTTCGGTCGCAACTCGGTATCCGGTACTTACGGCTACTTCAAGGAAGAAGCCCTGTGCAAAGGCGACTACAAGGCCAACGTCAACGAGCAGCCGGGTTCGGCTTCCGTGGTCCAGTCGATCTCCAGCACCCTCAACGCCATCGGTTATTCGGGCATCGGCTACAAGACGTCCAGCGTGAAGACCGTACCGCTGTCGAAGAAAGGCGGCGAAGCCTTTGACGCCAACGAAGAAAACGCCCTGGCCGGCAAGTTCCCGCTGGCCCGCTTCTTCTACGTCTACGTCAACAAGGCGCCGAACAAGCCGCTGAGCCCGCTGGACGCCGAGTTCGTCAAGCTGGTGCTGTCCAAGCAGGGCCAGGAAGTGGTGGTGAAAGACGGCTATATCCCGCTGCCGAGCAAAGTGGCTGCGAAAACCCTGAAGGAACTGGGCCTGGAGTAAGCCCGGTGCTGGCAAGGACGCCTAAGAACCTGTTCAACGTCTGCTGCGCGTTGGCCCTACTGCGTTAAAAACAGGCTCGGCAAGCCGCTTGCGGCTAACGCGCTTCAGCGCGACCCGAAGGGCGAGAGAAGCGAGTAATGCTCATTTACAGCTCGTAAACTCCGCTTCCTCGCCTGTTTTTGCCTTGTATGACTCTAGCTCGCGAGACGTTGAGCAGGTTCAAAAGTAATTCGCTACGCCCGCCTTCGTTTACGACAGGCGGGCGTCGCTTTGTCAAAGCGCTGTAACTTTTCTGTCATATAGAGTGGCTAGAGTTAGCGCCTCGTATAGCGACAGAACTCACTATGGCGCGCTCATGGCTGCGCAGAGACGCTCTTACCTATGAATGACTTGGCTAGTGAAACCATGACCGCTCCAACCAAATCCCTGGGGCTGGACTTCAACACCCCGGCCCTGCAGCGCAAGCGGCGCATGCGCGCACTCAAGGACCGTTTGGCGCGCTGGGCGGTGTCCATTGGCGGCATGGCCGTGCTGGGTGCCATTACCCTGATCTTCTTCTACCTGGCCTATGTGGTGCTGCCGATGTTCCAGGGCGCGGACATGACCCCGCGCAAGGCGCAGCAGCCGGCCTGGCTCAGCGCAGCCGGTGCGCCGCTGTTGCTGACCCTGGAAGAGCAGAACCAGATGGCCATGCGCCTCGATCAGAACGGCCAGGTGCAGTTCTTCGATGCGAAGCAGATGCAGCCGCTGAGCAGCGTGCAGCTGCCGCTGCCGGCCGATGCGCGCATCGTCGCGGTCGGCCAGGACCAGCCGGGCAGCAACCGGGTCGTTCTGGGCCTGTCCAACGGCCAGGTGCTGGTATTCCAGCATGTCTACAAGATCAGCTACCCGAACGATGTGAAGACCATCGCACCGAGCATCGAGTACCCCTTCGGCGATGCGCCGATCGAGCTCGACGCCCAGGGCCGCGAGCTGGACCACGTCGGCGTCAGCCTCAACAGCGGCACCCTGATGCTGAGCGGCTCCACCGGCACCGAGCTGCATGTGCTGAGCCTGGGTCGTGAAGAGAACATCATGACCGGCGAGGTGACCCTCAGCGAAGAGCGCCTGACCCTGCCGCAGATCGCCGAGCCGATCAAGGCGCTGATCATCGACCCGCGTC
Organism: Pseudomonas sp.; assembly: GCA_041621875.1. GTDB lineage: Bacteria > Pseudomonadota > Gammaproteobacteria > Pseudomonadales > Pseudomonadaceae > Aquipseudomonas. Next base: position 2,659 of record JBFJZW010000207.1, on the reverse strand, counting down.
ACCAGTGGTTGTATGTGATCAACGGCCGCGCCACGGCGGACGTGTTCAGCCTGCGCACCAAGGAGCTGAATGGTCGCTACAAGCTGCTCAACGACGCCAAGCTGGAAGTCAGCAACGCCACCGCGCTGCTCGGCGGCATCTCGCTGATGATCGGTGACAGCAGCGGCGGTATCGCCCAGTGGTTTATGGTGCGTGAAGAAGATGGCAAGTCGGTGCTGAAATCCATCCGCAGTTTCCAGTTGGCCGACAGCCCGATCATCCAGATACTCCCGGAAGAGCGCCGCAAGGGCTTCTTCGCCCTGGACGCCAAGGGCAACCTGGGCATCTTCCACAGCACCGCGCACCGCACCCTGCTGGTCGAGCCGGTCGCCGAAGGCCAGGCCCTGGCCGCTCTATCGCCGCGGGCCAACCGACTGCTTGTGGAGAGCGACGGGCAGCTGCAGCGCCTGATCGTCGACAACCCGCACCCGGAGATCTCCTGGAGTTCGCTGTGGGGCAAGGTCTGGTACGAAAACTATGACGCGCCCGGCCACGTCTGGCAGTCGACTTCCGCCAGCACCGACAATGAACCCAAGCTGAGCCTCGCGCCGCTGGCCTTCGGTACCCTGAAAGCGGCCTTCTACGCCATGCTTCTGGCTGCCCCGCTGGCCATCGCCGCCGCGCTCTATACCGCCTATTTCATGGCTCCGGCGCTGCGCCGCAAGATCAAGCCGGTGATCGAGCTGATGGAAGCCCTGCCGACGGTGATTCTCGGCTTCTTCGCCGGTCTGTTCCTCGCGCCCTATGTGGAAGGTCATCTGCCGGGCATCTTCAGCCTGCTGCTGTTCACCCCCATCGGCATCCTGCTGGCCGGCTACCTGTGGAGCCGCCTGCCGGAGTCGATCCGTCTGAGCGTGCCGGATGGCTGGGAAGCGGCGCTGCTGGTGCCGGTGATCCTGCTGGTCGGCTATGCCTCGCTGGGGCTGAGCGGGCACCTGGAGAACTGGCTGTTCGACGGCAATATGCGCATGTGGCTGAGCAACGACCTGGGCATTCCGTTCGACCAGCGCAACGCCCTGGTAGTCGGCCTGGCCATGGGCTTCGCGGTGATCCCGACCATCTACTCGATTGCCGAAGACGCCGTGTTCAGCGTGCCCAAGAGCCTGACCTTCGGTTCCCTGGCCCTCGGTGCCACGCCCTGGCAGACCCTGACCCGGGTGGTGATCCTCACCGCCAGCCCGGGCATCTTCTCGGCGGTGATGATCGGCATGGGCCGCGCCGTCGGCGAGACCATGATCGTGCTGATGGCCACCGGCAACACCGCGATCATGGACATGAACATCTTCGAAGGCCTGCGCACCCTGGCGGCCAACGTGGCGGTGGAAATGCCCGAATCGGAAGTCGGTGGTACCCACTACCGCGTGCTGTTCCTCTCGGCGCTGGTGCTGCTCGGCTTCACCTTTGTCATGAACACCCTGGCAGAGCTGGTGCGCCAGCGTCTGCGCGTCAAATATGCGTCCCTATAAAACATGGCCTGCGCAGCAGGCCCAGCTGATGCCCCTCTCCCTCTGGGAGAGGGTGCCCGCAGGGCGGGTGAGGGTTTCAGAGGCGCAGTACTCTTCGAGTGTTGCGACAAGCGATTTCAGTGAAGGTGTAGCACTGTGAAAAACAACTCCGTAAAAACCTGGTTCAAGAGCGGTACGCCCTGGGTCTGGATGAACGCCGGCGCGGTGTCGATCGCGGTGATCATGACCCTGGGTCTGATGCTGGTGATCGCCGTGCGTGGCCTCGGCCACTTCTGGCCGGCGGATATCGTCGAAGCCGACTACCAGGTGCCGGGCCAGGAAGCCAAGGTGATGGCCGGCGAGATCACCCAGATCGAGGAAGTACCGCGCGCCCGTCTGGCCGCTTCCGGCCTGCCGGTGACTGCCGAGGGCGGCGAGTTCATGACCCGCGAGCTGTTCAAGGTGGGCAACCGCGATATCTACGGCGCGGACTTCACCTGGGTGGTCGGCGAGTGGCTGAGCAACCTGCGCACCCCGGAAAACCTCACCGCCTTCGAACGCCGCGAGTGGGGCAACTTCTACGGCTACCTGGTCAACGTCAAGGAAGCCGGCGAGCTGGTGGCCGAGGGCGATGCCAGCTGGCCGGCCCTGCAGGAGCGCATCGCCCGCGTCGAGCAGCTGCACAAGCAGCTGGTGCGTCTGGAGAAGAAGGACATCGGCCGAATCAACGCCGGCCTCGAGCGCGTGCGTCTGCAGACCCGCAAGCTGGAGCTGCAAGGCAAGCTGGATGAAGTCGCCCAGGCCGAACTGGACGCCGAGCGCGCGCAGTGGGATGCCGAGTACCAGGTGCTGGAAAGCGAGCTGATCGCCCTTAACCAGGCGTTCAACCGCGACAGCGTGACGGTCAAGACAGTCGAGGGGCGTGAAGTCACCCTGAGCCTGGGCAAGGTGGTGCGGGCCTTCCAGCCCAATGCCATGGGCACGACCGATAAGTTCGGCTTCTACTTCGCCAAACTGTGGGAGTTCGTCAGCGACGACCCGCGCGAGGCCAACACCGAGGGCGGTATCTTCCCGGCGATCTTCGGCACCGTGATGATGACCCTGATCATGGCGGTGATCGTCACCCCGTTCGGCGTGGTGGCGGCCATCTACCTGCGCGAATACGCCAAGCAGGG
>JBFJZW010000206.1:0-8668 GCA_041621875.1 Pseudomonas sp. | reverse complement strand
TTCAGCGGCAGGTCGCTCCAGTCTTTCACCGCCTGGTCGGCCAGTTTGGCGAACCAGGACTCGATCACCTGGACTTGCTGCGGGTAGGCGGCCAGCGGCTTGGATGCGGAAAATTTCAGCTGCAGGTAGGCACCGGCCAGGCTGCCCAGCGCCCATTTGCGCATCGACTTGCCGGTATGGTTGTAGTCGGTGGAGAGCAGGGCATCGGCTTCGGCCCAGCTGCTCAGCCACTCCATGGCGCAGGCCAGCTGCTCTGGCTGGCCATCGCGCAGGTAGTGCATGACCTGCTTGTTGAAGTCCTTCTCCAGGCGGGTGATGCCAGCGGTCTGCTGGCGAAAGGCCTTTTCCGCCTTGTGGTTCAGCGTCGCACGGGCCTTGTCGGAGCCCTCGTACTTGCTGGTGAATTGCAGCGTGCCGGTGTAGGGCGTGGGTGCGCCGAGGCAGGCCTTCGGCGCGCCTTCGCGGGTTTCCACCGGCGCGTAGTAGCCCTGCGGCGGGCGCAGGGCGGCCTGGCTGGCGGAGGCCAGCAGCGTGGCCCCGAGCAGGCAGGACAGGGTCAGTGTGCGCATCGGCATAGGCTCCTCATGAGTCGGTTGCGGCGAGCTTGGCCGGGGCGGAGAAGTCGTTGCGCCGGCACACCCGTGCCTCCACCTCGAGCGGCTCGCCGGTGCCCGCGGGTGCCATGATTTCCAGGGCGAAGAAATTCAGCTCGGCCCAGTCGCTTTCATCGCGCAGTTCGAAGGCGAAACGGCCGTCGGTGTCGGTGGTATTGGGTTTCTCGAGCTTGACCTTTTCGCGGCGTCCGCTGAGGTACCAGAGGGTCGCCTCGAGGGTTTTTACCGAGGGGTCGCTGAAGCGGATGTCCACCTGGTGGCGCTTGCTCGGCAAGTCCAGCAGTTGTCCCTCGCCGTTGACCAGCACCTCGTTGGCTCCGGGGCGCAGCGTGGTTTTGCTCGAGAGCAGGGCGTCCTTGCCCTCGCAGCCGTTGTCCAGCATGGCCATCATCTGTCGGTGAATCTTGCTCGAGGCCAGGTCGTAGAGCGGCGAGAACTCCCAGATCAGGATCTTCGGCGGATTGCTCTGGAACTCCTCGCTGCCCAGGTATTCCAGCATCGAGCCTTCCAGGCCGCCGCCGGGAAAGGCGACGTTGAGCACGTCGGCACCGATGTGCTCTTCGAGGAAGCCGCCGAAGTTGTAGTTGGGGCCGCTGTGGCTGGTGCCCACCAGGGTGATCTGCGGCGGCGTGCTGTCGCCGAACAGCTCGTCGCTGCCGCTCTCGGCCTTCGGCTCGGTGGCGAACTGGTCGATGTACTGGGGGGCATAGGTGGTGCCGCAGAGCTGGCTGGCGACCTTCTGCATGGTGCCGGTCTTGCCCATCAGGCCGATGCGCTGGCTGACGAATTCCTTCTTTTCGATGGTCTCGAAAGCCGGGATGCGCTTGACCGTCTCGGCCACCAGGCGCGCCGTGCGCTCGGCCCCGTAGGGCGTCCAGTGCTGGTCGCGGCGGAAGTAGAAGGGCTGCTTTTCCTGTTCGTCGGTCAGCGGCGAGAGGTCGGGCACCCTGAGGCCGACCTCCTCGAAGCGGGTCAGGGCCTGACGATAGTTGCGCAGCGCCAGGTCGTAGTCGAAGCGGGCCTGGTCTGCGGGCTTGAGCTTGCTGCGGTTGACCAGGCCACGGGTCGGTTGATAGACCACCACCAGTTCCACGCCGCGGCTGTTGAAGGCCTCGCGCAGCTCCTTGAGCATGCGGTAGCCCTCGGCGCTGGTGCCGAACTCGGTGCGCAGATCTTCCTGGGTGCGGAACAGCCAGGCGTCCTGTGCATCGATCAGGGTGGTGAAGTTCTTCATGTAGTTGGTGGTGTACTGGCTGGCGTCATGGGCTGCCGGACACAGGGAGCAGCAGTCCTCCACCTGGTATACCGGAGCCTTGGTTTGTTCTGCGGCCTGCAGCCCCGAGGCGGCCAGGTAGATCGCCGCCGCCAGCGGGCAGAGGCCAATCCATTTGCTATCACGCACTTTCATAAAAACAGCCTCAAATTATTGGTGCAGGTCGGCCTGGTTTTCGACCGGGTCGATCAGCACGGCCAGCTTGCGCCGCACCATCAGGTCGAGAATTTCGTCCTGCTTTTCGCCGAGGATTCCGGAGAAGCTGATGCCGCTGCTCTTGCTCGGCGCGAGCATCTCCACGCGGTACAGCTCAACCGACAGCGGCGAGTCGATGGACAGTGGGCTGGAGCCGTTGCCGGCAAGCTTGCCGCCGACCAGGATCAGCGACACCTCGGCGTCGAAGGGGTCGAGTTCGATATTGCGGTCGGTGTCGGAGAGGTCCTTGATATGGCCGTATACGCCGGTCAGGCCGTTGGCCGCCGAGATGTTCTCGTACAGGCGAATGTTGGTGCTGTTGCGCAGGCGGATGCCGTGGCGGGCGTTGTTCAACACCTTGTTGCCCCACAGCAGGTTGTCCGAACTCTCGTAGATGGTGATGCCGTCGGACTGGTTCTGGTACACCTCGTTGTAGGCCACCAGGTTGCGCACGCTGTTACGGTCGAGGACGATGCCCGAGAGCTTGTTGTCATAGCTCTTGTTGTTGATGATCCAGCTGTCATCGACCTCGCGGGAAATGATGATGCCGTGCTTCTTCTTGGTCCCGTGCACGGTGTTCTCGGCGATGATCAGGCCGTGGGAGCGGTCGTGGGGGTCGATGCCGTAGACGATGTTGTCGCGGTAGGTATTGCCCTTGATCACCACGTTCTCGGCTTCATAGCAGTAGAAACCGTACCAGTGGTCGACGAACTCCGAGTCGATCAGCCAGCCGGTCGGTTCCGCACGCTTGAGGCGGGCCTGCATGCCCGGGGTGTACTGGGTGATGGAAACGCCGTAGGACTTGCTGTTGCTGTAGCCCAGGCTGGTGAAGACGCTGCCCGAGACGTACAGCTCGCTGCCGCCCCAGGACACCAGAAACGGGCGGAACTCGTTGCCACTGCGAAAGCTGGCCGGGCCGTTGTCCGCCTCGCGCCAGGCGGTGAGTTTGCTGTCGGTGAAGAACAGCTGGCCGTCGTTGACCATAAAGCTGCCGCGCTCCTGGGACAGGCGCAGGTCCTGGGTGTCCTTGCCCACGTGCAGGGTCGCGCCCTGGGCCACGACTATCGGCAGGCGCGCCAGGTAGACGCCCGGCTCGACCTCGCGGAACTGGCTGTCCGGCAGGGCCTTGGCGATGTCCCGTGGGGTGACGTAGCCGCCCTCGATAAAGATCGCGTGGGGCATGCCGTTCTGCCGTTTGACCCATTCGCGCAGGCGTTCGTTGCCGCCGATGAAGTCCTTCAGCGCGTCCTGCTGCAGCATGCGCCGCACCACCACCTTGCCGCCGGGCGTACGCTTGATCTTGGCCTCCACGGCCGCCGCGGTGTAGCCGCTGAGGTCGGGCAGCTTGGGCTCATCCAGTTGCAGTTGCTCGATGGGCGCGCTGGTCACCGTGTAATTGCTGGTTTCCTTCAGCGCCCGGGTCTCCGCCTTGGCGCTCTCGAGCGCCGGTGCCGCTTGCACCCAGGGGGCTGCCAGCTGCAGCGCGCCAAGCAGTATGCCGCTGCACAGCAGGCCCGCTGCGCAGCATCGTTTGAGTTTGCCTGGTCGTTGCGTCATGGCGTTGTCCTCAGAATTTCCAGATAACGTCGACGAAGGCGCGATGCATCAGCGAATCGGTGTCGCTGCCATAGGCATCGCCGGGCTTGAATACGCCGCCGCGAAAGCGCACCAGCGCCGACGGTTCGTCGATCGCCTCGCTTATCGAAGCGGGCAGCAGGCCCTGCTTGAAGTACTTGGTGACCACCAGATCGAGCTCCTGGCCGAGGTCTTTCTCGCCATCCACCAGGTCGACCTGGGGGGCCGGGACGTCGTCCGAGAGTGGGTCGTCGAAACGGGCATTGATCCCGCTACGACCGATCTGCTGGCGGTCATCGACCCGCCAGAACTGGTGGTAGACCAGGCTGGCGTCATAGTCCTCGGCCAGCTGCCAGGAGCCGAACAGGGTGGCCGACTGCAGGTTGCTCAGCTCGCCGCGAAAGACCTCGCCGTAGCGATGGACCCGCGAACGCGTACCGGTGAAGGCGGAACGGTTGCTTTGCAGGCCGGTCTGGCGATAGTTGCCCGTGCCGTTGCCGTCTGCATCGCCGCTGCCGCTGCCCCGGGCGTAGGCCGCGCCGACTTGCCAGTTGGGGTCCAGGCGAAAGCGCAGACCCAGGTCGGTGCCCCAGGCGCTGACGCTGTCGCTGTTCTTGCCGGTGGCGACTTCCTGGCCGTTGTCGATGGCGCGGGTCAGGTCTTCGCGGTCGCCGGTCAGCGAGGTGAGGCTGGCCCAGTAATTGACCGGCTTGTGGTTGCGGAAGTTGTAGGCATCGCTATGGGCCTGCACGCCGAGCCAGGTCAGCTCGCCGGTGGCGCGCTTGTCCAGGGTGTCGATCGGTTCGCCGGGATTGGCCAGCTTGCCGTCATCGCGGGAGTGATGGGCACTGAGGCCGAGCCAATGACCCGGGCGCCACTGGGTCGCGATGTCGCCGAACAGGTGCAGACGGTCCTCGTCTTCCGGGGCCAGTTCGTCGAGGTCACTGCGGTACTCGCTGAAACGTTGCGCGGCACCGAGGCTGGCGCGCAGCAGGGTGGTGTCGAAGGTCCAGTTCAGCGCCTCGATATGGGTGTCGCGCCATTGACTGTCATCGTTGCGCAGGCGCTGGCGGCCCAGGCGCAGGTGTTCGCCGGGGTAGTCGGTGAGACCGGCGTAGTCGACCCAGAATTCGCGCAGGGCCAGGTAGTTCTTCTCCCGTTCGCGGCCATCGGCCTGGGTGTCGCGGACCAGCTCGGGGTCGGAAGACTCCAGGGTGTCGGTCTCGATAACGTCGCTGGCGACTACCGCCTGGCCCATGGCGAAGGCGCTCCATTGGCCGCGCTGGCCATACAGCCAGGGGCGCAGGTCGACACCGATACCGTTGACGTCGCCACCGTCGCGGGTGCCGAGGTCGCGGTCATCTTCCGATTGCAGGGTGATCTTGACGTCGACGCCGAAGTTGTCGTCGCTCATCTGCACCGCCCAAACCGAGCTGGCAGAGAGTAATGAGGCGCTCAGGCCCAGGCCTGCGGTGATCCTGTTGAGTTTCATCGCGTAGTCCTTGTTCATTGGTTATGCGCCTGCAGGGCGCTTGGTGCTTGCCAGGCGTTGCCGCGGGCCTGGCGTTCTTCGCGCAGCAATTGTTCGGCCTGGCTGCGCTGGCCAGGCTGCAGTTGTTGTGCGACCTGCCGCGCCAGCTCGCTGGCTTGTGGGGTGTTCTTCGGCAGCGCCAGTTGGCTGAAGACGAAGGCGTTGACCGGGTCCGGACGTATGCCTTTGCCCTGCGAGTACATCTGCGCCAGGGCGAAGTCGGCGTTGATCTGGCCGTTGCGGGCGGCGCTGAGCAGATGATCCAGAGCCTGTTGCGGGTAGACCTCGCCGAGGTAGCCGCGCAGGTAGAGCTGGCCGAGAAAATAGTTGGCGCTGGGTTCGCTGGGCGCGGCCTTGCGCAGATGCTCTTCGGCCTTGTGCGGGTCCTGCGGCACCAGCTTGCCTTCGTAATGGAGCCGGCCGAGCAACAGTTCGGCCCGCGGCAGCGCCGCGGCACGGCCGTTGTCGAGGTAGCCCAGCAGGGTCTCGACATCGCCCAGGCCCGGGTAGTCATAGAGCAGGCGCGCCAGGCTGACCCAGGCGGCCGGGTAGTCCGGGGCGATGGCTTCGAGCAGTTCCTGGGCTTTGCCTTCGTCCGGTGTGCCCAGTTCGGCGTCGGCCAGCACCTGGGCGACGGCATCCACCCGCTGCGGGCTCACCACGGCGCTGCGGTAGCCCGCCATCAGGCGCTGCAGCAGGGCCTTCTGTTTGTCGGCCTGGCCCTGCTTCTGGTACACGGTGGCCAGTTCGACGTAGCAGACCTCGGCCTCGGCGATCAGGCCTTGGCAGATCTGTTCGATTTCACCCAGGTGCTGGTCGTAGCTGCCCTGGCTGCGATAGAGGAGGATCTGGGCCAGCTCGGCCTGGGTATGGCCTTGCTGGCGCCAGGTGGAGATGCGTTGTTGAACGTTCATACCGGGGAAATCCTGTGGGTATTGCAGGTAGAGCATGACCAGCGGCAACAGGCTGCTTTGCTCACCCGCGGTGAATGCGTCATTCAGCAATTCGGCCGCTTCCAGGCGCTCGGCCTGGCTGGGATTGACCTTGCGCGCGAGTAACTTGCCCAGGCGCGCCTTGGCCCGCGGCGACTCGTCCAGGGCCAGGCGGTAGGTTCGCTCGGCCTTTTCCAGGTCTTGCGGCGTGCCGCCGGCCATGTGCAGATCGGCCAGGCCGACCTGGGCATTGACGTAGCCCAGCTCGGCCAGCTGGCGGTAGTTGCGCTCGGCGGTGCCGGTGTCGCCACGCTTCAGCGCTGCGGCGGCCAGGCGCTCGTCCGGCAGCCCGGCGCAACCGGTGAGGCTTACGGCCAGGGCGAGAGCCAGCAGGGGCGTGGCATGCATGAGACGGGGGGCGATGGTCGCCATTGCTGCGTCCTCCTCAGAAACCTGCCGCCAGGGCTTTGTCGATCACCCAGTCGAACGATGGGCCGCGGTCGAGGATGACCTCTACCGGCTGGCCGGCGAGGCTGCTGTCGAGGCTCTGTTCCGGTTCGATCAGCACGCGGATGTCCGCCGACAGGCCGCCTTGATGCAGGCTGCTGCTGACGATCTTGCCGTAGCGCGGGCTGTCTTCGCCGGCCACCCAGAAGCTGGCGCGGCTGCCTGGGCGGGCGCGGGAGAAGTCGCGGTAGGGGAAGCTGGCCTGTATCGTGGCCTTGGTGTTCTGCGGCACCAGTTCGAAGATCACGTCGCCCTTGTTGGCGAACTGGCCGTCGGCCACCAGCTGGCGGGCCACCTTGCAGTCGCAGGGGCTGGTCAGGGTGCCCTTCATCTGCTTGCCGAACAGCGCTTCGACATTCTCCGGGGTCATCTGCTCGTCGCTCAGGTGGCCCTTGAGCATCTCCAGCATGCTGGCTGAGAAGGAGGCGATGGGCGCGCCTTTCTCGACCATGGCGTCCGGGCCGAGCAGGCTCTGCACCATGCCTTCGCGCGGCATGGTCACCTGCAGGCTGGGTATGTTGACCTGGGCCGACTGGGCATGGGTGACGAAGTAAATGCCGTAGAGCGACTTGAAGATAAAGCCGAAGGCGGCCAGGCCGACGAGGAAGATCGCCAGGCTGAAGGTCACGGCCTTGAACCGGCCGAACAGGCCCATGCCGGAGCCGCCCGCGCCGTTCTTGCGCGCCTTGGTGAAGTTCTCCCGCTGCAGGGTGCTCAGCAGGTCGCCGGCGCTGACCAGCTCGCCGCCCAGGTAGGCGCTGATCAGGTAGCGCAGGGTGGCCTGCTCGCGTGGCTTGAGGTTATGGAACTGGCAGCCGACGCGTGCGCTGTCGCTATCCACCGAGCGCACCTGGAATTCGATATCGATGCCCAGGTTGAGGCTGTCCAGCTTGAACTGCAGGCGACCCTTGTGAAAATCGCCGACCTGAATCGGCCGCTTGCTATCGCCGAAGCTGAAGCCGCCGGCGGAGATATCGCTGAGCGGTTGCTCGATACGTTCGCGGTTCTTGTTCAGGTAGTGCAGCACGGCCGGGATCTTGACCCGGGCGTGCTGGCGCTGAGCTTCCGATTCGTGGACCAGATTGACGTTGACGGCTGTATTCATGGTTGCAAATTCCTGTTCGAAAAAGGTTCCGGCCGGGTTCCGGTCTTACCAACGCCAGAAGCGTGGCGATAAAGAGGCTGGCAGCACCAAAAGTCATGGAGCGCGAGGACCAGGTGTTGAACCAGCGCTGGAAGCTCAACAGGCCGCGGTCGAGCTTGGTCGGCTGGCGGGTCCAGGACTGCTGGTCGAGGCGGAAGAACACGTAGATCTTCACCATCGCGCCGACGATCTGGTTGTAATAGAGGATCACCGGGTAGGCCGGGCCGATGCGGTGGCCGCTGACGCTGAGCAGCAGGGTCAGCGCCAGGCGGGTCAGGCCGATCCACAGCAGGTAGGCGATAAAGATGCCGGGGCCGTACTTGAGGCTGGCGATGATCGCCACGCTGAGGCCGAGCAGGCTGGTCCACATCGACACCCGTTGGTCGAACAGCACCACGCTGGTGAACCCACCCAGGCGCTTCACTCCCAGGCGCAGGGCGCGGGCGTTCTGCCGCAGGTTGTTGCCGTACCAGCGGAACATCAGCTTGCGGCTGGCCCTGATAAAGCTCTTCTCCGGCGGATGCTCGACCGTGTTGATCGCCGCATCCGGTACGTAGAAGGTGTCGTAACCCAGGCTCATCAGGCTGTACCAGCTCGACTTGTCGTCGCCGGTGAGGAACTGGAAGCGGCCCAGGCGCCAATGCTCGAGGTGATCGCTTTCCACATCGGCGATGAACGCGGGGTTGGTGACCACCTCGGCGCGAAATACCGACATGCGTCCGGTCATGGTCAACACCCGCTTGCTCAGCGCCATCGAGCACATGTTGAGGTGACGCTGGGCGAAGCGCAGCTTGTGCCACTCGCTCATGATGTAGCCGCCGCGTACCTCGCAGAACTCGTTGGTGGTCAGGCCGCCGACATTCGGGAACAGCTTGAACCAGGGCACGGTCTTGCGCA
>JBFJZW010000205.1:0-8694 GCA_041621875.1 Pseudomonas sp. | reverse complement strand
GGTAACCCGGAAATCGCAGACATCCTGGTCACCAGCCCGACCCAGTTGTATTTACTCGGGCGTGCCCTGGGTAGCACCAACGTGCTGTTGTGGGATAGCAGCAACCGGCTGATCGACAGCCTCGATCTCGAGGTGGTGCACGACCTCGGCGGGCTGAAGAGCAAGCTGCATGAGCTGCTGCCCAATGAGCGGATCGAGGTCTATAGCGCCCAGGGCGCGCTGGTGCTGCGCGGCCAGGTCAGCAGTGCGGCGGCCATGGACAGCGCGGTCAAACTGGCCAAGACCTATACCGCACAAACCGCCAGCGTGGTGCAGGGTGAGGGCGAGGCCGCGGTGGCGGCACCGACCCAATCGCTGGAGGTGATCAATCTGCTAAGCGTCGGCGGCAGCCAGCAGGTGATGCTGGAGGTCAAGGTGGCGGAGATGAAGCGCAGCCTGGTCAAGAGTCTCGATGTGCGCTTCAACGCCCTGGACTTTGGCTCTTCCAGCCGCTGGAGCGGCGGTGGTGCCAATAATGGTCTGACCCCGGGCGGTTCTATCCTGCCGGATACGGCGTTGCTCGGTACTGGCACTGGAATGTTCGCTCGATTCCTCTCGGGCGACTTTCTCTTCAACGTGGCACTGGATGCGGCCAGGGATGATGGTTCGGCCAAGGTACTGGCCGAGCCGACCCTGACCACCCTGACCGGGCAGCAGGCGGAGTTTATCTCCGGCGGTGAGTTCCCTATACCGGTATCCGACGAGGATGGCATCACCATCGAGTTCAAGGAGTTCGGCGTCGGGGTGAAATTTCTGCCGGTGGTGCTCGACTCGGGGCGGATCAACCTCAACCTGAATGTCTCGGTCAGCGAACTGGTCTCGACCAATAGCCTGGTGCTGGATACGGGGGTCGCTACGGGTGTCTCCGCCTTGCTGGTGCCGGCGCTGACCAAGCGCAGCGCGCAGTCCACCGTCGAGCTGGGCAATGGTCAGACCATCGCCATCGCCGGCTTGATCAGCGAGAACACCCGCGACTTTGTCAGCCGCTTCCCCGGGCTGGGTGACGTCCCTGTACTGGGGCACCTGTTCCGCAGCCAGGAGTTCGTCAATGGCGAAACCGAGCTGGTGATCCTGGTCACCCCGCACCTGGCCAAGCCAATAGATGCCAGGACCGTGCGCCTGCCCACCGAGAATTTCGTCGCCCCGAGCGATGCGGACTTCTACCTGCTCGGCCGGACCAAGGGCCGCGGCATGGGCCGCCAGGTGCCGGTCAGCCTTGGGGTCAGCGAAGGCAGCTTTGGCCACGATCTGCAGTAGGTATGGGTGTAGTTCGTAGGATGGGTGACAACCCATCGAAATAGGTGGGTCGAGCCGCGCAGGTGGAACCCTCCGAAATGGCTGGCGATAGGTTGGCAGGAGGTATTGGCAGGCCGTGATGGACGTGATGGGTTGTCACCCATCCTACAAAGGCAACGGCCGGCCGGGTCAAGTTTGCAAGGGTGTCTCGCCGCGGCGAGCCGCACAGGATCAACCAGTGGAGGCAATCACCATGAAACGCATGATCGTTCTGACGCTGTTGTTGCTGGGGCCAAGCGCGTGTATGACCTACGACGAAGGGCGAGTCGGGCCGGTGGGCTACAGCGTCTACCAGACCCACTACCAGCAGATCGCCGACAAGGAGCGGGCGGCTAACCCGGGTACTGAGCTGTCGCCCGAGGGCAGCGACGGCCCGCTGACCGAAAAAGTCATGAATGGCTACCGCGGTGTGACCGGCGATGCGGCTCAGGTCGCCCAGCCGATCCAGATCAATATAGGTAACTGAGGGTTAGGGCTATGAAACCCCGTACTCAACGGCCGTTCACCGCGACGTCGGCGCGTCAGCGGGGCGCGGTGATGGTGCTGATCGTGATCGCTCTGGCCGCGATGCTGCTGATGGGGGCTCTGGCCCTGGACGGCGGCCATATGCTGCTAAACAAGGCGCGCCTGCAGAACGCGGTGGATGCGGCGGCACTCAGTGGTGCCAAGACCCTGCAGCAAGCCATGGGGGCATCAGGCTCCATCGATCTGGCGCGTTTCGCAGCGCTGAATACCTTGCGGTTGAATGCCGAGGCCGATGGCAATGGCGAGTTGGCCCGTGGCATCGGCGCAGGCGGGGTGGAAGGCTTCGCCCAGGTGGCATTCTCCGACCAGGTGAGGGGGCCATTTGGCCCAGGTGTGACAGGAGATCGTTTTGTGCGAGTTACGGTACCGGATTATCCCCTGGCCGGCTTCTTCTGGGGCTTTGTGCAGAGTTTCGGCTCCGGAAACCTGGGCGACAAAGCCGTGGCAGCGATTGCCACCGCGGGGCCAAGCCCGACCCAGCCGTGCAAGATCGAGCCGCTGTTGGTATGCGGCAACCCTGAATCGTCAGCCTACGATCCAGATGCAGGTCTGTTCTGGGGTTACAAATTCGGTGAAGTCACAGTTTTGAAGTCAGCCGCTAATAACAACTCTGTCATCGGCCCGGGCAATTTCCAGCTATTGGATTTCGGCAGTGGGGGAAAAACCGTCAAGGAGGGGCTGGCTGGTGGGGTTGATGATTGCAATGTGGTGGGCGAGACGGCAACGACTGAGCCTGGGAACAAAGTTGGTCCGGTTGCGCAAGGCCTTAATACCCGTTTTGGTGATGGGGCCTCAGATAAATATCCAGCAGATTACGTTATTGATTACACCTACCAAGGCAACAACGCGATTTGGCTGGACGGAGAAACAGCCAAGTACGGCGACGACCCGGTACAGGCTTCGGACAGCGGTGAACTGACGGCTGGTGGTACTGGCCTGCTCGATTACGTCGATTGGCTTGATAAATACGCAGAGACAAACTGCCCCGGGGAAAACTGCAGCCTGCAGCAACCGCAAACGGCACCGTATCGGCGAATTCTGAATATCGTCATAGGCGACTGTAGCGGTAAAGAAGCAGGGGAGTTCAATGGCAAGAGCGAGATCCCGGTACTTGGCTTCGCCTGCTATTTCACGCTGCAGCCGGTTAAACAGGGCGGGCAGGAGGCGCAGATATTCGGGCAGTTCATCCAGGAGTGCAATGGCGATAGTGTGCCCACGGCGACACCTTGGGACGACAGTGGCCCACAGATTATTCAGTTGTACAAAACCTATCTGGATAGTGGTGGGCCGAGCCCTGACTCCTAGGTGGTTCGCGGCAAGCGGCTCTCGTAGGGCGGGATCGGACGCCGAGTACATCCTACGGCCAGGCGGCCTGAAATGGAGTGTTGTTTTTGTAGGCACCAGCGCAGTGCGGTGGGTGCCAGGGTAATGGGCCAGGTTTTTGACGGGAGGTGTGTAATGAAACAGACTGTTTTCAGGCAGCGCCGGGCTCAACATGGTTTAGCCATCGTCGAGTTCACCATTGCCCTGCCATTGCTGCTGCTCCTGTTGCTGGCCATCGGCGAGTTAGGGCGCTTGCTCTACCACTACAACAACTTGATGCAGGCCAGCCGCGATGCCGGGCGCTATGTCGCCGGGCTGGCGTGGAACCGCACGCTTGGCAAGATCGAACTCGACGGCCTGGAGGCTCCGACCTTGAGGACCCGAACCGAATACGTCGCGGTCTATGGCATTCCGACCTTCCCTAACTCATATCCCCCCGTGGTACCCGGGCTCACTACTGGACTGGTATCCGTAAGCGAAGTCGACACCGAGCATGTTCAGGTCAGCATCAGCTACGAATTCCGGCCGGTGATCGGCAACGCCTTGCCGAGCTTCTTCGGTAGAACCATTCCGTTGAACATCCCGCTGGTGGCCACCACCGTGATGAGGGTGCTGTGATGAACAGAAAACGCATGGAGGGAGTTTATGTGGTGGAGTTCGCCATTATCGGCCTGTTGCTGTTCGTGCTGCTGTTCGGCGTACTGGAGATGGGCCGGCTGCTGTTCACCGTCAATGCCCTGGACGAAGTGGTGCGCCGTGGTGCCCGTTTGGCGACGGTATGCACCATCGATAACCCGGACATCCTGAAGCGAGCAATTTTCAACGAGATAAGCGACGGCGACAGCAGTTCCCTGATCCATGCTCTAGAGACTGCCGACCTGACCCTGATCTATCTGGACGGTGACGGTGTCCTTGTGCCTAACCCCAGTAGTAGCGGTTTCTCCTCCGTTCGTTTCGTCCAACTCAGCGTCGTCGATTTCCCCTTCACATTGCTGATCCCAGGGCTCGGGGGGGCGATGACCCTGCCGACGTTCAGGGCGATCTTGCCCCGTGAGAGTTTGGGCTTCGATGGCGAAAGCGAGGTACCCACATCATGCTGAAGCTTAGAGAAGTTCCGACGTCATCCCCGGTACCCGCCAAGCAGGGTTTTCACCTGCTGATCAGCAGCCGCGATGCGGGTGTCTTGCAGCATCTGCATGCGATCTGTCGGCGCGTACCCGGGATGCAGGTGCATACCCGCCTGGTCAGCAACGGGCATACCGACCCGCTTTATGGGCTGGAGCAGAAACCGGATTTCCTCTTGTTGCGGGTCAGCGACCTGTGGCGCGAGGAATTGGCCGCGCTACTGCAACATCCGATTCAGGACCGGCCGCCATTGCTGGTGTGTGGCCCACTGGATGAGCGCGAGGGCATTCGCCTGGCGATGCAGGCCGGTGCCCGCGATTTTTTGCCGGAACCGGTGGCCGCCGAGGAGTTGCTGGCGGCTCTTGGCCGCATGGTTGCCGAGACGCGCGGCAGCAGAGGGGCGGGCGGCAAGTTGGTGGCGGTGATCAATGCCAAGGGCGGTTCCGGTGCGACCCTGCTGGCCTGCAACCTGGCCCATCAGCTCAGCGCCAAGGGTGGCAGCACACTGCTGCTGGACCTCGATCTGCAGTTCGGCAGCGTGGCCCATTACCTTGACGTGCAGCCCAACCATAGCCATGTCGAGGTGCTGCAACAGATCGGCGAGATGGACAGCGTGGCGCTACGCGGCTTCTGCAGCCACTTTAGCCCGAATCTGCATGTGCTGGGTGGCCGCGAGAATGAGCTGTGCCTGCCCCAGGATGTGCATATCGAGCAGCTCGAGGCCCTGTTGCAGCTGGCACGCAGCACCTACGACTGGGTGGTGGTGGACCTGCCGCGGCAGATCGACCACCTCACCGGCATCACCCTGGAGCAGGCCGACCGGGTCTATATCGTGGTGCAGCAGAGTCTCAGCCACCTCAAGGATGCCAGTCGCCTGGCGCGCATCCTGCGCGATGAGCTGGGGGTGCGCGGCGAGAGTCTGCAGGTGGTGGTCAACCGCTACAACAAATCCGACCCCATCACCTTGCGCGATATAGGCGCTGCGCTGCGCTGCACCGAGCTGCAAAAATTGCCCAACGATTTTGCCGTGGTCAGCCAGAGCCAGAACACCGGCGTGCCCCTCGAACTGCACGCCCCCCGCGCGCCGATCACGCTTGCCATGCAGGCGCTGAGCAAGGACTTGCTCGGCAAGCAAGCCGGTGCCGAACCGGGTGTGTTCAAGCGCGCCTTCAGCCGTTTTTTCGGGGGAGCGAACCATGCTTAGCGAATTTCGTAATCGTCTGCGTCAGCAGTCGATCAAGGCCGTTGCACCGACGCCGGCCGAGTCAGCCGGAGAGGGCAGCCCCGGCCAGGACTTGATGGCCTGGGAGCACTCCACACCGGCGGAACTCTACGCAACCAAGACTCACCTCAGCCCAGTGGAAACCGAGTGGCGGGAGAAGATCTACCAGCAGTTGCTCAAGGTCATGGACCTGTCGCTGCTCGACGCCCTGGAGCCGGCCGATGCGGTGCGGCAGATTCGCGAAATCTGCCAGCGTCTGCTGGACGACCATAGCGCGCCGGTCAGCGCGACCAGCCGTCAGTTGATCATCAAGCAGATCACCGATGAGGTTCTTGGCCTGGGGCCATTGGAGCCGTTGCTGGCCGACCATACGGTATCGGACATTCTGGTCAACGGCCATGCCTCGGTGTATGTCGAGCGCCATGGCAAATTGCAGCAGACCGATGTGCGTTTTCGCGACGATCAGCATCTGCTGAATATCATCGACCGCATCGTTTCCAGCCTGGGCCGGCGTATCGACGAGTCGTCGCCGCTGGTGGATGCGCGGCTGAAAGACGGCTCGCGGGTCAATGCGATCATTCCGCCGCTGGCCATCGATGGGCCGAGCGTGTCGATCCGGCGTTTCGCCGTGGACCTACTCAGCAGCGAGAGCCTGGTGCAGATGGGCACCCTGACCCCGGCCATCGCCCTGATGCTCAAGGCCATCGTCCGCGGGCGGCTGAATGTATTGATCTCCGGCGGTACCGGCAGCGGCAAGACCACCATGCTCAATGTGCTGTCGAGCTTTATTCCGCATAACGAACGCATCGTCACCATTGAGGACTCCGCCGAACTGCAACTGCAGCAGCCGCATGTGGTGCGCCTGGAAACCCGTCCGCCGAACATCGAGGGGCGTGGCGAGGTCAGCCAGCGCGAACTGGTGCGTAACAGCTTGCGCATGCGCCCGGATCGTATCGTTATTGGCGAGGTGCGTGGAGCTGAAGCGTTGGACATGCTGACGGCGATGAACACCGGTCACGATGGCTCGTTGACCACCATTCATGCTAATACCGCGCGCGATGCCTTAGGACGGATCGAGAACATGGTATCCATGACCGGAGCCACCTTCCCGATCAAGGCCATGCGCCAGCAGATCGCTTCGGCAATCAATGTGGTGATCCAGCTGGAGCGCCAGGAAGACGGCAAGCGGCGTTTGGTCAGCGTGCAGGAGATCAATGGCATGGAGGGCGAGATCATCACCATGACCGAAATCTTTTCTTTCGTGCGTCGCGGCATGGGCGAGCACGGCGAAGTGCTCGGCGATTACCGGCCGACCGGCATGGTGCCTGCCTTCCGCGAGGTGATGGTTAAACGCGGTATCGAACTGCCGCTGAGCATGTTCCGGCCGGAATGGATGGAGGGACAGTCATGAACCAGATCCCCGGCGAATTTATCCTGGCATTTCTTGGCATGGTATTCACCGCGGTGTTCCTCCTCAGCCAGGGCCTGGTGATACCGGTATTTGGCGAGGCGGGCAGGGTGCGCAAGCGCATCCGCGGCCGCCTGCATGTGCTGGAACATGCCAGCAATCTGCCGAATATGCAGACGGTGCTGCGGCAGAAGTACCTCAGACGCCTTTCGCCGCTGGAGGCCAGGCTGGAGCAACTGCCGGCCATGGAGGCCCTGGCGCAGATGATCGAGCAGGCCGGGCATGACTACCGCGCCTATCGGGTGCTGCTGCTCGGCCTGATTCTCGGCGTGGTCGCGGGCATTGCCCTGTGGCTATTCACCCAACTCTGGTGGCTGGCGCTGCCGGTGGCTTTGGCGGCGTGCTGGCTGCCGGTGCTGAAGATCGCCAGCGACCGCAGCAAGCGCTTCGCCCAGTTCGAGGAGGGCCTGCCCGACGCGCTGGATTCCATCTGTCGCGCCCTGCGTGCGGGCCACCCGTTCAACGAGACCCTGCAACTGGTGGCCGAAGAGCATCAGGGGCCGGTGGCCCACGAGTTCGGCCTGGCCTTCGCCGATATCAACTACGGCAACGACGTGCGCCGGGCTATGCTCGGCTTGCTCGAGCGCATGCCGAGCATGACGGTGATGATGCTGGTGACCTCGGTGCTGATCCACCGCGACACCGGCGGCAACCTGACCGAGGTGCTGGAGCGCCTGAGCAGCCTGATTCGCGGGCGCTTTCGCTTTCAGCGTAAGGTTAAGACCCTGTCCGCCGAGGGGCGCATGTCGGCCTGGATACTGGTCGCGATTCCTTTTTTCCTAACCATTGCGATCATGGTGACCAGTCCTACCTACATGCCGATGTTGATCAAGGAACCTTTCGGCCAGAAGTTGGTTGGCGTGGCCTTTATCGCCATGCTGCTGGGGATTTTCTGGATTCGCAAGATTATCCGTATCCAGGTTTAAGCACAGGCAGGGGAGGTATATGTCATGGACTATCTGCTGAGTTTGCTCAACCGGGCGGTAGGCAACGAGGAACTGGCGCGCCTGTTGTTCATCGGTGCCATCGGCCTGAGCGCGGTATTGGCCGTGGCGACCCTGGCCATGCTGGCGTCGGGATTGCGCGACCCGGTGCAGCGGCGTCTGACCCTGATCAAGCGTGGGCATGGCGGTCTGGCCGTCGGTCAGGAACCACCGAGTAATCTGCATCTGATGCTGGAGCAGGTGGGCCAGCGCTTCAATACGGGCGAGGAGGGGCAGGAGTCGGCTACCCGCACGCTGCTTACCCATGCCGGTTACCGCTCGCCAGCGGCGGTGCAGGTGTACTGGGCCGTACGTCTGCTGACACCGCTGGTGCTGGTGGTTCTAGCTCTGCTGGCACTGCCGCTGGTTCCCAATCTGTCCCTGCTCATGGGTATCGCCCTGGTGGTTGCGGCCCTCGGGGTGGGTTGGCTGGTGCCGGCCCTTTATGTCGACAAGCGCAAGCAGGCCCGCATGACCCGGCTGCTGGTGGCCTTCCCCGATGCCCTGGATCTGATGGTGGTGTGCGTCGAGTCGGGGCTGGCCTTGCCCCAAGCCATCGAGCGGGTGGCCGATGAAATGGCGGTCAGTCAGCCCGAGCTGGCTCTGGAGCTGGCCCTGGTCAATGCGGAAATTCGAGCCGGAATCCCCAGCACCGAGGCGCTCAAGCATCTGGCCGAACGTACCGGGCTGGAGGATATCCGCGGGCTGGTCAG
>JBFJZW010000204.1:0-8712 GCA_041621875.1 Pseudomonas sp. | reverse complement strand
TGGTCATGGTCTCGACCTTCACCGCGGCAGTGACCAGCGCGCTCACCGTGGGCAACCTGAAGGGCGGCATCCAGGGCGTCGACGACCTGCGCCGCGCCCATGTGGCGAGCATCGACAAGACCGTCAGCGCGCGCTACCTGGACAGCCAGCGGATTCGCCGCAGCGACTACCCCAACCTGCTCGAGGCCATGCGCGCGGTGCAGCAGGGCGAGGTCGACGCGGTGGTCTACGACCTGCCGATCATGCAGTACCGCAACGGCGAGCTGGGCGGCGGCCTGCGCCTGCTGCCCGGCACCTTCGAGGAGCAGTCCTACGCCTTCGCCCTGGCCGACGGCAGCCCTTACCGCGAGAGGATCAGCCAGGAGGTGCTGCGAGTCACCGGCGGCGACGACTGGGACAAGGTGCTGGAGCTGTACCTGGGCAGGCCTTGAGCCGCCAAGGCTCCGCTGTCAGGGCGATGATCGTGGTCAGGCCCGAATGTGCGGACCGCTGTTGCGCCCTATGCGGGTGCTGTCAGTGTGACGCTCAGTGCGTCGATCTGCTCCTGACGCTCGCCATCTTCCAGCCGTGCGCCGGGGTTGAGCGATGACCATTCGGGGTGGGCGCGAGCCTTGTGCAGGGCGTCCGGCAGCTTGCCCTCGCGCCATCCGGCGTGCTGCGGGGCTGTCAGCTTGATGGCCTCGACCGCGGCATGGCCGCGGGCTTCCAGCGCTTGCAGCAGCTGTTGCTGGCGCAGGGCGAGCAGGCGCAGCACGGCGTCGTCCACCGTCAGTTCGCGCTGGCCCCTGAGCTTGCCTTTCAGCCGCGCGCCGTAGCCGCGCAGGGTCTGCGCGCCGCCGCCAATCAGCGCGCCAAGGGCGGCCGCCGCGCCGAGGGTGATACCGCCGACCAGCAGGTCGACACCGACGCCGGTGGCCGCGCCGGCAGCCATGCCGCCGCCGACCTTGAGCCCAAGCTGCTTGAGGGTTTCCGGGTTGAACAGGTCGTCGCCCCAGCGCCCGTCGAGCAAGGGCAGGTCGCCGGCCTGGGCATCCTCCTGACGGAAGGCATACAGGCGCAGCAGGGCGTCCACGCAGCCTTGTTCGCGTTGGCGGATGGTCTGATGCAGGTCGCGGATAGCGCCCTGCTCCAGGGTGGTCTGGGTGGCGACGCTGCGGCGGCAGGCGGCGCAGTCCAGCAGCAGTTCGGCGATCAGTCGCGCGCCGCTGCTCTTGCGCAGCAGGCGCTGGGCCTGGTGGTCGTCGATCAGCCGTTGCAGTTGCGGGCGGGCTTTTTCCTGCAGCAGGGCCAGGCTCTCGTACAGGCGGCGCTCGCCATCCAGCGGCGGCGCGACGCTGTCGAAACACACCAGGGCATGTAGGCCCAGGCGGGCCAGGGCTTCGCGCCAGTCGTGCTCGCGGTGGCTGCTGCTGGCGACGAAGTTGAGCACCGGCAGCAGCGGTTTGCCGCACATGGCCAGCACGGCCAGTTCGTCGCGGTATTTGGCCAGCACCGGCTCGCGGGCGTCGATCACATAGAGGCCGGCGTCCGAGACCAGCAGCTGGCGCAGCACCTTGGCTTCCTGTTCGAAACGCTGGCGCGCCTCGCTGCCGTCGAGAAAGCGCGCCAGCCGCTGCGGGCCGTCCAGGCGTTCGCCGGGGCGATCGAGGCGCTCCAGGTAGTCGAGCAGGGCGATGGCGTCTTCCAGGCCGGGGGTGTCGTACAGCTCCAGCAGCGCCTGGCCGTCCACCGACAGTCGCGCGCCCTCGACATGGCGGGTGGTGCTGGGGCGATGGGACACCTCGCCGAAGCCGACGTCGCGGGTCAGGGTGCGCAGCAGCGAGGTCTTGCCGGCATTGGTATGGCCGACCATGGCGAGTTTTAGCGCCTGGTTCATCCTAGGCTCCGTAGGGTGGATGACGCTTTACCCATCCACCAACAGCGATTTGTCTTGGGTTGCATCCGCGCCACCAGGCGATAGAGGTCAATCATGCCCGCTCTCCAGCCAGCTAAGTGGTGCACTGTCGCTGTAGCTCAGTTGCAACTGCTCCAGGGCCTGGTGCCAGTCGCTCAGGCGGGCGCTATCCAGTGCTTCGCCCGGCGGCGGTGGCAGTAGCCAGATGCGTGTGGTGCTGGCCGTGCGTGCCAGTTCGCCGAGTAGCCCCAGGCTGCCGCGGTCCGGCGAGCGGCGCGGGTCGCAGGCAATCAGCAGGCGGGCCGGGGGGAAGCGGCTGAGCTGATCGAGCAGTTGCTTGCGCTGCTCGCGGCTGTCGATCACCCCGGCATCGCCGATGCCTTTGGGCAGGGCGGGCGGCCAGCTGCGCTGCGGGTCCAGTTCGATGGCTACCAGCAGCGCGCCCTGGCTGCCTTCGGCGTGGCTGCCGGCCTGGGGTTGATGCAGCTGCGCGGGTGCGGCATCGCACACCCCCAGGCGTTCGCTGCTCGGTTGCAGGCGCTCGCGCAGCAGGCTGTAGCCGGGCAGGTGGATGTCCAGCGCGAGGGCGGCGCAGCCACGCCGCCAGCGCCACAGGCACAGCAGTAGCAGCAGCAGGCGCGGCAGTACGCCATAGATCAGCACGGCAGCGACCAGCCACACGGCCCAGCTCTGGCGCGCCAGTTCGCTGTTGTACAGATCGCTGGTGCTGGCGTGGATCATGGCCACCGTTGGCGCGCTGAAGCCCAATGCCCGGGGCAGCACGCTGAGGGCGTTGGTGATGGCGACGAAGGCAT
Organism: Pseudomonas sp.; assembly: GCA_041621875.1. Taxonomy (GTDB): domain Bacteria; phylum Pseudomonadota; class Gammaproteobacteria; order Pseudomonadales; family Pseudomonadaceae; genus Aquipseudomonas. Next base: position 6,003 of record JBFJZW010000204.1, on the reverse strand, counting down.
CGGCACCGAGCAGGGTGCTTTCCCAGACAAAGCCATAGCGGCGGGTCGTCAGCAGGCCGAGCAGGGTCAGCAGGGCGGTGAGCAGCGTCAGCAGCCAGAAACCATGCACCAGCACGCCCAGGCCCCAGCGGCCGAGACGCTGGCGTTGCAGCACCAGCAGCAGGGCGGGTGCCAGTTGTGCGGCCTGGGCGTCGCGGGCGAGCTTCTCGCTCAGCCACAGCCACAGACGCCCGAGTGCGCCTGCGCCGTCGCGGCTCAGCAGCAGGCCCAGGCCCCAGCCGAGCAGTAACAGCAGGTGCAGGCCGAGCAGGCTGCCCAGGGCCCAGAACACGTTGACCGGCCGTTGGCCATCGCCCAGTGCGGCCACGGCCAGGGCGCTGCCGCCGATAACGGCCAGCAGCAGTAGCAGCAGCCCGGCCAGGCGTGCGCCCTGCAGCCAGTGCTGCAGCGCCTGCACCTGGCCGTCGCGTTCGGCGAGCAGCCAGGCGCGGCTCTGTATACGCTCGCCGAGCGTGCCGCCCTGGGCCTGGGCGCGGCGGTTGGCCTCGCTGTCTTCCAGCGGGCCGGCGTGCTCCTCGCGCAGGCGAATGGTCTCGCTTAGCCAGAGGCGGTGCAGCGGGTTTGTGGCGGAGGCGGCAGTCACACGGCGTCTCATCGGTCGGGTCAGGGGTTGAGCATAACCGCTGCCGCCGTGTTGGGCTAAATCCGCCCTGCTTCAGGGGTTGGCGCGCAGACGCACGGCGATGTCCGGCTGGTCGATAAACAGGCCGTCGATCCCTACGTCGAGGAAGCGCTGCAGTTCCGCTTCGAGGTTGCCGCGTGCCTGCGGGTCGTCGCCGTTGCGCAGTTCGCTCGGCAGAAAGCTGTTTTCCGCGCGGAAGGTATAAGGGTGCACCTTGAGCCCGGCGGCGTGGGCGTCGCGCACCAGGTTCGTGGCGCTGGTCAGATTGCCGTTGGCGTCGCGGGGGATGACCTGGCCCTTTTCCGGGCCGATGCCGGCGGCATAGCGGGCAATGGCGGCGAGGCCGGCGGGCGTGGCCATCTGCGCGTAACTCAGGTTGCTGCCCAGCACCTGCTGGTCATAGGGCTGGCCGTCGATCCAAAGCAGCTGTACCAGGCGCAGCGGCGTCATGCGGCTCAGGGTCTTGAGGTTCTCGACCTCGAATGACTGGATATACACCGGGGCCTTGGCGCTGTTGTAGCCGTTCTTCTTCAGCAGCCTGACCAGTGGTTGCTCCAGGCCCAGACCGAGCTGCTGGAAGTGGGTCGGGTGCTTGGTTTCCGGGTACAGGCCTACTACGCGTTGCTGGCTCAGTTGCAGGGTTTTCACCAGGTCGATGATTTCCTGCAGGGTCGGGATGGTGAAGCTGCCGTCCAGGCGGGCGTTGCCCGGACGGATCTGCGGGATGCGCTCGATGGCGCGTAGGGTCTTCAGTTCGGCGAGGGTGAAATCCTCGCTGAACCAGCCGTTGAGGCTGACCCCGTCGACGCTCTGGGTGCGCCGGCGCTCGGCGAATTCGGGGCGCTGGGCGACGTCGGTGGTCAGGCCCAGTTCGTTGTCGTGGCGGGCGACCAGTTGGCCGTCCTTGCTGATCACCAGGTCCGGCTCGATGTAATCGGCACCTTGCAGGATCGCCAGGGCATAGGCGGCCAGGGTGTGTTCGGGGACATAACCGCTGGCACCGCGGTGAGCGATGATCAAGGGTTTGGCATCGCCCCTGGGCTTGCCGTTATGGGTTTGCGGCTGTTGCCTGGCCCAGTCGATGGCGGCCTGTACGCCGTCGGCCTGGGCCGGGGCGGCAACGGCCAGCAGTGGGGCCAGCAAGCTGGCGCAGAACAGGGTGCGGAGGGTGAGGAACATGGCGGCGTCTCCTTGCGCGGGGGGAAGTGCAAGCCTGCCTGGGCAACGGTGACGGTTCGACGACGGCCTGGCAACAAGCGGATGAACGCGCTGCAGTTTGTGCGTGGGTTGGCAGTGCCAAAGGTGGGCTGCGACGGGCCTCGCCCCTCTGCTATGCTCGCCGTCATGAAAAATACTCTACCTCTCTGCCTGATCGCCGCCCTCGCGGAAAACCGCGTGATCGGCCGCGATAATCAACTGCCCTGGCACCTGCCGGCGGACCTCAAACACTTCAAGGCGCTGACCCTGGGCAAGCCGATTATCATGGGCCGCAAGACCTGGGACTCCCTCGGTCGGCCCTTGCCGGGCCGGCTCAACCTGGTGGTCAGCCGTCAGCCGGATCTGCAGCTTGAGGGCGCGGAAGTCTTTACCAGCCTGGACGCGGCGCTTGAACGTGCCGAGGCCTGGGCTCGCGAGGAAGACGCCGAAGAGCTGATGCTGATCGGCGGTGCGCAGTTGTACGAACTGGGCCTAGCCCGGGCCGAGCGCCTGTACCTGACCCGCGTCGGCATCAGCCCCCAGGGCGATGCCTGGTTCCCCGAGGTGGAGGAGGCCAACTGGCATCTGTCCTCGGCCATCGAACATGTGCCCGGGCTGGAAACTCCCGGTTATGTGTTTGAGGTGTGGGATCGCAAGTAGTCCGTTCGGACTGATCTTTTCGGCGTGGTATTGACGTACGCCAAGGCGGCGGTTTTTAGGCCTGTCATCCTGGCGGTCACCCAGCGGGCCGTCGCTGCTCGACGTTAAAAATCATTCCAGACGATTTTTGCGTTGGCCGCTACCCTGCTTACTTCCGCTCCTCGTCTACAGGTTGTCCCCCCATGCATGACGCCGACGTCGATCACGCCGAGCCGGATCGTATTGCCGCGATCTTTATTCGTCACCCGCTCTGGGAGGACGGCCTGGCGTTGCTGCTGGGTACGGCCATGGTGGCTCTGGGCATTACCCTCTACAGCCAGGCGGGTCTGTTGACCGGTGGTACCGTGGGCTTGGCCTTTCTGCTGAAGTACCTGCTCGGCTGGCCGTTCGGTCTGGTGTTCTTTGCGCTCAACCTACCGTTCTATGCCCTGGCCATCTGGCGCATGGGCTGGCCCTTTACCCTGCGCACCTTCTGCGCCGTGGGCCTGGTCTCGCTGTTTGCCGAGCTGACCCCGCAGTGGATTGGCTTCACCCACCTGAACCTGGTCTATGCCGCGCTGTTCGGTGGCTTCGCCATGGGCCTTGGCCTGCTGATGCTGTTCCGCCACCGCGCCAGCCTGGGCGGGGTGAATATCCTCGCGCTGTACCTGCAGGAACGTTTCGGCCTGCGCGCCGGCAAGGTGCAGATGGGAATCGATGTGCTGATTGTGCTGGCTGCGGTCATGGTGGTGCCGTTGGACAAGGTGGCGCTGTCGATCCTCGGCGCGCTGGCGCTGAATATGGTGCTGGCGATCAACCACCGCGCCGGGCGTTATATGGGTGTGAGCTAAGGGTGCCGTGTTAGAGCGTGTAGGCATGGCCCGGTGCTACCCGTTAAAACGCAGAAGCCCGGCACAAGGCCGGGCTTCTGGTTACAGCCTGATGATTTTCACGGCACCAGTTTTTCCAGCAGTGCCTTGTCACGCACCGCGCCCTTGTCGGCGCTGGTGGCGAGCAGGGCGTAGGCCTTCAGCGCCGTGGTGACCTTGCGTGGGCGGTTTTCCACCGGCTTCCAGCCCTTCTTGTCCTGCTCGTGGCGGCGATGGGCAATTTCCTCGTCGCTGACCAGCAGGTTGATGGTGCGTTCGTGGATGTTGATCAGGATCTTGTCGCCTTCGCGCACCAGGCCGATGGCACCGCCGGCAGCGGCTTCCGGCGAGGCGTGGCCGATGGACAGGCCCGAGGTGCCGCCGGAGAAGCGGCCGTCGGTGAGCAGGGCGCAGGCTTTGCCCAGGCCCTTGGACTTCAGGTACGAGGTCGGATAGAGCATTTCCTGCATGCCCGGGCCGCCTTTCGGGCCTTCGTAGCGAATGATGACGATATCGCCTTCCTGCACTTCGTCATTGAGGATGCCGCGTACCGCGCTGTCCTGGCTTTCGAAGATCTTCGCGTTGCCTTCGAAGATATGGATCGACTCATCCACGCCGGCGGTTTTCACCACGCAGCCGTCGAGGGCGATATTGCCGTAGAGCACGGCCAGGCCGCCTTCTTGCGAGTAGGCATGCTCGACACTGCGGATGCAGCCGTTCTCGCGGTCGTCATCCACCGTGTCCCAACGGGTGCTCTGGCTGAACGCGGTCTGGGTCGGAATGCCGGCCGGACCGGCGCGGAAGAAGGTGTGCACGGCTTCATCGGCGGTCTGGGTGATGTCCCACTTGGCGATGGCCTCGGCCATGGACTTGCTGTGCACGGTCGGCAGGTCGGTGTGCAGCAGGCCGCCTCTAGCCAGGGAACCGAGGATGCTGAAGATGCCGCCGGCGCGGTGCACGTCTTCCATATGGTACTTCTGGATATTCGGCGCAACCTTGCACAGCTGCGGCACCTTGCGCGACAGGCGGTCGATATCGCGCAGGTCGAAATCGATCTCGGCTTCTTGCGCTGCGGCCAGCAGGTGCAGGATGGTGTTGGTCGAGCCGCCCATGGCGATGTCCAGGCTCATGGCGTTCTCGAACGCCTTGAAGTTGGCGATATTGCGCGGCAGTACCGAGTCGTCGTTCTCGCCGTAGTAGCGTTTGCACAGCTCGACGACGGTGCGCCCGGCCTGCAGGAACAGCTGTTCGCGGTCGCTGTGGGTGGCCAGGGTCGAACCGTTGCCCGGCAGGGCGAGGCCTAAGGCTTCCATCAGGCAGTTCATCGAGTTGGCGGTGAACATGCCGGAGCAGCTGCCGCAGGTCGGGCAGGCGCTGCGCTCGTATTCGGCGACCTTCTCGTCGGATGCCGAGTCGTCGGCGGCGATCACCATGGCGTCGACCAGGTCCAGGCCGTGGCTGGCCAGCTTGGTCTTGCCCGCTTCCATCGGTCCGCCGGACACGAAGATCACCGGGATGTTCAGGCGCAATGCGGCCATCAGCATGCCGGGGGTGATCTTGTCGCAGTTGCTGATACAGACGATGGCGTCGGCGCAGTGGGCGTTGACCATGTATTCGACCGAGTCGGCGATGATCTCGCGGCTCGGCAGCGAATAGAGCATGCCGTCGTGGCCCATGGCGATGCCGTCGTCGACCGCGATGGTGTTGAATTCCTTGGCCACGCCGCCGGCCTTTTCGATCTCGCGGGCGACCAGCTGGCCCATGTCCTTCAGGTGCACGTGGCCGGGCACGAACTGGGTGAAGGAGTTGGCGATGGCGATGATCGGCTTCTTGAAGTCTTCGTCCTTCATCCCGGTGGCGCGCCACAGGGCGCGAGCGCCGGCCATGTTGCGGCCGTGGGTGGAGGTCTTCGAGCGGTAATCAGGCATGGCGATAAATCCTGCAAAGGCTATTCAGGTTACACGGGCACAGAAGAGTTGCTGTGCCGGCAACGGGCTGTATGCGGCGATGTGAAGCGTATGTTGAGCCGGGTTCAGGCCCAAGGCAAATGGAAGGGATCATTTGCAGGGCGGGGGCGGTGCCTGGCGCGGGGTGGGCGCTGGCCCGTCCGGGCTCGAAATCCGCCGATGGGGCAGGAGACCTGGGATTCTAATCCCAGGCGGTGGGGCGTTCAAAGGGCATGGCGTTATTCGATCAGTTCGACGCCGCGCAGGCGCTCGGCGCGACGGCGCAGCAGTTCGAGGGTCACCAGCAGGGCGATGGACACCAGGATCAGCAGGGTGGCGATGGCCAGGATGCTCGGGTTGATCTGCTCGCGCAGCCCCGAGAACATCTGCCGCGGGATGGTGCGCTGCTGCGGGCCGGCCATAAACAGAATCACCACCACCTCGTCGAAGGAGGTGATAAAGGCGAACAGCGCGCCGGAAATCACCCCGGGACGGATCAGCGGCATGATGATGTCGAAGAACACCCGCAACGGCGTGGCCCCCAGGTTCAGCGCCGCGCGCGCCAGGGAATAGTCGAAGCCGGTCAGGGTTGCGGTCACGGTGATGATCACGAAGGGCGTGCCCAGGGCGGCGTGGGCCAGGATCACCCCCAGGTACGTGCCGGCCAGGC
>JBFJZW010000203.1:0-8713 GCA_041621875.1 Pseudomonas sp. | reverse complement strand
GCCCTGCTCAAACGCTACCCCAGCACCTTCAAGATTCCGGTCTACCCCAGTCATCGCGACTTCCGCCTGGACGAGCAGCTCGAGGAGTACATCAAGCACAACGCCCTCAACGCCGAACTGATCGACGGCCCCAGCGTCAAGAACGCCTTCGGCGCCTCGCCCTTCCCGATCCCGCAGAACGGCAACGAGCTGATACTCAACCACACCATGCAGGGGCGCGCCGCGAAAGAAGAAGCCACCTACCTGCAGGCGGTGAACTACGCCGACGGCAACAAGGTGTTCGAAAAGGTCAACTACAAGATCCTCTCGGTCTGGTCCAATTCCAGCAACACCCTGGAATCGGCCGACGGCGTGTTCACGAGCTTCCTGCTGACCACCCTGGAGCCGGTGCGCAAGAAAGGCGAGATGGTGGTGGGCCACGAGTTCATCAACCCGGTGGCCGATCCTCGCCAGGCCTGGATGTATGCACCAGGCCAGCGCCGGGTGCGCCGCGCGCCCACCGTGGGTTATGACTCGCCCACCGGCGCCGGCGGCTTCCGCGTGTACGACGAGGACCGCCTGTTCAACGGCGCGCCGGACCGTTACGAGTGGACGCTCAAGGGCAAGAAGGAGCTGTACATCCCCTACCACAACTACAGGCTCGATGATCCCAGCGTGACCACCGAGCAACTGCTGGCCAGCAACGGGCATCTCAACCCCGACTACATGCGCTACGAGAAACACCGGGTCTGGGTGCTGGAGGCCAAGCTCAAGCCCAACAGCCGGCATATCTATGCCAAGCGCGTGCTTTACCTCGACGAGGACTCCTGGGCCGCCACCCTGGCCGACAACTACGACAGCCGCGGGCAGTTCTGGCGCACCAACATGCAGACCTCGGTCTACGCCTACGATACCCAGCGCTATCACGCCCGCCTGGGCATGTACCACGACTTGCTCGCCGGCTCGTACATGGTCGACCGCCTGTTGGTCGACCAGCAGCCGGCCCTGCTCAATGCCAGCAGCTTCAGCGCAAGCGACTTCACCCCCAGCAACCTGCGCAAGCTGGGCACGCGCTAAGGCCCTGGCCTGGCTGTGCGCCACGCGCGCCAGCCAGGCATCGGCTTAGCTACATGCCCGGAGGCCGACGCGCCTCCCCCCAGCATTCAAGCACTCACACACCCGTAATTGAGCGGCCTTCGCCTGGTTGTGCACAGACGAGGGCCCTTCAACCCGGGCCCAAGGCTTTCGCGCGCCTGTCGTACTCGCTCGACCGCCTGGCGGGCCTTTTTGCCCTTCGGCTAAACCCTGTGGAGACAATAACAATGAGAAACCTGCTAGCCACTTCACTGACCCTGGCCGCCGTGTCCCTGGCGCAACCGGCCCATGCCTTGAACATCCTGCTGACCAACGACGACGGCTGTCGCGCCCCGGGGATAGGCGCCATGTACCAGGCGCTGGTCGCCGCCGGCCACCAGGTCACCCTGGTCGCGCCGGACAAGGACAACAGCGGCATCGGCGCAGCCAGCGTGGTCAGCCCCGGCCAGGCCCTGGCGGTGAGCGAACTGGCCACCGGCAAATACTGCGTCGGCGCCCCCGCCGACTTCATTCCGCCGACCGGCAAGAACATGGCCATCGGCACCCCGGTGGATGCGGTCAACGTCGGCCTCGACCTGCTGCTCAAGGACAATCCGCCGGACCTGGTGGTTTCCGGCAGCAACTTCGGCGACAACGTCGGCCCGCTGACGCAGATGTCCGGCACGGTCAACGCCGCGGTACGGGCCATGTTCAAGGGCGTGCCGGCGATTGCGGTGTCCACCGCGATCGACCTCGAACTGATCATGCGCGATCAACAGGCCGGCTACCTGAAGACCCTGAATGCCATGGACGACACGGCCAACTTCACCGTCAAGGTGATCCAGCAGGCCAGCGCAGAAGGCGCCAAGGCCAAGCACAAGTGCGACAAGAGCGAGGGCAAGGCCAAGCCGTTCTGCGAACTCAACGTGCTCGGTCTGCCCGGCACCACGGGGCTGAACATCAACTACCCGGCCCTGGAAGCCGGCGAGGTACACGGCGTCAGTTATGCACCGATCGTCGACTGGGGCATGGTCGGCTTCCAGGCCCAACGTGGCGGCGACGGCGTGGTGCGGGTCAACCTGGTAGCACCGCCGACACCGACCGCCGAACAGCAGCGGGCAGACGCTTATCAGTTGTTCGCTGGCAAAGCGGTGATCACCGTCATCGACGGCAATATGAGCGCCCCCGAGGCCCTGCAGCAGCAGGCCAGGGAGATGTTCAAGGGCCTCACCCCCTGATACCGAGTCGCCCCCCTCAGCGCACCTGTGCAGGCGTGCGTCAGGCTCCGCTTGTTCGCCATAGCGCAGGTGCTTAACGTCCGGGCACTAGCACCTGGAGGCCTGCCACGAACGAGAACAGAAGGTTCGCCGATGGGCCGGCAATGTGCTGCTCTTTGCACGGTCTATGTTGGCTCAGCGTCGATATCCCTCTATAGGCATCAATCAACGAGTACTCTGCGAGCCAGATATGCACCTAGCCAAACCCGCTATCCTCCTGTCGCTCTGCCTGCTCGGCGCCTGCGCCGAGCCCCAGTTGCCGCAAGCCCTGTCCAGTGACGGCACGGCCACCGCCCTGATTGGCGAGGCGGCCAGCGCGCAACCGCTGCCGGGCGAGGTGCCCGCCAGCCCCTTCATGGCCGCCCACGGCAATGGCTACATGCACGTCGACGGCTATAGCTCTGACGCCCATCCCGGCCCCGGCCCGCTGGGGCGCGATATCCAGGTCAGCAGCCGCGATGGCAGTCGCAAGCCCGGCGGTACCTGCCCCATCCACACTTTCGACCGGGCCGGCCGCCTCATCGTGCTGTGCGCCAACCTGCTGCAATTCGAACTGCAGCTACTGGAGCCGCGCACCCTCGAACTGCTGGCGCGCTACAAGCTGCCTCCGCGTCCCTCCACCTTTCACGCGCTGATTACCCTCGACCCGGACAAGATCATGTCCGACACCTCCGGCGCCTATTTCTACCTCGACGACCAGGATCGAGTGGTAATCGCCGATGCCGAACAGCGCATCCAGCGTATCGCCCACCGGCAGACCGCCGATGGCCAGTTCGTTTTCGAGATGGAGAACAGCTGGGACCTGAGCGGCCAGGTTCCACATGACTGCGTGCGCCCGGCTCGCTGGTTCCCGGAAGGCGAGTGCGATCCGATCACCGGCGTCATGCCGGATCATCAGGGCCTGATCTGGTGGTTCACCCGGCATGGCCGCCTCGGCACCCTCAACCCGCAGACGGGCCGGGTGCAGGGCATCCAGCTGAGTGGCGAAGAGATCCAGAACGGCTTGTCCGTGGCCCGCGACGGGGTTTACCTGGTCTCCGACCATGCCCTGTATCGCTTCGCCGCCGATGCCGATGGCCTGCCCATGCAGGGCTGGCGGGAACTCTACGAACGCGGCAGCGGCCGCAAGGTCGGCGCCATCAATCAGGGCAGCGGCACCACGCCGACCCTGTTGGGCAGCCGCTATGTGACCATCACGGATAACAGCGACGAGCGCATCAACCTCCTGGTCTACCGGCGTGAGCAGGGCTACAGCGGCCAACGCCTGATCTGCAAGGTGCCCTTGTTCGACGACAACGCCTCGGCAACCGATAACTCGATGATCGGCTGGGATCGCTCGATCATCCTGGAGAACAACCACGGCTATACCAGCGCCTTCGCCCAGGAGAACTGGCAGGCCGTCACCGGCGGCATCAGCCGTATCGATATCCGCGAAGACGAGTCAGGCTGCGACCTGATCTGGCAATCCAAAGAGCGGGCGCCATCGGTGGTACCCAAGCTGTCGGTCAGCACCGGCCTGGTCTATTTCTATACATTCGAGCCACAACCCAGCGGTACGGTCGCTTGGTACTTGATGGCACTCGACTACCACAGCGGCAAGACCCGCTTCAAGGCCCTCACTGGCGTCGGTCAGAGCTTCGACAACAACTGGTCGCCCATCACCCTGGCGCCGGATGGCACCGCCTATATCGGCACCTTCGGCGGGCTGGTGGCGGTCTGGGATGGAGCGGCGGCAGCCCAGTGAACCCGGCCAGGGCGACAGGCACGTGTCTGTTCGACAAAGATTCCCGGGCCTTGCCTGCCCGCCCCGCCCGGTTCGAGCCGGCCAGGTCGGGGTGTAGTCGCCAGCCGGCAGCGTGTCCACCCTGGCGGGCGAATAGGGAAAGGCCAGCCGGCCAAGACCAGCAGCATGGCGCCGCCGGCACCATGCTGCTGGTCTTGGCGACTCGAAGGTACTAATGGCGTCAGGAGAACAGCGCGTAGCGGGTGGAGCAGTACCTAGACTCGCTCGGGCTTGGCAGTGAAGGCGACGGTAGCGACCGAAGCGAGTCCCACGCAGGAATCCGTTCCGGCCCCGACAGGCCCCGCTCCGCTCAGCAGCTACGATCCTGAGCCATTGCCCGCGCGTGCCCGGAGCGGTCCATCCGCCCAGCGTCCGCTGCCCCGGTTGGGCACTTGCCGCTGCTGTAGATGGGCCTCGTGTTCAGGCGCGCTCCAGGCAGTGCTATGCGTTCAGGGCTGAAAGGAGACGAACTCCACCACCTCCAGCTCGAAGCCGGCCACCGCCTTGTAGGGTACCGGCGAACTCAGCAGGCGCATTTTGCGCACATTGAGATCGCGCAATATCTGCGCGCCGATGCCCAGGGTGCGCTGGGCGAACTGCGGCGGCCGCGGCTTGCCCGCGCTCTGCTGGCACAGTTGTTCGAGCAGGCCGTCCGGAGTTTCCCGCTGGGCCAGCAGCACCACCACCCCGCTGCCCTCGGCAGCTATCTGCGCCAGGGCTCGATCCAGGTTCCACTGCGCCGGCCCGCTCTCCGGCTCGCAGCCCAGGGCGTCGCGCAGGGTCTCGACCGCCTGCACCCGCACCAGGGTGGGTCTATGGCTGTCGACTCGGCCTTTGACCAGGGCCAGATGCAGCTGGCCTCGGTACGCATCCTGGTAGGCCAGTACACGAAACTCGCCATGTCGGGTACGCAGCGGGTATTCGCCGGAATGCTGGATGCAGCCTTCGTGGAGAATGCGGTAGTGGATCAGCTCGGCGATGCTGCCGATTTTCAGCCCATGCTGCTGGGCGAACTGCAGCAGCGTCTCGCCCTGGGCCATTTCGCCGGCCTCGTCGAGGATGCCGACCAGGATCGCGGCCGGCAATAGACCGGCCAGGCGGGTCAGGTCGCAAGCCGCCTCGGCCGGGCCGGCGCGGTTCATCACCCCACCCGGCTGCGTCTGGATCGGGAAGATATGTCCGGGCTGCACCAGATCGCTGGGGCGGCTGGCCGGGTCCACGGCGACCTGCACCGAACGCGCCCGATCGGCGGCCGAGATGCCAGTACTGACCCCAACCGCCGCCTCGATTGAGACGGTGAAACCCTGGCCGTGCGGAGCCCGCGAATGAGGCACCATCAGCCCGAGACCGAGTGTCCGGCAGCGCTCCTCGGTGAGCGCCAGGGAGATCAGCCCGCGGGCCTGCACGGCCATGAAGTTGATCGCCTCGGCGTCAACCTGTTCGGCGGCCATGATCAGCACACCTTCGGAGTGCTTCTCGTCGTCGCTCAGCACCACCATCTCGCCGTGACGCAGAGCCTCGAGCAGCTCTTGAATACTGTTCAACTGCATGCCAGACCTCTCAATTCAAAGCCGCGCGCAGATCGGCGGCAGCGGCGCTAAGGGCTTCGGCGGCGCGCTCAACGAACGGTGCCATGCTGACGAAGCCGTGAATCATGCCGTCATAGCGCTGCATACGGCAGGCCACGCCAGCCTGCTGCAGGCGTTTGGCCAGGGCCTCGCCCTCGTCGCGCAAGGGATCGAATTCGGCGCTGATCAGGCTGGTCGGCGGCAGGCCGGCCAGGTCCTCGGCCAGCAGCGGCGAGGCCAGCGGGTCGGTGACCTGTTCGCCACGCTCCAGGTACTGCTGCCAGAACCACTGCATCATCGCGCGGGTGAGGAAGTAGCCTTCGGCGAACGCCTCATAGGAGGCGCTGCCACAGCGCCCATCGGTGACCGGGTAGAACAGGCACTGATAGGCGATGCGCGGCCCGTCTTGCGCGGCAGCCAGGCGGCTCACCGCCAGCGCCAGGTTGGCCCCGGCGCTGTCGCCGGCCAGGGCCAGGCGGCTGGCGTCGACGCCCAGCGCCTCGGCCTGCTCGACCAGCCAGCAGGTGGCGCGGTAGCAGTCCAGGGGCGCCGCCGGAAACTTGGCCTCGGGCGCCAGGCGATAGGCGATCGACACCACCACGGCGCCGCTCTGCTTGGCCAGCGCCCGGCACAGGTTGTCATGGGTATCCAGAGTGCCAATGACGAAACCGCCACCGTGGAAGAACACCAACAGTGGCAGGTTCGCCTGGTCCAGCGGCCGGTACAGCCGTGCATCCAGTTCGCCAGCGGCGCCGGCCACGCGCAGTTCGCGGACCTCGGCCATGGGCTCGCCGGGAATCGGCGGCATCAGGCTGTCGGAAAACTGCCGGTAGTCGGCGGCGTTGAGCTGGCTGAAATCGGGCTCAGGCAGACCACTGAACTGCTGCAATACCGCGGCGATCTGCTTATCCAGCGACATGGCTAGCTCCTGGCTCATCGGCCGCAACGAATTGGAATACCGGGTTGCGCTCGTCGAGGATGCTCTGCAGCCGTTGCTGCAATGCCGGTTTGAAGAACTTGTGCGGGAGTATCCAGAAGCGCTTCTCGGCAATCGCGGCGAACACCAATTCGGCCAGCTGCAGCGGGGTCATGCCCTGGCGGATGCTGGCGTCGAGCAGTTCACTGAACTGCGCGCCGGCACCCGCAATCTGGTTCGAGGCCATGATCTCGCTGGCCACCGGCCCCGGACAGAGCACCGACACCGAGACCTGCGCCTGCAACTGGGCGAGCTCGTAGTGCAGGGTTTCCGAGAGGGCGACCACCGCCTGCTTGGTCACGTTGTAGGGCGCCATCAAGGGGCTGCTGAGCAGTCCGGCGAGCGAGGCGGTGTTGATCACATGGGCCGGACGCCCCTGGGCCAGCAGCAGCGGCACGAAACTGCGGATGCCGTTGATCACCCCATCCAGGTTGACCCTGAGCATGCGCTGCCACTGCGCGTGGCTGATCTCCCAGCAGTGGCCGGTCTGCATCACCCCGGCATTGTTGAACAACAGGTCGACGCCGCCGAACTGCTGCACGGCGACGTCGCGCAGATGCTCGACCTGCGCCGGGTCGCCGACGTCGGCGACGCAGGCGATGGCCTCGACGCCGCGCTCCTGCAACTCGGCGCACAGCGCCTGCAGCCTCGCTGCATCGACATCGCTGAGCAGCAGGCGCATGCCCAGCTCCGCGGCGTATTCGGCCAGGCCGCGGCCAATGCCGCTGGCCGCTCCGGTGATCACCGCCACGCGGCCCTGTTCACTGCTCATGCTCGACTCCTACTGAAAGTGGTAGCGCAACCAGTAGAGCCGCCCAGGCCGGGCCGGCCATCGTCCATTCAGACGATGCCCTCAGCTGTGGGCATTGCAGAATCCAGAACGTGCACCAGCGCTGCCCCAGGTTTGCCTGAACCTGCGCCAGCCCAATCAGCAACGCCTGCGGAGAACAACAAGATGACCCCCCTGCATCGCATCGAAACGCGCCAACTGGAAGACCGTTACGCCCGTGGCTGGCACTGCCTCGGCCTGGCATCCCACTACCGCGACGGCAAGGCCCACCGCCTGGACGTGTTCGGCACCCGCCTGGTGGCCTTCCAGGGCGAGGACGGTGAATTGCATGTGCTCGACGGCTACTGCCCGCACATGGGCGCCGACCTCAGCCAGGGCTGCGTCGAGGGCAACTCGCTGCGCTGCCCCTTCCACGCCTGGCGCTGGGGCGCCGATGGCGTGTGTGACGATATTCCCTACGCCAAGCGCATCCCGCCGCGGGCCAAGATCAAGTCCTGGCCACTGATGGAAGAGAACCAGCTGCTGTTCGTCTGGAACGACCCGGAAGGCAACCCGCCGCTCGCCGAGCAGCGCATCCCGCGCATCGAAGCCAGCTTCAGCGACGAGTGGGCCGACTGGGAAGTCGCCGAACTGCAGATCGCGACCAACTGCCGCGAGCTGATCGACAACGTCGCCGACATGGCGCACTTCGGCACCGTGCACGGCGCCCCGGTGGAGGAATTCAGCAACGTCTTCGAAGGCCATATGGCGACCCAGATCATGCGTGCGCGCAGCGAACGGTTGTCCGGCGACAGCGAGCTGAGCACCGTGGCCACCTACTTCGGCCCGGCTTACCAGATCACCGAGATGACCGGCGAAATGGACGGTCAGCCGATCCACTCGATCCTGCTCAACTGCCACGTGCCGATCGACCTCAACAGTTTCACCCTGCGCTACGGCGTGCTGGTGAAGAAGATCCCCGGACTCAGCGAGGAACAGAACAGCGCCATGGCCAAGGCCTACGTGCAGCAGGCGCAGGCCGCCTTCTACGAAGACGTGGCGATCTGGCACAGCAAGACCCGGGTCGACAACCCGCTGCTGTGCGACGGCGACGGCCCGGTCTATCAGCTGCGCAAGTGGTACCAGCAGTTCTACCACGACGTCGCCGAGTTGCCGGCCGAACTCGGCGAGCGCAAGGTGTTCGCCGTGCGCTGCCCCGAGCCGGCCTGAAGCGCGGGTTTGCGGCTGCCCCGGCCGCCAACCCGCTGCCCCCTAGCCGGGGCGGTG
>JBFJZW010000202.1:0-8745 GCA_041621875.1 Pseudomonas sp. | reverse complement strand
TCATCGGCACCCTGCCCGGTGCCGGCGCGACCATCGCCAGCGCCATGACCTATATGAGCGAGAAACGCATGGCCGGCCCGGGCGGCAAGTTCGGCGACGGCGACCTGCGCGGCCTGGCCGCCCCGGAAGCGGCTAACAACGCCTCGGCCTGCGGATCCTTGATCCCCATGCTGACCCTCGGCGTCCCGGGTTCGGGTACCACCGCGGTGATGATCGGGGCCCTGACCCTGTACAACATCACCCCAGGTCCGCTGTTGTTCGAACAGCAGCCGGACGTGGTCTGGGGCCTGATCGCCTCGCTGTTTATCGGCAACGTGATTCTGCTGGTGATGAACATCCCGCTGGTCGGCCTGTTCTCACGCATGCTCGCCGTGCCGAACTGGGTGCTGGTGCCGGCGATCACCGTGATCAGCATGGTCGGCGTGTATTCGGTGCACAGCACCACCTTCGACCTGGTGCTGATGGTCGGCCTCGGCGTGTTCGGCTATATCCTGCGCAAGCTGGACTTCCCACTGTCGGCGCTGATTCTCGGCTTCGTCCTCGGCGAGCTGATGGAAGACAACCTGCGCCGCGCCCTGTCGATCTCCGCCGGCGAGCTGAGCATTCTCTGGAACAGCCCGATCAGCCTCTGCCTGTGGGCCCTCACCGCCCTGATGCTGGGTCTGCCGGGCCTGCGCTGGTGGCGTGCACGGCGTAAAACGCAGCTGGCCAATGCCTAAGCTGCCTGCCCTGGCCCACCGGCAAAGCTGGTGGGCCACGCCCCTGGTCGGCCTGTTAGGCGGCTATCTGGCCAGCCTGATCGGCTGGCCTTTGCCGTGGATCATCGGCTCGCTGCTGGCGGTGATCGCCGTACGCTGCAGCGGCTGGCTGGTGACCGAGATGCCGGGCGGACGCAAGACCGGCCAGTGGCTGGTGTCCAGCGCCATCGGCCTGCACTTCACCAGCGAGGTGATGGGCCAGCTGCTCGACCACTTCGGGGTGATCATCGCCGGAGCCCTGGGCACCCTGCTGCTCAGCCTGATCGGTATCGTCATACTGCGCCGGGCCGGCCTGGACCGCGCCACGGCATTCTTTGCCAGCATGCCCGGCGGTGCCAGCGAGATGGTCAACCTGGCCCTGCGGCATGACGCCGAAACCGCCAAGGTCGCCGCCGCCCACAGCCTGCGCCTGCTGATGGTGGTGCTGCTGATTCCGGCGATCTTCACCTGGAGCCTGCCGCCCATCGAGCCACCTGCGCCTGCGGCGGTGAGCTGGCCCTGGCTGGCCGTACTGCTACCGGGCGGCGCGCTGCTGGCCTGGTTATGGGGGCGTCTGGGCCAACCCAACCCCTGGATGCTCGGCCCGTTGACCGTCTGCGCGTCTGCCAGTGTGGCCTT
The DNA here is from genome assembly GCA_041621875.1 of Pseudomonas sp. Taxonomy (GTDB): domain Bacteria; phylum Pseudomonadota; class Gammaproteobacteria; order Pseudomonadales; family Pseudomonadaceae; genus Aquipseudomonas. Next base: position 7,369 of record JBFJZW010000202.1, on the reverse strand, counting down.
CGACCTGCACCTGGGGTTGCCCGATGGCCTGGGCCAGGTCGGCCAATGGCTGATCGGCTGCGCCCTGGGCTGTCACTTCGACCGTGCCTTCTTTCGCAGCGCCCCGGTTTTTCTCGCCCGCATCGTGCTGTTCACCCTGCTGGCCATGCTCAGCGCCGCGCTGCTGGCCGAGGGCCTGGGCTGGCTGGCCGGCGAGGATCAGACCTCGCTGACCCTGGGCATGATGCCCGGCGGCATCACCGAACTGTGCCTGACCGCCGAAGCCCTGCACCTCTCGGTAGCGCTGGTCACCGCCCTGCAGGTGCTGCGTCTGTTTCTGGTGATGTTCCTGGCCGAACCCTTGTTCAGGCTCTGGCAACGCAGCTGAAAACGCTTTGACGACCACGTTTAGCCCGCCTTGTGCGGGCTCTTTTTTGCCTGCGCCCAGGTCAGTTTTTGTTTAACAAATATGTCCGCAGTCACGCAGGCACATGCCGCGGAGGTACTCTCAGGGCTGGTTTAACGAGGCCCCCTGAGATGAGCCTACTGCCCTGGCCCGCCGTGAAAACCCTGCTGTTATTGCTCTGCCTGAGCCTGCTGGTCACGGCCTGCAGCCGCATCGGTTTGGCCTATCGCAACCTGGACTGGCTGCTGCCCTGGCGGCTCAACGACTACCTGAACCTCGACCGTCAGCAGCAGGCCTGGCTCAGGCCCCGCCTGCAGGCGCATCTGCAATGGCACTGCAGCGCCGAGTTGCCGCGCTATATCGACTGGCTGCACAGCAGCGAGAGCGTCCTCGTTCAGGCGCAGCCGGACAGCGCCCAGCTGCTTGAGCAGTTCGCTCTGTTCGATGGCGCGCTCAAACGCATCAGTGTCGAGATCACCCCCACCGCCATCGAGCTGCTGCAGGGCCTGAGCGAGCAGCAGGTCGACGAGTTCTACGCCGCCCTCGACGAGGACAACCTGGAAGATCGCCAGGACTTTCTCGATCCCCCCCTAGCCATCCAGATCAGCGAACGCAGCGAGCGCATGCAGGAACGCCTGCGGCCCTGGCTGGGCCGCCTGAACAATGCCCAGACCGCGCATATCGCCGCCTGGGCCAATGGCCTCGGCGAACAGAACCGCCTGTGGCTGGAAAACCGTCAACGCTGGCAAACGCAACTGCGCAACGTGCTCGCCGAGCGCGACAGCGCCGACTTCGCCGAGCAGCTGACCCGCCTACTGCAACAACGCGAGAGCTTCTACAGCGAGGAGTACCGCGCCAGTTATGGCCGCTCGCGCCAGGCGTTGGCCAGGCTGTTCAGCCAACTGCTCAGCAGCAGCGACGAGGCCCAGCGCGAACGCCTGGCCCAACGCCTGCGCGATCTGCGCAGGGATCTTGGCGAACAGCAGTGCAGTTCGTAGCCGCCTGTCAGGCCTCGGGTAAGCGCCAATCGATCGGGCTCAGCCCATGCTGCTGCAGAAACTTGTTGGTACGGCTGAAATGGCCGTTGCCGATAAAGCCGCGGTGCGCCGACAACGGCGAGGGGTGTACCGACTTCAGCACCAGATGCTTGCTGGTATCGATCAGCTTTTCCTTGCTCTGGGCATGGGCCCCCCAGAGCAGAAATACCAGACGTTCCTGCTGCTGGCTGGCCACCTCGATCACCCGATCGGTAAAGGTCTGCCAGCCGATCTTGGCATGGGAGCCGGCGATACCCTGCTCCACCGTCAGCGAGGTGTTGAGCAGCAGCACGCCCTGCTCGGCCCAGTGCTGCAGGTTGCCGTGGCCGGGAATATCGATATTCAGGTCGCGCTTGAGCTCTTTATAGATATTCACCAGCGACGGCGGCGTCTTCACCCCAGGCTGCACCGAGAAGCACAAACCATGGGCCTGACCCGGGCCGTGGTAGGGGTCCTGGCCGATCACCACCACCTTGGTCTGGGCCAGCGGGGTGGAATTGAGCGCATTGAAGATCAGCGAGCCGGGTGGATAGATTTCCTTGCCCGCCGCCTTCTCGCCGCGCAGAAAATCCCCCAGCTCACGCATATAGGGCTTCTCGAACTCATCATGCAGGGCCGCCTTCCAGCCGGCTTCGAGTTTGACGTTAGCTGCAGCGCTCATGCCTGAATCCTGCTTATGCAAATAAAGGCCAACACGCTAGGCAAGCCACCCAGGCAAGTCAAGAGGGGGGCAAGTCAACCCTGGTGCAGCGCGCGGTAATGACTGGGTGCCATACCCACCACTTTGCGGAACAGCCGCGAGAAGTAATACACATCGTCATAGCCAAGCTGCTCGGCCACCTGACGGATGCCCTGCTCGCCCTCGTCGAGCAGGCGGCAGGCGTGGGCCATTTTCAGCTGGATAAAATCCTGGATCGGTGCGTGCCCGGTCAGGGCGCGGTAGGTCTTGGCGAAGTGGAAGCGCGACAATTTGAACTGCGCGGCCAGCTCATCGAGGTTCAGGCTGTCATGCAGATGGGCGCGCATCACCGCCTGCACTGCATCCACATCCAGCACCCGCCCGGATTTCAAGGTGGTGCGCGCCGGCAGCACCGCCAGCGAGGTGAGCAGCGCCTGCAACTGGTGGGCGGCATGGATAAAGTGGGCCAGATTAAGGCCCTGTTTGCGCAGGTTGAGTAGTGCGTCGAACTCAGCCAGCAGCCGCGGCTGCACGCCGATACGCCATAGCGGCCCCTTGCCCAGGGGCTTGAGAAAGTCCGCCACCAGCTCGCCGTCGAAATGCACCCAGTACAGGCTCCAGGGCTTGTGCGGATCCGCGCCGTAAGCGTGGGCGACGCCCTTGGGCAACAGCAGCAGATCGCCACCACTGACAGCTAATCGTCCATCCGCCGTTTCCAGCCAGCCCCGCCCTGCGCGGCAGTAGATCAGCAGATGATCCTCAGGTACCTGGCGCTGCATGCGATGGCCCAGCGCCTCGGGGTAAAACCCCAGGGCCTGGGGATAACAGCCCTGCCCCAGGGGGTGCCTGGCCAGCAGGCGACGCAGCCTGGGCGGGGTGATAAAACGCACGCCATTGGCCGGCAAGGGCCAGTTGGAAGTATCGACTGGTGCGTTCATCCGCCTCCTCGATCACCCGGATGCCACCCGGGAGAAATCGCCCCGAATTGCATTCCGGCTAGTTATTCAATCACAAGATAGTCCATCCACCACCCAAGATCGTCAATCCACAAAGCCCAACAAGGCAGCTATAACACTGACAAAACAACAGCGTGGAGAACACCATGGCCAAGGCAATCCCGCAGCTGATCGACGGCGAATGGCGTGAGAGCCGCACCCGTGAATTTATCGAAGTGACCGACCCGGCCACCCAGGAAGTTCTGGCCCTGGCACCCAAGGCCACTGCCGAGGACATCGAAGCAGCGATTGCCAGCGCCAAGGCGGCCTTTCTCACCTGGCGCGAAGTGCCGGTGTCCGACCGCGCGCGGCTGATGCTGCGCTACCAGCACCTGCTCAAGGAACACCACGACGAGCTGGCGGAAATCCTCTCCGGCGAAACCGGCAAGACCCTGGCCGATGCCAAGGGCGATGTCTGGCGCGGTATCGAGGTGGTGGAGCAGGCCTGCAATATCGCCAGCCTGATGATGGGCGAGACCATGGAGAACGTGGCTCGCGACATCGACACCGCCAGCTGGATTCAGCCGCTGGGCGTGTGCGTGGGCATCACCCCGTTCAACTTCCCGGCGATGATCCCGCTGTGGATGTTTCCCCTGGCCATCGCCGCCGGCAACACCTTTATTCTCAAGCCGTCCGAACAGGACCCGCTGACCCCCAACCGCCTGGCCGAGCTGTTTATCGAGGCCGGTGCGCCCAAGGGCGTGCTGCAGGTGCTGCACGGCGCGCGCGAGGTGGTCGACAGCCTGCTGACCCACCCGGATATCCGCGCCATCTCTTTCGTCGGCTCGGTGCCGGTGGGCCAGCATATCTACCGCACCGGCACCGCCCACCTGAAACGCGTGCAGGCCTTCGCCGGGGCCAAGAACCATATGGTGATCATGCCCGACGCCAACAAGCAGCAGGTGCTGAGCAACCTGGTCGGGGCCAGTTGCGGCGCGGCCGGGCAGCGCTGCATGGCGATCAGCGTGGCGGTGTTCGTCGGCGAATCGAAGCAGTGGATCGACGAGCTGCAGGCACAGATGGCCGACCTGCAACCCGGTTACTGGACCGACGGCCACGCCGCCTTTGGCCCGCTGATCAGTCAGCAGGCCAGGCAGCGCGTGCTGCGCCTGATCGCCGAGGGCAAAGCGGAAGGGGCCGAATGCCTGCTCGACGGCTCGCACTGCGCGGTCGAGGGCTACCCCAACGGCAACTGGATCGGCGCGACGCTGTTTCGCGGCGTCACCACCAAGATGGGCCTGTACCGCGAGGAAATCTTCGGCCCGGTACTGGTGTGCATGGAAGTCGACAACCTGGAGCAGGCCATTGAACTGGTCAACGCCAGCCCCTACGGCAACGGCACCTCGATCTTCACCCGTTGCGGCGGCGCGGCGCGGCATTATCAGCACGCGGTGCAAGTCGGCCAGGTCGGCATCAACGTGCCAGTGCCGGTGCCGCTGCCATTCTTCTCCTTTACCGGCTGGAAAGGCTCCTTCTATGGCGACCTGCATGCCTATGGCAAACAGGCCGTGCGCTTCTTCAGCGAAACCAAGACAGTGACCAGCCGCTGGTTCGATGAAGACTCCATCGTCGGCAGCAATATGACCATCCAGCTGAAATGAGAACCTGATCCTCTATTGACGCACTGCAATACCCGGTCCCTTAGACCAAAAGACAATGCCTCCCTGCTCGCCCTGGCCTCACAGTCGGTCAGGCATAACTAGAACATGGAGGATTGCAATGAAACGACTGACTGCCACCCTGGCCCTGTGGGCCGGGATCACTGCCGTTGCCCAGGCCGCCGAACCGATCACCCTCGGTCTCAACTACCCGCGCACCGGCCCTTATAAGGAAGAAGGTTTGGCCCAGATGCGCGGTGCCTTGCTGGCCATAGACGAGCTGAACGAGCGCGGTGGCGTGCTCGGCCGACCGTTGCGCCTGTCCAGCAAGGACACCGCCTCGCGCCCGGCCAAGGCCGAGCGCAATGTCGACAAACTGGCCGCCGAAGGCGCGGCCATGCTGTTCGGCGGCTCCTCCAGCGCAGTGGCCATCGCCGCCGGCAAGCGTGCGGCCAAGCATGGCCTGCTGTACTTCGGCACCCTCACCTATTCCAACGACACCACCGGCAAGGACGGCCATCGTTATATGTTCCGCGAGTGCAACAACGCCTGGATGAGCGCCCACGCCCTCGGCGGTTACCTGAGCAAGCACCTGCCGAACAAGGATTACTTCTACGTCACCGCCGATTACACCTGGGGTCACACCTCGGAAAGCTCGCTGCGCCAGACCACCGGCAGTACGGACCAGGGCAAGCACCCGGGGGTCAAGGTGCCCTTCCCCGGCGCGCGCATGGCCGACTACCAGAACGCCCTGACCCAGGCCGCCGCCAGCCAGGCACAGGTGCTGGTCCTGGTACTGTTCGGCGAGGATCTGGTGCGCGCCATGCGCATCGCCCAGAACCTGGGCCTGACCAAGCGCATGCAGATCGTCGCACCCAACCTGACCCAGCATATGGTCGAACAGGCCGGCCCAGGGATCATGCAGGGCGTACTCGGCACCGAACCCTGGACCTGGCGCGTACCGGCCCTGGAGAAGTCCGCCCGCGGCGCAGCCTTCGTCAAGGATTTCAGCCAGCGTTACGAGATGTACCCCTCCAGCTCCGCGGCCTCGGCCTACAGCATCGTCTACCAGTGGGCCGACGCCGTGCAGCGGAGCAAGAGCCTGGACAGCGAAACGCTGATCAAGGCCCTGGAAAACCACAGCTATCAGCTACTCAAGGACCGGCAAGAGTGGCGTGCCTTCGATCACCAGAACGCGCAGACGGTGTATGTCGTCCAGGTCAAGAGCCGCGCCGAGGTGATGCGCGACCCGCTCAAGCAGGACTACTTCAGCATCCTCGACCGCCTCGACGGCTCCCAGGCGGCACCCAGCCTCGCCGCCTGGCAGGCCGAACGACGCGCCGCCGGACAGCCCCCCACCCTGCAATGAGGATTTATGGAGTTCGAACTCAGCGATGAACAACGCCTGCTGGTAGACAGCGCCCGCGCCTTTGCCGCGCGGGAACTGGCTCCCCATGCCGGCGACTGGGACCGCGACCACCACTTCCCGCTGGAAGTGATCAGGTGCGCCGCCGAACAGGGCTACCTGGCCCTCTATCTCAAGGAAGAGGATGGCGGCCTGGGCCTGTCGCGGTTGTCCTCGGCGCTGATATTCGAGCAGCTGGCGGCGGGTTGTGTCGCCACCACCGCCTTTATCACCATCCATAACATGGCGATCTGGATGCTCGCCTCCTTCGCCGAACAGGCGCTCAAGGATGCCTGGCTGCCACGCCTGGCCAGCGGCGAACTGCTGGCCTCCTACTGCCTGACCGAGCCGGACGCCGGCTCCGACGCCGCCCACCTGCGCACCCGCGCCAAGCGTGACGGCGAGGACTATGTGCTCGATGGCAGCAAGTGCTTTATCTCCGGCGCGGGTTCAACCGATGTGCTGATCGTGATAGCGCGCAGCGGCGAAGACAGCGGGGCCAAGGGGATTTCCTGCTTCCTGGTGCCGGCCGACAGCCCAGGGGTGAAGTACGGGCGCAACGAACTGAAGATGGGCTGGCGCGCCCAGCCGACCCGCACCATCAGCTTCGAAGGCGTGCGCATTCCCGCCGGCAACCGCATCGGCCCCGAGGGCCAGGGCTTTGTCTATGCGATGAAGGGCCTGGATGGCGGGCGGATCAATATCGCCAGCTGCTCCCTCGGCGCGGCCCAGGCGGCGCTGGAACAATCGCTGCGCTACGTGGAAGAGCGCAAACAGTTCGGCAAGCCCCTCAGCGAGTTCCAGGCCCTGCAGTTCAAGCTGGCCGACATGCTCACCGATCTGACAGCGAGTAGGCAGATGGTGCGCCTGGCCGCGCACAAGCTCGATCAGGGCCACGGCGAAGCCAGCCTGTACTGCGCCATGGCCAAGCGCTTCGCCACCGACCACTGTTTCAACCTGTGCAACGAGGCCCTGCAGCTGCATGGCGGCTATGGTTATCTCAACGACTACCCGCTGGAGCGCTGGGTGCGCGACAGCCGGGTGCACCAGATACTGGAGGGCACCAACGAAATCATGCGGGTGATCATCGCCCGCCGCCTGCTCGACCAAGGCGGCATGCTCGATCGCCTGCTGTAGCTTTTATCCCCTCTCCCAGAGGGAGAGGGCGCACAATCTACGTGGATATTTATGAACACTGCCATGGAACCCTACAAGCCCGGGGTATTCGACCTGACCCACAAGCTCACCGTGGAAAAACACGGTCACACCG
>JBFJZW010000201.1:0-8762 GCA_041621875.1 Pseudomonas sp. | reverse complement strand
TTCACTTCGCGCTGGAAGGCGGTTTCGATCTGGCTTTCGATCTGGAAGCGGTTGAACAGCGGCACGCTGTCTTCATACAGCTTGATCTTGCTGGCGTACTGCGGCATCACCTGGTTGATGAAACTCAGGGCTTCCTGCTGCGCTTCGACGCTGTCGACCAGTACTTCGCCGATGTCCTGGCGCAGGTAGTCGCGGATGGCGCGGATGATCACGTTGCTTTCCTGGTAGATCAGGAAAGGAGCGGCGCGGTCCAGGGAGGCTTCCTTGATGGCGGTCCAGAGTTGCAGCAGGTAATCGAGGTCCCACTGCATTTCTTCGCTGGAGCGGCCGAGACCGGCGGTGCGCACGATCAGGCCCATATCGCTCGGGGCGACCAGGCCGTTCAGCGCTTCGCGCAGTTCGTTACGCTCTTCGCCTTCGATGCGGCGCGAGATGCCGCCGGCGCGCGGGTTGTTCGGCATCAGCACCAGGTAACGACCGGCCAGGCTGATAAAGGTGGTCAGGGCTGCGCCCTTGTTGCCACGCTCTTCTTTCTCGACCTGGACGATGACTTCCTGGCCTTCCTTGAGCACGTCCTTGATATTGACGCGGCCTTCGGGGGCCTTGCTGAAGTATTCGCGGGAAATTTCTTTGAGCGGGAGGAAGCCGTGGCGTTCCGAGCCGAAATCGACGAAAGCGGCTTCCAGGCTGGGTTCTACGCGGGTGATCTTACCTTTGTAGATGTTGGATTTTTTCTGCTCGCGGGCACCGGACTCGATGTCCAGGTCGTAGAGTTTCTGCCCGTCTACCAGGGCGACACGCAACTCTTCGGGTTGAGTTGCGTTAATCAGCATTCTTTTCATGTAGTACCGTCGGTTTCCGGTGCTGGCGGAAGCGGCGTTCGGCACACACGACTTCAGGGTCGGTGTCAGGCGCGTCTAGAACGGTCGTAAAGCGTTCCATTGTCGAGCGGCAATCAGCCAGTTGGGCTGGGCCGCGACGGACGTCTCCTGCTCGCTGTTGTGACAGAAAGCACTAAGTCAGGAGGAGGAATCAGCTGTCGGTAGCGGACGAGATAAAGCGTCTTGGTAAAGCAATTGCTACGCGGACCGACAGTTGTGCATCTCCACCCTACACGTATCGCTGAAAATCGGGTGCCGCTCGCGAAAATCCGCAGCGGGTTAACTATTACCGCGGCCGTCCAAAGGGGAAGGTCGCGCATCATGGCTTGAAGGCTTTATTTCCGAGTTGTTCGCGGTCTTGGCGACCTTCTTTCTGCGAATAACCCGTCGGACGGCCTCGCGTCCAGAATGGGTTGCGTTGGTTGGGGATGGCAGTTTTGGCGATCATCCGCAAACCAGGCCGCTTTTGGCGGCGTCCCGACTATAGCAGCAATGATTAAGTGCTTCAAATCCATAAAAAATTGTTATGATTGCGCGATGACGACTCCTACCTCTCCAACCTCTGGCGTTCAGCTACTTGAGGTTGCGCCGGAACTTGCCGGCCAGCGCATCGATAACTTTCTTCGCACCCAGCTCAAAGGCGTGCCCAAGACCTTGATTTACCGCATTTTGCGCAAGGGCGAGGTGCGGGTGAACAAGGGGCGGATCAAGCCCGAGTACAAGCTGCAGGCCGGCGACATCATTCGCGTGCCGCCGCTGCGCCTGGCCGAACGTGACGAGCCCGAGCCTCTGGCCCAGGGGCTGTTGCAGCGCCTGGAGGCGGCCATCGTCTATGAGGACAAGGCCCTGATCGTGCTCAATAAGCCCGCAGGGATCGCCGTGCATGGCGGCAGTGGTCTCAACTACGGGGTGATCGAAGCCTTCCGTCAGTTGCGTCCCGATGCCAAGGATCTGGAGCTGGTGCATCGCCTGGATCGCGATACGTCCGGCCTGTTGATGATTGCCAAGAAGCGCAGCATGTTGCGCCATCTGCATGAAGCCTTGCGTGGCGATGGCGTGGATAAGCGCTATATGGCGCTGGTGCGTGGCCATTGGGCGACTGCCAAGAAGCAGGTCAATGCACCTCTGCTTAAGAGCAATCTGCGCTCGGGTGAGCGCATGGTTGAGGTCAATCCCGAAGGCAAGGAGGCGCTGACGATCTTCCGCGTGCTGCGCCGCTTCGGCGAGTTCGCCACCCTGGTCGAGGCCAAGCCGGTGACCGGGCGTACTCATCAGATCCGTGTGCATGCCCAGCATGCGGGGCATTGCATCGCCGGCGACAGCAAGTATGGCGACGACGATTTCACCAAAGAAGTTCGCGGCCTGGGCGGCAAGCGCCTGTTCCTGCATGCCTATGAGCTGGTGGTGCCGCTGCCGGATGGCGGGCAGCTGAAGCTGGCGGCTCCGGTCGACGAGATGTGGGCGCGGACCGTGGAGCGTCTCGGTGCCTGATTCTCAGATGCGTGGCTGTCAGGCGCGTGACTATCGGTTGTTGATCTTCGATTGGGACGGCACGCTGGTCGATTCCATCGGTCGTATCGTTACGGCCATGCACCTGGCGGCGGATGCCTGCGAGTTGACGCGCTGCAGCGATGAGCAGGTGCGCGGGATTATTGGTCTGGGGCTGCCTGAGGCGATACGCTGCCTCTATCCGGATCTGCATGATCAGGCTCGCGCCCAGCGCTTGCGCCATAGCTACAGCGAAAACTATCTGGCGTTGGAGTCCGAGCCCTCGGCGCTGTTTCCGGGGGTAGCCGAGGGGCTGGAGGCGTTTCGCGCCGCCGGCTATGGTTTGGCGGTGGCTACCGGCAAGGGGCGGCATGGTTTGCAGCGGGTGCTGGCCGATCGTGGCTGGCTGGATTATTTCGACTACAGTCGCTGCGCGGATGAAACGGCCAGCAAGCCGGACCCGTTGATGCTGCATGAAATTCTCGCGCAGAGTGGTGTGGCGGCCAGTCAGGCACTGATGGTGGGGGATTCGTCCTTCGATCTGCAGATGGCGCAGCGTGCTGGCATGGACTGTGTGGCGGTGGGTTATGGCGCTCAGCCTCTGCAGGCGTTACGTGAGTGTCAGCCGACGCTGGCAATAGAATGTTTCACCGAATTGCGCGCCTGGCTGGAGCGGCGTGCGGTTGGGCAATCAGTTGAGGTGAGAGAGCATGTCGGATGAATGGAAGGCATCGGCTACGGCGGATGACGACGGTAAAAGCTGGAAGCTGCTGGAAAAAACCCTGCTGGCGGGCGTGCAGGAGCAGCGCAGGGCGCGGCGCTGGGGGATTTTCTTCAAGTTGCTGACCTTTATCTACCTGTTTGGCGCTCTGGTGCTGTTTTCACCGTTGCTCGATATGAAAAAGGGTGCGGCGGGCGGCACCGCGCATACCGCGGTGATCGAGGTGCGCGGAATGATTGCCGACAAGGAATCGGCCAGCGCCGACAATATTGTCGGCAGCCTGCGGGCTGCCTTCGAGGATGCCAATACCCGGGGCGTGATCCTGCGCATCAATAGTCCGGGTGGCAGTCCGGTGCAGTCGGGTTATGTCTATGACGAGATTCGTCGGCTGCGCGCAGAGTACCCGGCGATCAAGCTGTATGCGGTGATCACCGACCTGGGGGCTTCGGGGGCCTATTACATCGCCAGTGCCGCCGATGAGATCTATGCCGACAAGGCCAGTCTGGTGGGTTCGATTGGCGTGACGGCGGCGGGCTTCGGTTTTGTCGGGGTGATGGAGAAGCTGGGTGTGGATCGTCGCGTCTATACCTCTGGCGAGCACAAGGCGTTTCTTGACCCGTTCCAGCCGGCCCGGGAGGACGAGGCGCAGTTCTGGAAAACCGTGCTGGAAACCACGCATCGCCAGTTTATCGCCAGCGTTAAGCAGGGGCGCGGTGAGCGCTTGAAGGATGCCGAGCACCCGGAGCTGTTCTCCGGCCTGGTCTGGTCGGGCGAGCAGGCCCTGCAGTTGGGCTTGGTTGATGCGCTGGGCAATACCAGCTATGTGGCGCGTGAGGTGATCGGTGAGAAAGAGCTGGTCGACTTCACGGTGAAGGAGTCGCCGCTGGATCGCTTTGCGAAGACCCTGGGTTCCAGCGTTGCCGAGCATGTGGCGTTGTGGATGGGCTTTCAGGGGCCGTCGCTGCGCTGATTGTTACTGTGCTCCGAGCAGGCCCGGTCATTTGATCGGGCCTGTGCGTTTATGGGATATCGATTCCGGCGGCCAGTAGCATGTCCACCAGGCGGATCAGGGGTAGGCCGATCAGGCTGTTGCTGTCGCTGCCTTCGGTACTGCGAAACAGGCTGATGCCCAGGCCTTCGGCCTTGAAGCTGCCCGCGCAGTCGTAGGGCTGCTCGGCGTGCAGGTAGCGGGCGATCTGGGCATCGCTGAGCGGGCGAAAATGCACGGTAAAGGGGATACAGTCGGTCTGGCTGGCACCGCTGCGGCTGTCGAGCAGGGTCAGGCCGGTGAGGAAGGTGACGCTGTTGCCGCTGGCGGCGAGTAGCTGTTCGCGGGCGCGTTCGAAGCTGTGCGGCTTGCCGAGGATCTGCTGGCCGAGCATCGCGACCTGATCCGAGCCGATAATCAGGTGCTGTGGGTGGCTGTCGCTGAGGGCCCGGGCTTTCTCCAGGGACAGGCGGCGTACCAGGCTGTCTGCGGTTTCGTCCGCCCGGCGGGATTCGTCGATATCCGGGGCGCACCAGCTGAAGGGTAGGCGCAGGCGGGCGAGCAGTTCACGTCTGTAGGGTGAGCTGGAGGCGAGCACCAGAGGCAGCATATTGATTTCCTTTCAGGGTGACGGGTGCGTCCGAGTCCCTCTTCCGGCGCTTCGCGCCATCGTCTCCCGAGGGAGAGGGCATTCGGGGGATCGTCGCTGTGCGACTTCACGTTATAAGGAGGCGATTTTAACGGTGGTGGCAGATGCTGGACAGGCCGAATTTCCTTTGACAGCGGCGGGGCGCATCCCTAGAATGCGCCGCCTATGTCAAATGCACCGATTCCACCTCACGTTGATCCGCGCAAACTTGCTGATCGTGGCACCACCCTTGAGGGTGATTTGCTGCTGGCCGATTTGCCGCGACTCTGCGACCCACTTGCCGATAACCAAGGCGTGGTGCGTGCGAAGTTTTTCTTCGAGCGTGACGAGCGTAATGCCGTGGTTATCCATAGCGAGCTTGCGGTTGAGGTCAAGATGGTATGCCAGCGTTGTCTGGACCTGGTCGTTCTGCCGATCCATAGCGAGTGTGATTACGCCGTGGTGAAAGAGGGGGCGAATACCCAGTCCGTGCCGCAAGGCTATGACGTGCTGGAGCTGGGTGAAGACCCATTGGATCTGCTGGCGCTGGTCGAGGAGGAGCTGTTGCTCGCTTTGCCCATTGTCCCGGCTCATGACCCTAAAGATTGCCAGCAACCGGCTGGGCTCGATGAGCCCGAGTCGAGCGAGGACGAGGTAACGCGGTCCAACCCGTTCAATGTATTGGCGCAGTTAAAGCGTGACCCAAACGTTTAGGAGTTAATTAGTTATGGCTGTTCAGCAGAACAAAAAATCCCGTTCCGCCCGTGACATGCGTCGTTCCCACGATGCTCTCGAAGGCAGCACCCTGTCCGTCGAGAAAACCACCGGTGAAGTTCACCTGCGTCACCACGTATCGCCAGAAGGCGTTTACCGTGGTCGCAAAGTGATCGACAAGGGCGCTGACGAGTAAATCTTGTCCGCTCCGATCATCGCGATTGATGCAATGGGTGGGGACTTCGGTCCCCACTGCATTGTTCCGGCCTGCATTGCCTGTCTGGCCGAATACCCTTCGTTGCACCTGGTCCTCGTCGGCCAACCCTCTCTTCTCGAACCGCTGATTGCCCGTTATCCGGGTGTCGATCGTGCGCGCCTGCGTGTCGAGCCGGCGGCTGAGGTGATCGAGATGGATGAGCGGCCGACGCAGGCCTTGCGCGGCAAACCCGATTCGTCGATGCGGGTGAGCCTGGAGTTGCTGCGCAGCGGCGCGGTCCAGGCTTGCGTCAGCGCTGGCAATACCGGTGCCTTGATGGCCCTGTCGCGTTATGTGCTGAAGACCCTGCCTGGTATTGATCGGCCGGCCATGGTGACGGCTATTCCCACGCAGGCGGGTTTTTGCCATCTGCTCGATCTGGGGGCCAATGTCGACTGCAGCGCCGAGCACCTCTATCAGTTCGCGGTAATGGGCTCGGTCACCGCGGAGGCGCTGGGTGTGGTCAGGCCGCGGGTGGCGTTGCTCAACGTCGGCACCGAGCCGATCAAGGGCAATCAGCAGGTCAAGTTGGCGGCGAGCCTGCTGCAGGCGGCCGAGGGCCTGAACTATATCGGCTTTGTCGAAGGCGATGGCTTGTACCGCGGCGAGGCCGATGTGGTGGTCTGCGACGGCTTTGTCGGCAATATCCTGCTCAAGTCCAGTGAAGGGCTGGCCAGCATGATTGCCCTGCGCATCGAGGCGTTGTTCAAGTCCAGTCTGGCGGCGCGTCTGGTGGGCTTGCTGGCATTGCCGCTGCTGCGTCGCCTGCGCGGTGATCTGGCTCCGGCCCAGCATAATGGGGCGAGTTTTGTCGGCTTGCAGGGCATCGTGGTGAAAAGCCATGGTTCTGCCGGGCCCGATGGTTTTAAAAGCGCCATTCGCCGAGCTTTGGCGGAGATTGAGGAAAATCTGCCGCAACGTTTGCATGGTCGCCTGGGCGAACACTTGCTTTAGGATGTGACCGCGACGGTCGGCCTGTCATCCAACTGTCAGTTTGTTGCGCTTGGCTAGGCTAGGTGTAAATTTCCGACGATCAAGATCATTAGGAACAGGTTTCCATGTCTGCATCTCTCGCATTCGTCTTTCCGGGTCAGGGCTCGCAGTCCCTGGCGATGTTGGCCGAGCACGGCGCACAGCAGCCGTTGATTCTCGATACCTTTGCCGAAGCCTCCGAGGCCCTGGGTTACGACCTCTGGGCGCTGACCCAGCAGGGGCCTGAAGAGCAACTCAATCAGACCGACAAGACCCAGCCGGCGATCCTGGCTGCCTCCGTAGCGCTCTGGCGCTTGTGGCAGGCCGAGGGTGGTGCGCGCCCGGCTTTTGTCGCTGGTCATAGCCTGGGTGAGTATTCCGCCCTGGTCGCTGCCGGTAGCCTGTCTCTGGCGGCCGGGGTGAAGCTGGTCGAACACCGTGGGCAATTGATGCAACAGGCCGTGCCGGCCGGGCAGGGCGGCATGGCTGCCATTCTCGGGCTGGACGATGCCGATGTACTGGCCGCCTGCGCCGAAGCCGCGCAAGGTGAAGTGGTCAGTGCGGTGAACTTCAATGCCCCGGGGCAGGTGGTGATCGCCGGTGGTGCTGCCGCCGTGGCGCGCGCCATCGAGGCCTGCAAGGCGCGCGGTGCCAAGCGTGCAATGCCGCTGCCGGTGAGCGTGCCTTCGCACTGTGCGTTGATGCGCCCGGCGGCCGAGCGCTTTGCCGAGGCGGTGGCGGCCATCGACTGGCAGGCTCCGCAGATTGCCCTGGTGCAGAATGTCAGCGCTGCGGTGGTGACCGATCTTGAGAGTCTCAAGCGCGATTTGCTGGCGCAGCTGTACAGTCCGGTACGCTGGGTCGAGTCCATGGTCTGCCTGGCGGGCCAGGGTGTCACCGATCTGGTCGAGTGCGGCCCGGGCAGGGTGCTGTCCGGTTTGAACAAGCGCTGCGTCAAAGGTATCAATACCCATAACCTGGACACCCCGGACGCCTTCGCTGCCGCGCGGGCGGCCCTGGTCTGATTAAGGAGAAAGGCTATGAGCCTGCAAGGTAAGGTTGCATTGGTCACTGGTGCGAGCCGTGGCATTGGCCAGGCAATTGCCCTGGAACTGGGGCGTCAAGGCGCTGTGGTAATAGGCACCGCGACCTCCGCTTCGGGGGCCGAGCGTATCGCCGAAACCCTGAAAGCCAACGGCATCGAAGGTGCCGGCCTGGTGCTGGATGTCAGCAATGACGAGTCGGTTGCCAGCACCCTCGAGCATATCCAGCAGCATCTTGGTCAGCCGTTGATCCTGGTCAACAACGCCGGTATCACCCGCGATAACCTGATGCTGCGGATGAAAGACGACGAATGGTTCGATGTTATCAATACCAACCTGAGCAGCCTGTACCGGCTGACCAAGGCGGTGCTGCGTGGCATGACCAAGGCGCGTTACGGGCGCATCATCAATATCGGGTCGGTGGTCGGAGCCATGGGCAACGCCGGCCAGGTGAACTATGCTGCGGCCAAGGCCGGGCTGGAAGGTTTCGGTCGTGCGCTGGCGCGTGAAGTGGGTTCGCGGGCGATTACCGTGAATGCCGTAGCGCCAGGGTTTATCGACACCGATATGACCCGCGAACTGCCGGAAGCGCAGCGTGATGCGCTGCTTACCCAGATTCCGCTGGGTCGTTTGGGGCAGGCCGAAGAGATCGCAAAAGTGGTCGCTTTCCTTGCTTCCGATGGCGCAGCTTACGTCACAGGAGCTACTATCCCTGTGAACGGCGGGATGTACATGAGTTAAATGTGACGGATGCCTTCAGAAAACTGTCATAGATGCTGTCTAAAATCCGTTATAAAGCTGCAACAGGTTTATAGGCAGGTCGTTGAAGTGTTCTTGGGGGCACCCCGGCATTCAGCTTGAAATGCTAAAAACCCTTTCTATACACTTGGCCGCAGACCAGTGGCCTGGATTTGTCCCATTAGGAGTGAGAACAAGGTATGAGCACCATCGAAGAACGCGTCAAGAAAATCGTTGCCGAGCAGCTTGGCGTCAAAGAAGAGGAAGTAACCAACAGCGCTTCCTTCGTCGAAGACCTGGGTGCCGACTCTCTTGACACCGTTGAGCTGGTGA
>JBFJZW010000200.1:0-8762 GCA_041621875.1 Pseudomonas sp. | reverse complement strand
TACTACCTGCGTGACCTGTCCGGTAAGGCAGCACGTATCAAGGAAAAACTGGGCTAAGTCTCAGCTTCCTTATAAAAAGCAGCCTTCGGGCTGCTTTTTGCGTTTCAGGGGGTAGCTGATTGCCTGGGCCGTTCGAGCGGCTCCGGCGGCGCGGCGTTCTACTTGTTCAGGCTGATTTTCAACGAGGCCTGGGACAGGTCGATATCGTGCAGGCTGAGGCTGCCGAAACTTTGCCCCTGGGGTGTGCCGGCGACGCGGATATTGTCGAAGCGCAGTTCGCCGATGCTGCTGGGCAGGCGTACGTTGACCGAGCCATCGCTATTGACCGCCGAACTCATATGGTCGGTGTCGTACTGCACGTCGGTCATTGTGGTTTCCGCCTCGAGGCTGCTGAGCACCGGCATCACCAGCTTGCTCAGCTGGCCGACGGTGCCCAGGCCGTCGCCACTGCCCGCCTGCAGGAACAGGCCTTGCAGTACATCTTCCAGGCCCTGTGCGCTGACCTTGCTCATTTCCTTGTCGCTCAGGGGGCGCAGGCCCTGGGGTCGCTCCAGCTGGCCGATGGCGCTGGGCTGGCTACGCTGGGTATCGGCGCTGGCGATCTGGAAGGGGCTGAGCAGGGCGGCGACCAGGGTGGCGGCTACGCGCAGGTTGCTTTGCTTGGACAGGGCTTTTTTCAGCTGACGTTCGCTGAGCAGGCCGCGCTCGATAAGGATCTCGCCCAGACGTTTCTGGCTGGTGAGCTGTACCTGAATGGCGGCATCCAGCTGGCTGCGGTCGATCAGGCCCTTGTTGATCAGGATTTGACCGAGGCGCGAGTGTTGTTGGCTGGACATGGCGATCCCTGCAATTGAATGGTGGCGTTATGCAATCATGGCGGGCAATCCTACTGCTGTCACCCATCGAAAGGTAGGTGACGAGTTGCTTTTCGCCGGTTTTCCGCCGTTGGTCGGGCGGTGCCGGATGGTATTAACCCTGGCTCGCTGCATCCGGGCATGGAAAACTAGCGTAGTTCATCTTCCCCAGGTTTTCTGATGTCAGCCGTCGACCACCCCCTGATTGATCGTTTTCTTGAGAGTCTGTGGCTGGAGAAGGGCTTGTCCGTGCATACCCGTGCGGCCTATCGCAGTGATCTGGCGCTGTTCAACGGCTGGCTGCAGGCGCGGGATCTGGAGTTGGTCAGCGCCGGGCGCGGGCTGATTCTCGACCACCTGGCCTGGCGCATGAATGAAGGCTACAAGGCCCGTTCCACGGCGCGCTTGCTCTCCGGCTTGCGCGGGTTCTACCGCTTTCTGCTGCGTGAGGGGCTGATTGTCGGCGACCCGACCCTGCAGGTGGACTTGCCGCAACTCGGTCGGCCGCTGCCCAAATCCCTGTCCGAGGCGGATGTCGAGGCGCTGCTGGCTGCCCCCGAACTGGATGACCCCATCGGCTTGCGCGATCGCGCCATGCTCGAAGTGCTGTATGCCTGTGGCCTGCGGGTCAGCGAGTTGATCAGTCTGACCCTGGAGCAGGTCAATCTGCGCCAGGGCGTGCTGCGGGTGTTCGGCAAGGGCAGCAAGGAGCGCCTGGTACCGCTGGGCGAGGAGGCCATTGCCTGGATCGAGCGCTACAGCAAGGAGGCGCGGCCCTTTCTGCTGGACGGCAAGCCCAGCGATGTGCTGTTTCCCAGTCTGCGCGGCGAGCAGATGACCAGGCAGACCTTCTGGTACCGCATCAAGCACCAGGCCCGCGTAGCCGGGATTGCCAAGAGCCTGTCACCGCATACCCTGCGCCATGCCTTCGCGACTCATCTGCTTAATCACGGGGCCGATCTGCGCGTGGTGCAGATGTTGCTTGGGCATAGCGATCTGTCGACCACGCAGATCTACACCCATATTGCTCGCGCGCGACTGCAGGAGCTGCATGCCGAGCACCATCCACGAGGCTGAGAGCGCCGCCCAGCCTGCCGTAGTCGGTCTCTGCAGGCTTCTATGGTAGGCTGTGCCGATCACCGCTTAGTATGTCGTATGACAGGAGAATCCATGCGTTTTACTCGCACTTTCGCGGCTCTGACTCTGGGTCTGGCCGGTAGCGTGGCAGTGGCCGCCGATGCCGATCAGGCCATCCGCAAGACCTTGCAGGCCATCCAGCCGGACCTGCCGGTCGAGGCCATTGCCGAAAGCCCCATGCCTGGGGTTTATCAGGTGCAGTTGCAGGGCGGGCGTCAGCTCTATGCCAGTGAGGACGGTCAATTTCTCCTGCAGGGTTACCTGTTTCAGGTCAAGGACGGCAAGGCGGTCAACCTGACCGAGCAGGCGGAGAGCCAGGGCGTGGCCAAGACCATCGCCGCGATTCCGGCTTCCGAGATGGTGATTTTTGCCGGTAAAGAATCCAAGACCCATATCACCGTGTTTACCGATACCGATTGTGGCTATTGCCAGAAGCTGCACAGCGAAGTGCCGGAGCTCAATCGCCTGGGCGTTGATGTGCGCTATCTGGCCTTCCCGCGCCAGGGCCTGGGCAGCGCCGCGGCCAAGGAACTGGCCAGTGTCTGGTGTGCCAAGGACAGGCAGCAGGCCATGGATCTGGCGAAAACCCGTCAGCCGGTACCCGAGGCGCAGTGCGACAATCCGGTCGCCAAGCAGTACGCCCTGGGCCAGATGATCGGCGTCACGGGCACGCCAGCCATCGTCCTGGCCAATGGCAAGATCATCCCGGGCTACCAGCCGGCACCACAGCTGGCGAAAATCGCCCTGGAATCCGCCCAGAAATCTAAGTAGTCCGAGCCTCGCGGCGGATTGACTAATAAACAGCCGCTTCGTATGGTGCGGCTCTTTTTCTACGGCCGGGGCTTGCTCCGGCCGTTTTACGCAGTGCAGATGGGGAGTTCAGTGTGAAACCGGTCAAAGTAGGCATCTGTGGGCTGGGCACCGTCGGTGGCGGTACTTTGAATGTACTCAAGCGTAACGCCGAGGAGATTACCCGGCGCGCCGGCCGTGGTATTGAAATCGCCCAGATCGCCATTCGCTCGCCCAAGCCGCAGTACGACACGACCGGCATCAGCCTGACCCAGGATGTCTTCGAGCTGGTCAACAACCCCGAGATCGATATCGTTATCGAGCTGATCGGTGGTTACACCCTGGCCAAGGAGTTGGTGCTCAAGGCCATCGACAATGGCAAGCATGTGGTCACCGCGAACAAGGCGCTGATCGCCGTGCACGGCAACGAGATCTTCGCCAAGGCCCGCGAGAAGGGCGTGATAGTCGCCTTCGAAGCGGCGGTGGCCGGTGGTATCCCGGTGATCAAGGCGATTCGCGAAGGCCTGGCGGCCAACCGCATCAACTGGCTGGCCGGGATCATCAACGGCACCGGCAACTTTATCCTCAGCGAAATGCGCGAGAAGGGTCGTGCCTTCGACGACGTGCTGAAAGAGGCGCAGGCCCTGGGCTATGCCGAAGCCGATCCGACCTTCGACGTCGAAGGCATCGATGCGGCGCACAAGCTGACCATTCTCGCCTCCATCGCTTTCGGTATTCCGCTGCAATTCGACAAGGCCTACACCGAAGGCATCACCAAGCTGACCACCGCTGACGTGGGCTACGCCGAGGCCCTGGGCTATCGCATCAAGCACCTGGGCGTGGCGCGGCGCACCGAGGCCGGTATCGAGTTGCGCGTGCACCCGACGCTGATCCCGGCCGATCGCCTGATCGCCAACGTCAATGGCGTGATGAACGCGGTGATGGTCAATGGCGACGCCGCCGGCAGCACCCTGTACTACGGTGCCGGTGCCGGCATGGAGCCGACCGCGTCTTCCGTGGTGGCCGACCTGGTGGACGTGGTCCGTGCCCTGACCACCGACCCGACCAACCGTGTGCCGCACCTGGCCTTCCAGCCGGATTCCCTGTCCGATCACCCGATCCTGCCGATCGCCGCGTGCGAAAGCGCCTATTACCTGCGTATCCAGGCCAAGGACCATCCCGGCGTGCTGGCCCAGGTGGCAAGCATCCTGTCGCAGCGCGGGATCAATATCGAATCGATCATGCAGAAGGAAGTCGAAGAACACGACGGCCTGGTGCCGATGATCCTGGTCACCCACCGGGTGGTCGAGGCGCGCATCGACGAGGCGCTGGCCGCCCTGGAAGCCCTGGACGATGTCGTCGGCAAGGTCATGCGGATCCGCGTCGAACAGTTGAACTAACCAGCGGCAGGCCGTGCGCGCAGCAGGCGCGTGCGGCTTACCGCTTGAAGCTTGAAGCTCAAACCGAAGGTTTGCCCCTATGCGCTATATCAGTACCCGCGGCCAGGCACCGGCCCTGAATTTCGAAGACGTGCTGCTGGCTGGCCTGGCCAGTGACGGCGGCCTCTATGTGCCGGAAAATCTGCCACGCTTCACCCAGGAAGAAATCGCCTCCTGGGCCGGCCTGCCGTACCACGAGCTGGCCTTCCGGGTCATGCGCCCGTTCGTCACCGGCAGCATCCCGGATGCCGACTTCAAGAAGATTCTCGAAGAAACCTACGGGGTGTTCGCCCATAACGCCGTCGCGCCGCTGCGCCAGCTCAACGGCAACGAATGGGTGCTGGAGCTGTTCCACGGCCCGACCCTGGCCTTCAAGGATTTCGCCCTGCAATTGCTCGGCCGTCTGCTCGACTACGTGCTGGCCAAGCGCAACGAGCGCGTGGTGATCATGGGGGCCACTTCGGGTGATACCGGCTCGGCGGCCATCGAGGGCTGCAAGGCCTGTGACAACGTTGACATCTTTATCATGCACCCGCACAACCGGGTGTCCGAGGTGCAGCGTCGGCAGATGACCACCATCTTCGGCGACAACATCCACAACATCGCCATCGAGGGCAACTTCGACGACTGCCAGGAGATGGTCAAGGCCAGCTTCGCCGACCAGGGCTTCCTCAAGGGCACCCGTCTGGTGGCGGTCAACTCGATCAACTGGGCGCGGATCATGGCCCAGATCGTCTACTACTTTCACGCGGCCCTGCAGCTTGGCGGGCCAGCGCGTTCCGTGGCCTTCTCGGTGCCGACCGGTAACTTCGGCGACATCTTCGCCGGCTACCTGGCGCGCAATATGGGCCTGCCGATCAGCCAGCTGATCGTCGCGACTAACCGCAACGACATCCTCCATCGCTTTATGAGCGGCAACCAGTACGTCAAGGACACCCTGCACCCGACGCTGTCGCCGTCCATGGACATCATGGTCTCGTCGAACTTCGAGCGCCTGCTGTTCGACCTGCACGGGCGCAACGGCGCGGCCATCGCCGAGCTGATGGACAGCTTCAAGCAGGGCGGCGGCTTCAGCGTCGAGGAAGACCGCTGGACCGAGGCACGCAAGCTGTTCGACTCCCTGGCGGTGGACGATGCGCAGACCTGCGAGACCATCGCCCAGGTCTATGCCGAATGCGGCGAATTGCTCGACCCGCACACCGCCATCGGCGTGCATGCCGCCCGCGAGTGCCGGCGTAGCCTGGCCGTGCCCATGGTGATCCTGGGTACCGCGCACCCGGTCAAGTTCCCCGAAGCGGTGGAGCAGGCCGGCGTCGCTCAGGCCCCGGCATTGCCGCCGCACCTGGCGGATCTGTTCGAGCGCGAGGAGCGTTGCACGGTATTGGCCAACGACCTGAAAACCGTGCAGCAGTTCGTGGCTCAGCATGGCAATCGCGGCAAGCCGCTGTAACGGCGCGGACGCCTGGAGTCAGGGCCGGCCACCGCAAGGTGCCGGCCTTTTTTCTTTTGCGTGGGGGCCGCTCGCCGCCGTGTCAGCCAAGCAGCAGCAGGTAGACCAGAGCCATTATCAGGATCAGGCCCAGCCAGACCAGGGCATTGAGCTTGCTGCGGGCGACGATGCCGGGGCCGCGCAGGTTGATTGGCGGGTTTTCCTCCTGGAAATGGTTGATCCGCTTTTCGGCTTCTTGCGCGCTTAGCCCCTGGCGTGCCTGCAGCAATTCGATGGCGTCCTCGCGCCTGTCCTGCTGCAAAGCCAGCAGCACGTCTTTGGGCAATGAGGGGCGATCGGCAGGCATGGTTCTGCTCCTGGGTTCAGATGGCACCGTTGCGGCGCAATTCGGCAATGGCCTCTGTGTCATAGCCTAGCGCAGTGAGGATCGGCCCGGTGTGTTCGCCCAGTTGCGGGCCGGTCCACTCGACCCCGCCCGGGGTGTCCGACAGCTTGGGCACGATGCCGGGCATCTTGAACGGCTTGCCGTCCGGTAGCTTGGCCGACAGGAGCATCTCGCGGGCGAGAAACTGTGGGTCGTGGAACATGTCCTCGGCGCTGAAGATACGGCTGGCTGGCACCTCGGCCCGGTTCAGGGCGTCTAGCACCTGCTCCAGCGGCAGCGAGCCGACCCAGCGGTCGATGACCCCGTAGAGCTCATCGCGGCGTGCGTCGCGGCCGTCGTTGCTGGCCAGCGTCACGTCGTCGGCCAGGTCATGGCGGTCGATGGCCTGCATAAAGCGTTTGAAGATGGCATCGCCGTTGGCCCCGATCTGGATATGTTTGCCGTCGCTGCTGGTGTGGATCGAGGAGGGCGTGATGCCGGGCATGATATTGCCGCTGCGCTCGCGGATGAAGCCGAATACGTCGAACTCCGGCACCATGGACTCCATCATGGCGAAGATCGCCTCGTACAGCGCCACATCCACCACCTGGCCGCTGCCGCCGTTGACCTCGCGATGACGCAGCGCCATCAGTGCACCTATCACGCCCCACAGGGCGGCAATCGAATCGCCGATGGAAATGCCGGTGCGCACCGGCGGGCGGTCCTCGAAGCCGGTGATATAGCGCAGCCCGCCCATGGACTCGCCCACTGCGCCGAAGCCCGGCTGGTCCTTCATCGGTCCCGTCTGGCCGAAGCCGGACAGGCGCACCATCACCAGCTTGGGGTTGAGTGCATGCAAGACCTCCCAGCCCAGGCCGAGTTTCTCCAGCACCCCGGGGCGGAAATTCTCGATCAGGATATCGGCCTCAGCTAGCAGCTGTTTCAGCACCGCCAGCCCTTGCGGGTGCTTGAGGTTGAGGGTGATCGACTGCTTGTTGCGCGCCTGCACGAACCACCACAGCGAGGTGCCCTCATACAGCTTGCGCCACTTGCGCAGCGGGTCGCCGCCGTCCGGCGATTCGACCTTGATCACCTCGGCCCCGAACTCGGCGCAGATGCGCGCGGCGAAGGGGCCGGCGATCAGGCTGCCGAGTTCGATCACTTTCAGGCCGGCGAGGGGTTTGCTGGGCTGCTGCATGGGGCGTCCATCCATCTGGGTTTGTCCGCGACTCTAACGTGACCAGGCTGCATCGGGTAGACTTGCGGGCTTATTCGAACCGTCAAGAAGCCCATCCATGGCCCTGCCTTCCACGACCTATAAAATCGAGCTGAACCTCACCGACATGGACCGCAGCGTCTATGAGAACCTGCGTTTCACCGTGGCCAAGCACCCCTCGGAAACCGAAGAGCGCCTGGCCGCGCGCCTGGTCGGTTACGCGCTGTTCTATCACGAGCAGCTGGCCTTCGGCCGTGGCCTGTCGGATGTGGATGAACCGGCGCTGTGGGAGAAGAGCCTGGACGGCCGCGTGCTGCACTGGATCGAGGTGGGGCAGCCGGACAGCGAGCGCATGACCTGGTGCTCGCGGCGTACCGAGAAGTTCAGCCTGGTGGCCTATGGCAACCTGCGGGTGTGGCAGACCAAGGAGCTGGACCCGGTACGCAGCCTGAAAAATATCAACGTCGTCGCCCTGGATCAGGAGGCCCTGGCCAAGCTGGCGCTGGATATGCCGCGCTCGCTGAACTGGAGCGTGATGATCAGTGACGGCGAACTGTTCGTCACCGACGAGCGTGGCCAGCATGAGCTGCCGATCGAGTGGCTGATTGGCGAGCGCTAGACCGTTCCAGCCTCCTGAATAAACGTAGGAGCGGCCTTGGCCGCGATAAGCGCAGTCACACTGCGCGGCCAAGGCCGCTCCTGCACATGTTTCGCCCCGCTTGTATCGGAAACCTGATGCGTATCGAGTCCCGCCCGCTGCCTGAAGTCCTGCCCGATCTGGGCAGCCTGCCACCGTTGTTGACCCGTCTCTATGCCGCCCGTGGCGTGCAATCGGCGGCCGAGCTGGACAAGGGGCTGGCGCGGCTGATCCCGTACCAGCAGCTGAAGGGCATGGACAGCGCGGTCGAGCTGCTGGTGCAGGGCCTGGAGCAGGGCCAGCGCATGCTGATCGTCGGCGACTTCGATGCCGACGGGGCCACTGCTAGCACGGTAGGCGTGCTGGGCCTGCGTATGCTCGGCGTGGCCCATGTCGATTACCTGGTGCCCAATCGCTTCGAATACGGCTACGGCCTGACTCCGGAAATCGTTGCGGTGGCCCTCGAGCGTCAACCGCAGCTGCTGATCACCGTGGACAACGGCATCTCCAGTGTCGAGGGCGTCGCCGCGGCCAAGGCCGCCGGCTTGACCGTGCTGGTCACCGATCACCACTTGCCCGGGGCCGAGTTGCCGGCGGCGGACGCCATAGTCAACCCGAACCAGCCGGGCTGCGACTTCCCCAGCAAGGCCCTGGCCGGGGTCGGGGTGATGTTCTATGTGCTGCTGGCCCTGCGTGCGCGGTTGCGCGAGACGGGCTGGTTTACCGCCCAGCGTCCGGAGCCGAATCTGGCCGAGCTGCTCGATCTGGTGGCCCTGGGCAGCGTCGCCGACGTGGTGCCGCTGGATGCCAACAACCGCATCCTGGTCCATCAGGGCCTGGCGCGGATTCGTGCCGGGCGGGCGCGGGCGGGGCTGC
>JBFJZW010000199.1:0-8803 GCA_041621875.1 Pseudomonas sp. | reverse complement strand
GTGCTCGATGCGGTGTCCGATGGCGATTTCTATCGGCATGACCACCGCCTGATCTTCCGCGCGATCTTCAAGCTGGCCGAGCGTAACCACCCCTTCGACGTGGTCACCGTATCCGAGCAACTGGACCAGGAGGGGCAGCTGTCGCAGGTCGGCGGCCTGGCCTATCTCGGCGAGCTGGCGAAGAACATTCCGTCGGTGGCCAACATCAAGGCCTATGCGCAGATCATTCGCGAGCGCGCCACGCTGCGCCAGTTGATCGGCATCAGCGGTGAAATCGCCGACAGCGCCTATATGCCGCAAGGCCGCACTGGTGCCGAGATTCTCGACGAGGCCGAGCGGCTGATCTTCCAGATTGCCGAGGCGCGGCCGAAGACCGGTGGGCCGGTGGGAATCAACGATATTCTGGTCAAGGCCATCGACCGCATCGACACCCTGTTCAATGCCGGCGACGCGATCACCGGTCTGTCCACCGGTTTTACCGACCTGGACAACCTGACCAGCGGCTTGCAGCCGGCCGACCTGATCATCGTTGCCGGCCGTCCCTCGATGGGTAAGACCACCTTCGCCATGAACCTGGTGGAAAACGCCCTGATGCGCAGCGACAAGGTGGTGATGGTGTACTCCCTGGAGATGCCTTCCGACTCCATCGTGATGCGTATGCTGGCCTCGCTCGGGCGTATCGACCAGACCAAGGTGCGTGCCGGTCGCCTGGACGACGACGATTGGCCACGCCTAACCAGTGCAGTCAACCTGCTCAACGACCGCAAGCTGTTTATCGACGATACCGCTGGTATCTCGCCCTCGGAGATGCGCGCGCGTACCCGGCGTCTGGCCCGCGAGCACGGCGAGATCGGCCTGATCATGGTCGACTACCTGCAGCTGATGCAGATTCCCGGCTCCAGCGGCGACAGCCGGGTCAACGAGATTTCCGAAATCTCCCGCTCGCTCAAGGCCCTGGCCAAGGAATTCAATTGCCCGGTTATCGCCCTGTCGCAGCTTAACCGTGGCCTGGAACAACGGCCGAACAAGCGCCCGATCAACTCCGACTTGCGTGAATCGGGTGCGATCGAGCAGGACGCCGACATCATCATGTTCGTTTACCGCGATGAGGTGTATCACCCCGAGACCGAGTACAAGGGCGTTGCCGAAATCATCATCGGCAAGCAGCGTAACGGTCCATTGGGTACGGCGCGGCTGGCGTTTCTCGGCAAGTTCTCGCGCTTCGAGAACCTCGCACCGGGCAGCTATCAGTTCGACGACGAGTGATTCGGTGGGCTCTAAGTCTTCAGGCGTTTAGCTTTTGTACAGCGGCGCGGTGGCGTGCTCACCCAGATAGGGTTTGAGGTAGTCCTCCAGGCGTTGGCCTACTGCTGGTGCAAAGGTTTCCGCGCGATCCTCTAGCTGTTCCACGCGGTCGATGCGGAAGTTGCGAAAGTCGTTGCGCAGCTCACACCAGCTGCACAGGGTCCAGGTTTGCCCCCAGAAGAACAGCCCTAGGGGCCAGATGCAGCGTTGGCTGGTTTCGCCGCGTTCATCGCGATAGCTGATCAGCAGTTTGTGGCGCTGGCGTATGGCCTGGCGCAGCTGGCCGAGCCAGTGCACAGGGTACGGATTGGTTTCGGGGGCAAACAGCTGGTTGCGATTGAGCTCATCGCGCAGCTCGTTGGGCAGCACGCTGTGGATCTTCGCCAGTGCCGCTTCGGCCGCCCGTTGCAGTTGTGGGTCGGCCCAGGCCTTGACCATACGCGCGCCCACCAGCAAGGCTTCTATCTCCTCGCGCTCGAACATCAGGGGCGGCAGATCCATCGGTTGGCGCAGCACATAGCCGACGCCGGCTTCACCTTCCAGGGGGACTCCGGACAGGGAGAGGTCCTGGATATCGCGATAAATAGTGCGCACCGATACCTGTAGGCGCTCGGCCAGCCACTGGGCGGTGGTCAGGCGACGGCTGCGCAGAAACTGCACGATTTGAAATAGACGGTCGGCGCGTCTCATGTTGTCTCAGCTGTTCTCGCTCTGGATTACCGGGCGCGCTGACGCACGCCCGGAATGCTGGGTTTAGGACATGCTGTGCAGGCCCACTTCATTGCCCTCGCTGTCTTTTATCACAGCGATAAAGCCATGGGGCGCGATGGACATCTTGCTCTGGATGATCACGCCGCCGGCGGAGGGTACCCGGTTCACCACGGCATCCAGTTGGCCTTCGACGTTCAGGTAGATGCGGGTGCCGCCAATGCCGCTTTGTTGCTCGGCCGACTCGCTCAGGCAGCCGCCGACACCGTTTTCCTGGGCGTGGGGGAATAGCGCCATGCGCCCGCCCATGCCTTCCATTACCTCCAGCGGCGTCGCCAGGGCGCGTTCATAGAAGCCGCGGGCGCGCTCGAAGTTGCTGACAAATAGTTCGAACCAGTTGATCGCATTCATGTTCTCTCTCCTTGAAGGTCGGGGTGCGACAGGCAACGGCAGTATCTGACGGCGCGTTTTAGCCTGTGGAGCCCACTCTAGGGCAGTGCTACTGACAGCTTATTGTCAGTAGCCTTCGCCGCGGTGCGACTAAATTTAAGCCGCCAGCGGCGCTGTCGCGGATATGTGGGGTGTGGTGGGCAGCCCGGCGACTGAGGTTTAAGATGCTCGGCTTTAGTCTGCCGTGGAGCCCCGTCATGCGCCCTCTAGTTGCCAGCGTCGATCTGACCGCCATTCGCCACAACCATGCCCTGGCCAAACGCTGTGCGCCGGGGCGACAGGCGTTTGCGGTGGTCAAGGCCAATGCCTACGGGCATGGCGTGCGCGAGGTGGTGACGGCCCTGCACGATGAGGCCGAGGGCTTTGCCGTGGCCAGCCTGGAGGAGGCCGCTGAGGTGCGCGCGCTGCACGGTACGGCGCGGATTCTGCTGCTTGAAGGCTGCTTCGAGGCGGATGAATACCAGTTTGCCGCGCAGCTGGGCCTGGATGTGGTGCTGCACAGCGAGCAGCAGGCGCAACAGCTGCTCGCCGCCAGCCCGGCGCGGGCGCTGAATGTCTGGCTAAAGCTGGACAGCGGCATGCACCGCCTCGGTTTTAGTGCTGCCGCTGTGCGTGAATGGCACGGGCGTCTGCAGGGGGCGACGCAGGTGGCCGAGCTCAACCTGCTTAGCCACTTTGCCTGCGCCGATGAGCGCGGCAGCGAAACCAGCGAACTGCAGCTCGAGCAGTTTCTCGAGCTGCTGGACCTGGATTTTGCCCAGCGCTCGCTGGCCAACTCGGCGGCGATCCTGACCATTCCCGCTGCACATATGGATTGGCTGCGCCCGGGCATCATGCTCTACGGCGCGACGCCCTTTGCCGACCTGGCCGCGGCCGAACTGGGCCTGCAGCCGGCCATGAGCCTGACGGCGCAGCTGCTTGCCTGCCGCGATGTGCCAGCGGGTGAGGCGGTTGGCTATGGCGGCACCTGGCGTGCCGAGCGCGCCTCGCGGATCGGCACGGTGAGTTGTGGCTATGCCGATGGCTATCCGCGCCATGCGCCGGCCGGCACGCCTGTGGTCATCCAGGGCCAGCGGGTGGCGCTGGTCGGGCGGGTGTCCATGGATATGCTGACGGTCGACCTGACTGACTTGCCCGAGGCCGTCGTGGGCGATGCAGTCGAGCTGTGGGGCGCGCAGTTGCCGGTGGATGAAGTGGCGCAGGCCGCCGGCACCATTGGTTACGAGCTGCTCAGCAAGGTCACCGCGCGGGTGCCGCGGCGTTATCGCAACTGAGCTAGCTCAGGCCGCTGGGGACATTCAGCACATCCAGGTGCAGGCGTGCGCTGCTGCTCAGCTCGCCGTCTTCGCCGCATACCGCCGAGCCCGAGCGGCCGCGGCCCTTGACCTTGTAGAGCATCTCGTCGGCGGCCTTGTACAGGCTGGTGAAGGTGTGAGCATGTTGCGGGTAGAGGGCCACGCCGATGCTGATGGTCACGGTCAGGCGTTCGGCCCCGTAGCTGACCGGCTGGGCCAGCTCGGCGAGCAGCCGGCGGGCGATATCGCGGGCATGCTCCTCGGCATCCGCGCCGCAGATCAACACGGCGAACTCGTCGCCGCCCAGGCGTGCCACGGCGTCGCCTGCGCGCACATGGTCGCGTAGGCGCTGGGCGATGGCCCGAAGCATCTGGTCGCCGGCATCGTGGCCATAGCGGTCATTGATCGGCTTGAAGTGGTCGAGGTCGATCAGCAGCAGGGCGACCGTCTGGCCATGGCGTTTGGCGTTGGCCAGGGCGGCTTCGCAGCGCTCGACCAGGTAGCGGCGGTTGGGCAGCTCGGTCAGCGGGTCGTGGAAGGCGGCATGCTGCAGTTCGTGTTCACGCTGACGTAGGCGCTCGTTGGTGGCGGCCAGCTCGGCGGTGCGCAGCTCGACCGAGCGCTGCAGGTCGGCGGCACTGGCCTGGGCCAGGGCCAGGCGTGCGGTTTTCTCGCGGTCGGCCTGGAGGATGGCCTCGGCCTTCTCCTGTTTGAGCATCTGGATGCGGTAGGCCAGGGCGAAGGAGAACAGGATCGCTTCGGCCGCCACGGCAAGTGGGAACAGGTAGGCGGTGGACTCGCCCGGCTGCACCACCCCGGCGGCGCGCAGCACCAGAATCACGAAGCTCAGCAGCACGCTGCCGTAGCCCAGCAGGTAGAACAGCGCCGGGGTGAAGCCCTGTTTCCAGCGGATGGCGGCGCTGAGCAGCAGGGTGGGCACGGTAATAATCGGAATCAGGCCGATCAGCATCCCCGTTTCACTGCGATAGCCGGCCAGATTGACCGCCAGGGCCAGCAGGTAGAGCGCGATGCAGCCATTGAGGAGGTGATGGGCAATGCGCAGGGTGGAACGGGTGGAGAGCAGCTCCTGGGCAAAACGCAGGATGCCGAGGCTGACCAGGATGGGCAGGGTGATGCGATCCAGCCAGACCGGTACCGGCCCGTCGGGCCAGAGGTACTGGAAGCCATGGCCGCTCATGCTGGCGATAAACACCAGCGAGGCCGCCATGGT
This sequence comes from Pseudomonas sp., assembly GCA_041621875.1. Lineage (GTDB taxonomy): Bacteria > Pseudomonadota > Gammaproteobacteria > Pseudomonadales > Pseudomonadaceae > Aquipseudomonas. The sequence goes on along the minus strand of JBFJZW010000199.1, from coordinate 3,814 downwards.
CAGCACGTACCAGAGGTAGGCACGGTCGCGCAGGGCCAGCAGGATAAACAGGTTGTACAGCAGCAGGGCGAGGATCACCCCGTAGATCAGGCCGAGGATCAGGTGTTCGCGCTTGGCCAGTTGTTCGAGGTCATGCAGCTGCCAGATTCGCAGCGGGAAGGAGTTTCCGGCCGGGTCATAGGTGCGCAGGTAAATGGTTTGTGGCTGCTCGCTCAGCGGCGGCAGGCTGAACACCGCGCGGCGGTAATCGTGGTCGCGGCCTTCGGCAAAGCCGACACGCTCGCCGGCCTGGCGTGTTTGCCAACCGCCTTGGTCGTCGGGCAGGAAGAGTTGCAGGTCGAGCAGGGTGACCGCGCCGACTTCCAGCCACCACTGCGCGGGAGCGTCACTGGCGCGCTGCAGGCTGAGCTTGAGCCACCAGGGGTTGCTGCTCTGGCCGACGCTGGTACGCCCGGCGGCCGGCTGAAAGCGGCCTTGCACGGCGGGGTCGGCCATATCGGCAATGCTCAGCTCACCGCCGACATCTTCCAGCAGTTCGATCTGGCCATTGAGCATGCTGCCGCTGCTCGGCGCGCTCAGCAGCACCGGGCTGGCATAGGCCAGGCCGCTAAACAGACTCAGCAGTAGGAGGATTGCTAGGACTCGGCGCTGCACTGCGGACTTCCTGATGTCGAGTGGCGTTTGGCGCGAGTATAGGCACAGCGGCGCGATCGTCCACAGAAGTTGCCAGCGGGTCGTTGGTTTGGCGATCAATGGATGCTGCCGGCGTTTGAGCCATCAGCCCAGCCCGCTGGGCACATTCAGCACGTCCAGCTGCAGCCTGGCGTTGCTGCTTAGTTCGCCGTCTTCGCCGCATACCGCCGAGCCGGAGCGGCCGCGGGCCTTGACCTTGTAGAGCATCTCGTCGGCGGCCTTGTACAGGCTGGTGAAGTTGCGGGCATGTTGCGGATAGAGCGCGGCCCCGATGCTGATGGTCACGGTCAGGCGTTCGGCACCGTAGTGGACCGGTTGCGCCAGCTCGGCGAGCAGCCGGCTGGCGATATCACGGGCGTGGTCCTCGGCATCCGCACCGCAGATCAGCACGGCAAATTCGTCGCCACCCAGGCGCGCCACGGCATCGCCTGCACGCACATGCTCGCGCAGGCGCTGGGCGATGGCCTGAAGCATCTGGTCGCCGGCGTCGTGGCCATGCTGGTCGTTGATCGGCTTGAAGTGATCGAGGTCGATCAGCAGCAGAGCGACCGCCTGGTTGTGGCGTTTGGCGTCGGCCAGGGCGGCTTCGCAGCGCTCGACCAGGTAGCGGCGGTTGGGCAGCTCGGTCAGCGGGTCGTGGAAGGCGGCGTGTTGCAACTCGCGTTCGCGCTCGCGCAGGCGTTCGTTGGTGGCGGCCAGCTCGGCGGTGCGCAACGCCACCGAGTGCTGCAGTTCGGCGGCATTGGCCTGGGCCTGGGCCAGGCGCGCGGTTTTTTCCCGGTCGACCTGCTGCAGGGCCTGGGCCTTCTCCTGTTTGAGCATCTGGATGCGGTAGGCCAGGGCGAAGGAGAACAGAATGGTTTCGGCGGCCACCGAGAGCGGGAACAGGTAGGCGGTGAAGTTGCTCGGTTCGATCAGGCCGGCCGCGCGCATCACCAGCACGATGGTGCTGCTCAGCACCGCGCCGTAACCGAGCAGGTAGAAGCGCGCCGGGAAGAAGCCCTGGTAACAACGCACGCCGGCGCTGAACAGTGCGGTGGGCACGGTGACGACCGGGGTCAGGGCGATCATCAGGGCCCCCTCGGCGCGGTAGCCGAAGGCGTTGATCAGGATGGCGATGACATACAGCACGCAGCCGGCATTCAGCAGGCGATGCGGCCAGATCAGGCCGCGCTTGGTGTAGAGCAGCTCCTGGGTGAAGCGCATGACGAAGATGCCCCAGAGCGAGGGCAAGGTGATGCGGTCCAGCCAGAAGGGTACGGCGCTGTCGGGCCACAGGTACTGGAAGCCATGGCCGGTCATGCTGAGGATAAACACCAGCACGCAGGCCGTGGCCAGCACGTACCAGAGGTAGGCCTTGTCGCGCAGGGCGATCAGGATAAACAGGTTGTACAGCAGCAGGGCCAGGATCACCCCGTAGATCAGGCCGAAGCCAATATTCTCGTTGCTGGCCAGTTGTTCGAGGTCTGAGAGTTGCCAGATCTTCAGGGGGAAGGAGTTGCCCGCAGGGTCGAGGCTGCGGAAATACAGGGTTAGGGGTTCTTCGCCCAGTTCCGGCAGCTTGAACAGCATGCGCCGGTAGGGATAGTCGCGGCCCTCGGCATAGGGCACCGCGGTGCCGGTTGCACGCTCGTACCAGCCGCCCTGGTCATCGGGCAGGTAGAGCTGCAGGCTGAAGATGGTGATGCCGGCATTTTCCAGCCACCACTGGCTGGGTGCGCCGGCCGCGCGCCGCAGGCTGACCTTGACCCACCAGGGGTTGCGGCTCTGGCCGACGGTGGCGCGGCCGTTGGCGGGTGTGAAGCGGCTCTGCACCGCCGGATCGGCCATGTCGGCAATGCTCAGTTGCCCGCCGATATCTTCCAGCAGTTCGATCTGCTCATTCAGTGAAGTGCCGCTGCTGGCGGCCGTCAGCTCGATAGCCGAATGCGCCAGGCCGCTAGCAAGTGCCAGGCTCAGCGTGAAGAAGATCGAGAAGGCTAAGCGTTGCACTACAGTTACCCCTGGCCCCGGCTATCAGTGACCGATGTTATTGGCTGGAGTATAGCCGTAAGCCACTAGCGCAAAGCTACAACTTCAAAGGGCTATTTCAGCCGCTAAACCTAGCGTTTAAGTCGGATTTGGTTAAATTTTGTGCTATATTCCGCGGCCGCGATTTTCCATCCTGTTTGTCACCACCGGTCACTGTCCATGCCCATGCAAGCCGCCAAGCCGTTATTCGATTATCCCAAGTACTGGGCCGAGTGTTTCGGGCCTGCACCTTTCCTGCCAATGAGCCGGGAAGAGATGGATCAGCTTGGCTGGGACAGCTGCGACATCATCATCGTCACCGGCGATGCCTACGTGGATCATCCCTCGTTCGGCATGGCGATCATCGGCCGCCTGCTGGAGTCGCAAGGCTTCCGCGTCGGCATCATCGCCCAGCCGAACTGGCAGTCGAAAGACGACTTTATGAAGCTCGGCGAGCCGAATCTGTTCTTCGGCGTCGCGGCCGGCAACATGGATTCGATGATCAACCGCTACACCGCGGACAAGAAGATTCGCTCGGATGATGCCTACACCCCGGGCGGCCTGGCCGGCAAACGGCCGGATCGCGCCAGCCTGGTGTACAGCCAGCGCTGCAAGGAAGCCTACAAGCACGTGCCGATCGTCCTCGGTGGTATCGAGGCCTCGCTGCGGCGCATCGCGCATTACGACTACTGGCAGGACCGCGTGCGCAACTCGATCCTGATCGATGCCAGCGCCGATATTCTGCTGTACGGCAACGCCGAGCGCGCCATCGTCGAGGTGGCCCAGCGCCTGTCGTACGGCCACAAGATCGAAGACATCACCGACGTGCGCGGTACCGCGTTTATCCGCCGCGATACGCCGCAGGGCTGGTACGAGGTGGATTCCACCCGTATCGACCGGCCGGGCAAGGTCGACAAGATCATCAACCCGTACGTCAACACCCAGGACACCCAGGCCTGTGCCATCGAGCAGGAAAAGGGGCCGGTTGAGGATCCGAACGAAGCCAAGGTGGTGCAGCTGCTGGCCAGCCCACGGATGACCCGTGACAAGACGGTGATCCGCCTGCCGTCCATGGAAAAGGTGCGCAACGATCCGGTGCTGTACGCCCACG
>JBFJZW010000198.1:0-8838 GCA_041621875.1 Pseudomonas sp. | reverse complement strand
TGGGAGTTGAAGTCGCAGTACGGGCACTTCTTCACGCACCAGGGGATGTGCACATAGAGCGCAAGTGGCGGCAGCTCGAAGCCGCCGCCGGATGCCGTGGTCATGCCAAACCCAGCCGCTGCTTAAGCAATGCCATGGCGCGGGCGCGGTGGCTGATCTGGTTTTTCTCGGCCGCGGCCAGTTCGGCGCTGGAACAATCACGCTCGGGCACCCAGAACAGCGGGTCATAGCCGAAGCCTTCCACGCCTTGGGCGGCGTGCAGGATGCGCCCGTGCCAGAGGCCCTCGCAGATGATCGGCAGCGGGTCGTCGGCATGCCGCACCAGGGCCAGGCAGCAGACGAACTGCGCGCCGCGCTCGGCATCCGGCACATCCCTCAGCACCTCGAGCAGCTTGGCGTTGTTGGCCGCATCGCCCTGGCCGTCTGCGTAGCGCGCCGAGTAGATGCCCGGTGCGCCGCCGAGAAAGTCCACCGCCAGGCCGGAGTCGTCGGCCAGGGCCGGCAGGCCGGAGACGCGGGAGGCGTTGCGTGCCTTGAGGATGGCGTTCTCGACAAAGGACAGGCCGGTTTCCTCCGGCTCCACCCTGGAGAATTCGCCCACCGAGCGCACCTGCACGGCGTCGCCGAGCATGGCCTGGAGTTCCTTGAGTTTGCCGGCGTTATGGCTGGCGAGTACAAGCTCGTTGAAGTGGATCATTCGTCTGGGAAGAATTCCTGGTTGAAGTCGAAGCTGTGCGTCTCGCCATCGGCGGCGATGACGTTGATGGTAAAGCGCAGCATTTCGCGCTGGCTGAAGGGGAACTGGGCCAGGTAGTAGATGGCTTCGCCCTCGGTGACCTGCTTGAAGTTCAGCGGGTGGCTGCGCCCGACCAGGTCCTTGACCTCGCCGCTGACGCTGGCGTTGCTGGCGGTGCCGGCCTTGAGCACGGAGATATTCACCACGCCCTGGGTCTTGCTGCGCACCAGGCCCGCGGCGGCGGCGACCTCCGGTTGCAGAAAGCCCGAGTTGAAGGCGATGTAGTGTACGTCCAGGTCGCCGTAACTCTGTTTGCGTTCGGCCAGGGCCGGCAGGCTCAGACACAGGGCGATAAGGAGGAGGGCGAGGCGGTTCATAAGGGTGCTCCTGAAATAAGTGACACGCTGGCGACGGCCTGGCTACTGGGCGAGCGGCGCAGCCCGAGTGTCGGGGCCGCTGATCCGGTAGATACCGATCTCACCTAATAGATTAGGCCAGATCCGACTGGCCCAGCCGTGCCGATGGTCGCGGTCGACCGCCAGGCGGTCCATCACGCTGGCCCCCTGGTCATGGCAGAGGTTTTCGAAGTCCTCGAAGGTGCAGAAGTGGATATTCGGCGTGTTGTACCAGGTGTACGGCAGGAAGTCCGAGACCGGCATGCGGCCCTTGCTCGCCAGGTACCAGCGGCAGCGCCAGTGGGCGAAGTTGGGGAAGGTGATGATGCAGGTCTTGCCGATGCGCAGCATCTCCGCCAGCACCTTGTCCGGGTAGTGCAGGGCCTGCAGCGACTGGGTCATGACCACCACGTCGAAGCTGTTGCTGGCGAAGTTGCCCAGGCCCTTGTCGAGGTTCTGCTCGATCACGTTGACGCCCTTGCTGACGCACTGGGCGATATTGTCCGCATCGATTTCCAGGCCGTAGCCGGAAACCCGCTTGTGCTCGGTCAGCCAGGCCAGCAGTTCGCCATTGCCGCAGCCCAGGTCGAGGACCCGGCTGCCGGTGGGAATCCATTCCTGAATGATGTCTAGATCCGCTCGCATGGCTACACCTTGATCCGTTTCATATAGCTGTCGAAGGCCTGCAGATAGCGCGGGATGGGGATCAGGAAGGCGTCGTGACCCTGGGGCGCGTCGATCTCCAGGTAGCAGACGTTCTTCCGCGCGGCGGTCAGGGCGTTGACGATTTCCCGCGAGCGCGCCGGCGAGAAGCGCCAGTCGGTGGTGAAGGACATCACGCAGAAATCCGCGCTGACGTGGGCCAGGGTCTTGGCCAGATCGCCATCAAAGGCCGCCGCCGGGTCGAAGTAGTCCAGCGCCTTGGTCATCAGCAGGTAGGTGTTGGCGTCGAAGCGCCCGGAGAACTCCTCGCCCTGGTAGCGCAGGTAGCTTTCCACCTGGAACTCGACGCTGTGGAAGTCGTAGTTGAGCTTCTCGCTTTTCAGCCCGCGGCCGAATTTCTCGCCCATGGCGTCGTCCGACAGGTAGGTGATATGGCCGACCATGCGTGCCAGCATCAGGCCGCGCTTGGGGATCACCCCCTGTTCCTGGAAATGTCCGCCATGGAAATCCGGGTCGGTGAGGATAGCCTGGCGCGCCACCTCGTTGAAGGCGATGTTCTGCGCCGACAGCTTGGGCGCGGAGGCGATGGCCAGGCAGTGGCGGATGCGCTCGGGGTAGCTGATCGCCCACTGCATGGCCTGCATGCCGCCGAGGCTGCCGCCGATCACCGCGGCCCATTGCGCGATACCCAGGGCGTCGGCCAGGCGCGCCTGGCTGTGCACCCAGTCTTCCACGGTCATCACCGGGAAGTCCGCGCCGAAGGGTTTGCCGGTGGCGGGGTTGAGGCTGCTGGGGCCGGTGGAGCCGTTGCAGCCGCCGAGATTGTTGAGGCTGACCACAAAGAACTTGTTGGTGTCGATCGGCTTGCCGGGGCCGATGCAGCTGTCCCACCAACCCGGTTTACGGTCTTCTGCGCTGTGATAACCGGCGGCGTGGTGATGGCCAGAGAGGGCGTGGCAGATCAGCACGGCATTGCTCGCCGTGGCATTCAGCTGGCCATAGGTCTCATAGATCAGTTGGTAGTCGGCCAGGCTGCGCCCACAGGCCAGCGCCAGGGGTTCGGCGAAATGCGCCAACTGGGGCGTCACCAGGCCAACAGAGTCTTGGGGGAAGGCAGTCGACATCGACCCTGCTCGTAATCAAAGAAGAGCCGCAGTCTAAAGAGCGCCGCCGCGGGCGGCAAGCGCACGGGGCGGCGAAGCGCAGGGCTGCCTGGCTATTCGCCGACGCTGTGCGGGCGCGCGGCCCCCGGCAGGGTGACCACCTTGCCCTGGCGCTGTACCGGGGCCGGACGGCGCAGGATGCGCAGCATCTCGCCGGCCTGGGTCAGCTGCTGCTCAAGCTCGGCAGCATAGCGCCCCAGTTGCTGGCCGCGCTGGCGCGCCTGCTGGGTTTGCTGGGCCAGGGCCTTGAGCCGCAGCATATGGGTTTCCAGCAGTTGCTTGTGTTCCAGGCTGTGCTGCAGCAGCGGCATCAGGGCATCGCTGGCCCATTGCTCGGCCTCCAGGCGCAGGCGCTGGTGCAGGCCGATGACTTCCTGCACCAGGGTGGCGAAGAAACGTTTGCTCAGGCTGCGCTGCTCGGTCAGCAGGGTTTTCAGCTGCAGGCGGAACTGATCGGCCTTGGCCTGTTGCAGTCTGAGCTCGCGCTGGTAGCGGCCGATATTGAACTGCGGGGCGTCGACCCCGTGCAGTGGGTTGTCTTCGTTGTGCCGGCGGTAGATGGCCGCGACCATCTTGTTGGCCATCTCGGCTTCCTGGGCCAGGTTGTGCAGGTCCTGCTCCACGCTGCGGAAGAAGTGCAGGATGGCCTGGTTGATGCCGAGGGTGGTCCAGCTGCCGGTGAGGTTGCGGCGCACCTTGTTCAGGTGCTCGTCCAGGCGCTCGCTGCGGGCGGCGCTGCGCAGCAGGTCGCCCTGGCGCTTGAGCAGGCGCTGGTTGGTTTTCAGGCCGAGCAGGCGGCGGTGGTGCAGGCTGTGTTCCTGCTTGGTCTTGGCGGTCAGCTCGAACAGCAGCTGGCCGTTGTCCTGCTGGTGATTGTCGAGCAGGGCCTGCTGTTCGTTGACCTTGTCCAGGCGCAGCTTGAGCACATGCTCGCTGTTCTGCAGCATGGCCAGCACCTGGTTGACCACGCGGCCCTCGAGCAGGCGCTCCTTCTGCGCGATGATGCGGTCGCAGAGCAGCTTCTCCAGGTTGACCATCTGGCTGCGGGCCAGCAGTTCCGGGTCCTTGCGCACCTTGGCGAGCATCGCCTGCTTGGCCGACAGCGGCAGCACCTCGGAGGCATCGATGCCCAGTTGCCGGGCCGTGCTGGTCTGGATCTGGCGGATTGCGCTTTGCACGAAAGCCTCGCCGGCCAGGTCGTCCCAGAGCACGTCGATCTTGTTCAGCACGGCGAACAGGCAGGTCTGGGTGTCGTCGTCGAGCTGGCGGATATGCTGTTGCCAGACCGCCATATCGCTGGCGGTGACGCCGGTGTCGGCGGACAGCATAAAGATGATCGCCTGGGCGCTCGGCAGCATCGACAGGGTCAGCTCCGGCTCGCTGCCCAGGGCGTTCAGCCCGGGGGTGTCGAGGATACGCAGGCCCTGGCGCAGCAGTGGGTGATCGAGGTTGACCAGGGCGTGACGCCAGGCCGGTACCAGCACCTCGCCGGGCTTGCTGGTGCTTTCCAGCATGTCTGGATGGAAGCCCAGGGCGATGGCCTGCTCGACCGGCATGGGTTTGGTCTTGGCCACCTGGATAAAGGCCTGGACCATATTGTCCGGGTCGCTGAGGTCCAGGGGGATATTCACCCAGTGCCGCGGGATACGCTTGAACTGGGCGATGCTGGCCTCGGCGATGCGCGTCTCGATCGGCAGCAGACGGATATAGGAACGCTCCGAGCGCGGGTCGAAGAACAGCTCGGTGGGGCACATGGTGGTGCGCCCGGCTTGCGAGGGCAGCATGCGCTGGCCGTACTGGGAGAAGAACAGGCTGTTGATCAGCTCGGTCTTGCCGCGGGAAAACTCGCCGACGAAGGCCAGGGTGATATGGTCGGTGCGCAGCAGCTTGAGGGCGCGTTCGAGCTTGGCTTCCACGGTTTCGGAGTTGAGCCGATTGGTCACCAGCCAGCTGCGATAGCGGGTGATCTCGCGCATCAGCTCGCGCTTCCAGGCGACGTAGGCATCGACCTGCTGAGTGAGACGTTCCATGCTCATCCGGGCTTTCCTCTGCTTGATCCGTCCACAAGGGTTGGCCCGGCGGAAGTCCGCGGGGGCTGGAGCATCTGCTGCAACAATGCCGCTGCCCTCGGCGAATGAGGCGAGGGCAGCGGGCTGGGCTGCTGGCATTATGCGGTTCATACGAATGGCGTCAATCGCCCGTCGCACAAGTCCAGACTTAGGGTCGGTCAGGGGGCCACGATGGTCACCCCGAGTGCGGCCGGAAAGTGCCGCGGCTGTTTGATCCGCACGCGCTTCTGGCGGCTTTGCTGGCCGCTTTCCAGGCTGACCTGGCTCTTGCCGACGGCAAAGGCTTCGGCGAGAAAGGCCAGCAGCCTGGCGTTGGCCTTGCCGTCGACGGGCGGCGCGGTCAGGCGGATCTTGACCCGCTCGCCGTGCAGCCCGGCGAACTCGTCCTTGCTCGCTTTGGGCTGCAGGTGGCAGTCGAGGATCAGGTCCTCGCCATCCCAGTGGTAATGACTCATCAGATCGCCAGGCTGAGGCCCTTGTACATGCCGGTCATGATCGCCAGGTTGCGGATCACCAGCATGTCGATCAGGTTGAGCAGCAGAAAGGCCACGATCGGCGACAGGTCCAGGCCGCCCATGCTCGGCAGGATGCGGCGGACCGGCGCGAGCAGCGGCTCGCAGATCTGGTTGATCAGCTCGGCCGCCGGATTGTGGGTGCCGGGAGCCACCCAGGAGAGGATCACGCTGATGATCAGAGCGAAGAAGAACACCTTGAGGAACAGTGCGGTCACGCCAATGATCGACCAGACCAGCAATTGCAGTGGGTTGTTCAGCTCGTAGCCGAGCAGCAGCAGGGTCAGCGCCATCAGCACCAGTTGCACCAGGATCGCCAGCACCAGGGAGGCCAGGTCGAGGCCGGCAAAGCTGGGGATCAGCCGGCGCAGGGGGCGCAGCAGGGGTTGGGTGGCGCGCACGATAAACTGGCACACGGGGTTGTAGAAGTTGGCCCGCACCAGTTGCAGGATAAAGCGCAGCAGCACCACCAGCAGGTAGAGGCTGCCGATGGTTTGCAGGATATAAACCGCGGCGGTGTTGAGTCCGATCATGTTGGTTCCTTATTGGCCCAGTTGTTCGGCCAGTTCCGCCGAGCGGTTGGCGGCGGCGTTGAGGGCCTTCTCGACCAGGGCTTCGAAGCCGTCGGCCTGGAAGGTCTTGATGGCTGCCTCGGTGGTGCCGGCGGGGGAGGTCACGCGGCGGCGCAGTTCGCCGGCGTCGACATCGCTGGCCACCGCCATGCGCGCGGCCCCCAGGGCCGTGTGCAGGGTCAGCTGAGCGGCGGTGTCGCGGGGCAGGCCGAGTTTTTCCCCGGTGGCGGTCATGGCTTCCATCAGCAGGAAGAAATAGGCCGGGCCGCTGCCGGACACCGCGGTGACGGCGTCGATCAGTTCTTCCTTATCCAGCCACAGGGCCAGGCCGACGGCGCTGAGCAGTTGCTCGGCCTGCTGGCGCTGGCTGGCGGAGACATGGCTGTTGGCGTACAGGCCGCTGACCCCCTGGCGCAACAGCGCCGGGGTGTTGGGCATGCAGCGTACGATGGCACGCGGGCCGAGCCAGCTTTCCAGGCTGGCGCAGCTGATACCGGCGGCGATCGACACCAGCAGCTGGCCTTCGCCCAGGTGGGGGGCCAGATCCTGGCACACCGCCTTCATCACCTGGGGTTTGACCGCCAGCACGATGATATCGGCCCCGGCCGCAGCCTGGGCGTTGTCGGCGAACAGTTCGATGCCGTGCTCGGCGGCGATCTTCGCGCGCTGTTCGGCTCCGCGGTCGCTGGCCTTGATGGCGCTGGCGTCGATGCCCTGGGCGCGCAGGCCGCCGATCAGGCTGGCGGCCATATTGCCGGCACCGATAAAGGCAATGCGGGGAGTGGTCATAGGGGCTTCCTTAATAAGTAAGTCTGCTGGCAAATTCGATCAGTTGTGGCTGTAGTCGCGGGCCCCGAACAGGGCGGTGCCGATGCGCACCCAGGTCGCGCCTTCGGCGATGGCCGCCTCCAAGTCATGGCTCATGCCCATGGACAGGGTGTCGAGACCCAGCCCCAGATCGTCCTGCAGCTCGCGCAGGCGGGCGAAGGCGGCATGCTGGCTGGCCACGTCGTCGGTCGGCTCGGGGATTGTCATCAATCCACGCAGGCGGATGTTGGGCAGTTGTGTAACCGCCTGTGCCAGGGCCGGCAGCTCCTCCGGGTTGCAGCCGGACTTGCTGGGCTCAAAGCTGACATTCACCTGCAGGCAGATATTCAGCGCTGGCAGATGCGCCGGACGCTGATCGGACAGGCGCTGGGCGATCTTCAGGCGATCCACCGAATGAACCCAGGCGAAGTGCTCGGCAATGGCCTTGGTCTTGTTCGATTGAATGGGGCCGATAAAGTGCCAGATCAAGGGCAAGTCGCCGAGCTCGCGCTGTTTTTCCAGGGCTTCCTGCAGGTAGTTCTCGCCAAAATCCCGCACGCCGGCGGCAAATGCCTGGCGAATCGCCGCCGCCGGTTTGGTTTTACTCACCGCGAGCAGGCCAACCGTTGCACAATCTCGCTGCGAGGCTTGCGCCGCCTCACGGATGCGCACTCCGACCTTTGCAATATTCTCTGCTATCGTGGACATTACTTGCGCCCGCCGCCTGGGTTTCGCGGCATTCTACCGCCATTAGGGAGTCCCATGGATATCACTGAGTTGCTTGCCTTCAGCGCCAAGCAAGGTGCATCGGACCTGCATCTCTCCGCTGGTCTGCCGCCGATGATTCGGGTCGACGGCGATGTGCGTCGGATCAATTTGCCCGCCCTGGACCATAAACAGGTGCATGCGCTGATCTACGACATCATGAACGACAAGCAGCGCAAGGATTTCGAGGAGTTCCTCGAGACCGACTTCTCCTTCGAGGTGCCGGGCGTGGCACGCTTCCGGGTCAACGCCTTCAATCAGAACCGCGGTTCCGGCGCGGTGTTCCGTACCATTCCGTCGAAAGTGCTGAGCATGGAAGACCTTGGCATGGGCGAGATCTTCCGCAAGATTTCCGATGTGCCCCGTGGTCTGGTGCTGGTGACCGGGCCAACCGGTTCGGGCAAGTCGACCACCCTGGCGGCGATGCTGGACTACATCAACAGCAACAAGTACCACCACATTCTTACCGTGGAAGACCCGATCGAATTCGTCCACGAGTCGAAGAAGTGCCTGATCAACCAGCGCGAAGTGCACCGCGACACCCTGGGCTTCTCCGAAGCCCTGCGCTCGGCCCTGCGGGAAGACCCGGACATCATCCTGGTGGGCGAGATGCGCGACCTGGAGACCATCCGCCTGGCGCTGACCGCGGCCGAGACCGGCCACCTCGTGTTCGGCACGCTGCACACCAGCTCGGCCGCCAAGACCGTGGACCGCGTCGTGGACGTGTTCCCGGCCGCCGAGAAGGAGATGGTGCGCTCGATGCTGTCCGAGTCGCTGCGCGCGGTGATCTCGCAGACCCTGCTCAAGCGCCTCGGCGGTGGCCGCGTCGCGGCGCACGAGATCATGATCGCGACGCCCGCGATCCGGAACCTGATCCGCGAGAACAAGATCGCCCAGATGTACTCGTCGATCCAGACCGGCCAGGCGCAGGGCATGCAGACGCTGGACCAGTGCCTGCAGGAGATGGTGCACAAGGGGCTGGTCTCCAAGGAAGAAGCGCGCTTCAAGGCGCAGAACAAGGACGCGCTCTGACGATCGCGCCGCGGAGGACACGATGGACCGGGACCAGGCAATCAAGCTCATGCAGGAACTCCTGCGCCGCATGGTCGAGCGCAAGGGCTCCGACCTGTTCATCACGGCGGCCTTCCCGCCGGCG
>JBFJZW010000197.1:0-9078 GCA_041621875.1 Pseudomonas sp. | reverse complement strand
CGGGAGTAGACGTAGGTCGGCGTACCGAAGCGTTGGGCGATGGCGGACAAGGCCACGCCTTCCGCGAACAGCGCGCCGTCGCGGTAGTTGAAGGCGTTCATGGTGCTGTCCTTATTCGGTCTGCGCAGGGGCGGGCTGGCTTTCTTCCGGGAGGAACAGCGGGCCTTTCTGACCGCAGCCGGCGAGCAGCGTGGTGACGGCGACCAAGGCAATAAGGGCAGTAAACAACCGCTTCATGGTGGAATCCTTGTAATAAAGCATGATTGCGCAGGAGTATACCGACCCCCCGGACCCTTGCCTATGCGCCAGGATTCCCGTCTGGCGGGGCTTTGCTTGTATCTTGGCGGATAGCTTTGCGCCCATGGCCAGTGATCAGGAGTCTGCATGGACAACCCCGTAGCGCTTGCTAGCTCGGTTTCAGTGGCCTACCTGCAGGGGCTGCTCGACTACCTGGAGCGCCATGGCGTGGCCAGCGCCGCCCTGTTCGAACGGGCGCAACTGAGTCCGCAGCTGCTCGCCCAGCGCGATCAGCGTATCGCCGCCAGTACCTACCTGGAGCTGCTCGGCCTGGGGGTGCGGCTGAGCGGCGACGACTGCCTCGGCCTGCACCTGGGCGAGGCGGTGCGGCCCGGTTATTACGGGGTGCTCGGCTATCTGGTCATGAGCTGCGCGACCCTGGCCGATGCCCTCCATCGCCAGGCCCGCTATGCCGCCCTGGTGGGCAATCTGGGCCGGGTCGAGCTGACCGACGAGCCGCCCCGGGAAGGCCGCGAACCCCAGGTGGCGCACAGCTGGCAGCCCTTGCTGGCGCAACAGCAGCGTCAGCTCAGCGAAGAAACCCTGGCGGCCTGGGTGACCTTCGGCCGCTGGATCAGCGGCCTGGATATCCCACCCAGCGAAGTGCGCTTCCAGCACCCGGCACCGGCCGATACCGGCGAGCATCGGCGCATCTTTCGTTGTCCGGTGCTGTTCGGGCAGGCCGACAACGCCCTGGTCTTTCCCAAGCGCTTGCTGAGCACGCCGCTCGGCCAGGCCGACGCTCAGGTGCGGCTGATGCTCGATGCCTACGCCGAGCGTCTGCTCGGCGAAATCCAGCAGGGCCATAGCGTGCTCGACCGCGCGCGCCTGGAGCTGGCCCGGCAGTTGCCCGAGGCCGGTGCCGACCTGGGCCTGATCGCCGCGCGCCTGGCCCTTAGCCCGCGCACCCTGCAGCGGCGTTTGCGCGAGGCCGGCCTGTCCTTCAATCGGCTGGTCGACGAGACGCGTCAGCAGCTGGTGTTGCACTACCTGCGCGACCCGGCGCTTGAGCTGGCGGAAATCGCCTTTCTGGTCGGTTTCAGCGAGCCGGGCTCCCTGGCCCGAGCCTTCCGCCGCTGGACCGGGCAAAGCCCCGGCGAGTACCGCCGCCAGCTGCCGTGATAAAAGCGAGTGCGTTGGCGGATGCCGTGCAGCGTCTTGCGCGGTGGCCTGATCGGGGCAATGCTCATGTACACTTTGCCGCTTGCGCCTGCCTTGTGGGCTCCGCCTGATCCTGGCGGCTGGCGCGTTGATAACGCCTATTCCGTGCAGTCGCTGAATTTTCTGAGGTAAGTCGCAATGAGTTTGACCGAAGCCCGCTTCCACGATCTGGTCGATGCCACCCAGCAGGCGGTGGAAGATATTTTCGATGAAAGCGACCTGGATCTGGATCTGGAAAACTCCGCCGGCGTGCTGACTGTACGCTTCGAGAACGGTACCCAGCTGATCTTCAGCCGCCAGGAGCCGTTGCGCCAACTGTGGCTGGCGGCGCGCTCCGGCGGTTTCCATTTCGATTACGACCCGGCCAGCGAGCGCTGGATCTGCGACAGCAGCGACGAGCAGCTGGGCGAGATGCTGGCACGCATCACCCTGGAGCAATCCGGTGCCGACCTTGAGTTCGAAGAGCTCTGACAGTCCCGGTGCAAGCCCGCCGGTCGCCTCGCCCTGCCGCCGGCAGTGCTGCCTGGACGCGCGGGATATCTGCCTGGGCTGCGGCCGCACGCTGGCGGAGATTCTCGAATGGGGCCAGGCCGACACCGCGCGCCGACGTGCCATCTGTGCCGCTGCCGAGGCACGCTTGCAGCAGCGCCCGGGCGTCCCCTGACCAGGCGGTCTTGTTTATTTAAGTGGCTGTGATACGGTCGGGACCACCCTTGCAAAACCCCATCCCCGTGATGGGGTTTTGCTTTTTCCGCAATCGGCAAAGGCCGCCTGGATTTCGGCAGCGTGTCCGCACGGTGCTGCCCGGCGGTTTGACCAAGGAGATTTACCCGCACCATGACCAGCGCACCCTCGATCACCATTACCCGTCTGGATTTGCAGCGTCTGGAGCATCTGCTCGACAGTCTGGACGACTTTGGCCCTGGTGCCGTGGCCTTGCAGGCCGAGTTGGACCGCGCCGAAGTGGTCGGTCACGACGAGGTGCCGGCGGGGGTGGTGACCATGAATTCGCGGGTGCATTGCCGCGAGGAAAGCAGCGGCAAGGACTATCACCTGAAGTTGGTCTACCCGCAGGACACTGGCGGTGAAGGCACGGTCTCGATCCTCGCGCCGGTTGGCAGCGCCCTGCTGGGCTTGTCCGTGGGCCAGCATATCGACTGGACCGCCCCCAGCGGCAAGGTGCTCAAGCTGACCCTGCTGGCGGTTGAGTATCAGCCGGAGGCCGCGGGCGAATACAACCGTTGAACCGTCCGGCTAGCCGGCGGGTGCGTTTGGGCTAGGCTGCATGAGGTGCACCACCCGGCAAGGAGGCCCCATGTCCAGTCTGCCCCTGTATTTTCCCCAGGGCTTCGCCCTGACCCGGGCGCTGCAATGCGCCCAGCTGGTCGCCGCGGCTTACGCGCAGTACGACCAATGGCAAGCCCAGGACCGCCCGCGGCGGCCCCGGGAGTTTGTCTGGCAAGCGCCGGCGCTGCCCGGCTGGCGCTTTTCCGCGCCGATCTGGAGCATTCTCAGCGAGCTGCACTTTCTCAACGAGTCGGAACCCTTCGGCTTCGCCGCGCGCGATCCGGAGGGGGCGCTGTACCTGGTATTCCGCGGCACCGATAGTGCGCAGGACTGGCTGGACGATCTGGCTGCCGAGCAGCGTGCCTACCCCTGGCAGCCAGGGGTAGGCCAGGTGCATGCTGGTTTTCTCAAGCTCTACGCTTCGCTGCGCGACCTGGCCCTGCACGAGGTGGATGCCCTGCAGCCCAATGAGCGTCTCTGGGTCTGTGGCCACAGTCTGGGCTGCAGCCTGTCGAGCCTGGCGGTGCTGGATCTGCGCGAAAGCTGGCCGGACCTGCCGCTGGAGCATTACAACTTCGCCAGTCCGCGTCTGGCCGCGGCGGATTTTGCCGCCTACTACAACGCCTTGAAGGTGCCGACCTTCCGCCTGGTCAACGACAGCGATCTGGTGCCGCAAGTACCGCCCGGCGCGGTGGATGGCTTGCTCTATCAGCACCTGGGGCAGGCCGTGACCTTCACCGCCAGCTATGCCGATGTAGCGGTCAATCACAGCCTGGCGGACTGCTACCTGTACGCGCTGCAAAACCCACAGGCACCGATGCGCTAGCGGCTTGCCGCACCGGGCTCAGGCTTTCTGCAGGGCGTTGTTCAGCGCCTCTTCCAGGCGCGTCTTGTAGCGCAGGTAATGCACCGTCTGCATATGCCCTTCGGCCAGCACCGCGGAGAGATCCAGGTCGGTGATATAGCAGGGGTAGCGGGCCCCGCCCGAACGCTGGGAGAGAATGTGCTGGGCCACGGCGGCGAACAGGTCGCCGGCGTACTCCAGTTCGGAAAACTCGCGGTGGTTGCAGTACAGGGTGACGTGGGAACGCGTGTGGCCTGCCGTCTCTGCGGGTCGCCGCTGCACGAGGTTAAGAGTCGCGCCGGAGGAGTTCTTGCCGTCGGCCGGTTCGACAATCGCCTGCACGTCATAGAAGGGGTGGCTGATCGGTGTCTGCGGCGCGGGGCGGCGCTCCAGGCGCTGGGCGCGGTGCGGTGCATCCGGCTCGACCCGGTAGTAGAGGATATCCAGGTGTGCAGCGTCCTGCAGATTGTCCAGCGGTAGCAGGGCATTGCGCCGGTACAGCACCGATTGCAGAAAGCGTTGCAGGGGCGTCAGCAGGCTCTGTTCGTCACGGAAGGGCATCTGCTGGCACCACAGCCCATTGTGTTCGTCGAGCACGCTGAGTTCGGCCAGGCCGCTGGTTTCGTGGATCCGGTAGAACACCTGGATACAGTTCGGCCGGCCGAACGGCAGGATCAGGGCCAGGTCGTCGCCTTCCAGGGCGCTGCGATCGAGGTGCAGTTCGCTGTAGTGCGGTTGTTCGCTGCCCAGGTGCTCGATCAGCGCGGGCCGGTCTCTCAGGGCGGTGTGGCGTACCTGGCCCGGGGTCAATTCGAGCAGGTGATAGTGCTGCTTGATCTGCAGCAGGTAGCGCTTGCGTTGCGCGCTGCCGAAGTTGCCCAGGGCATCGCGGAACAGTTCCTCGACCCGCTCGGCGATGGTGTTGGCGCGATTGCGGCAGAAGCAGCGCACCCGCAGGTTCGGTGGTTTTCCCCCGGCCGGCAGGCTGTTGAGAAAGTCGCGCAGGCAGTCGAGCAGCGCGTGGGGACCGTCGTAGCGGTTGACCAGCAGTTCGTTCCAGCTGTTCAGGCTGACCTGATCGATGGTCAGGATCAGGTTCTCGCGGACCCCGGAATAGCCCAGGGCGTCGGTGCGCTCGCTGGTCATATGCACATTCAACTGGCTGAAGTGCTTGAGCGGGTCGATGCCGACGTTCACCAGCAGCAGCACTTCACTGGGCACGCTGGCGCTGAGCAGGGCGCTTTCGTCGACTGCCGGCAGCGGCAGGGGTACCACCTGCTGCAGGCTGGCCAGCAGGTTGGACAGCTCGAACTCGTTCAGGTCGCTGCTGCCCGGGTGCAGCGACAGCCGTGTACTGCTGTCGATCACGCCGTTGCGCTGACACCAGGCCAGCAGTTCGATCAGTTCGCGGGTGCGTTTGAGCGGCGAGAAGTTCTCCAGCTCCTGGGCGTTTACGCTGCCGTTATAGAGGGCCCACTGGCTTTCGTTGGGCACGTCCGGGCTGGGGCTCTGGGCCAGGGTCAGGGTGTCTTCGGCCAGGTCCGGGGCGATCCCGGGGTTGATGAATTCGACCTTGCCGGCCTTGCGTTCGAAGGCCGCATAGAGGCGGCGACCGAGTACCCCGAGGTCGCGGCTGTTGAGCGAGCTGCCGGCCTGCTCGCTGCGGGCGAAGGCGGAGAGAAAGCGATAGCTGTAGGTCAGTTCGTTGACCAGCATGCGTCGCTCGGTACCGACCTGACGCACCTTCCACTGGCTGCGGCTGTCGAGCAGGGCCAGTTGGCGGCCGTCCCAGTTCCAGTCGCGGGTCAGGCGCTCGAGCAGCTGGCGCTGCCAGCTCTTGCGCGGGGTGCGCGGCGGGCGGCTGAGTTTCTTGTCCACTTTCAGGTACAGGCAGCGGCGGATCAGCTCCAGGCGTTCGTGCTCGCCGCGGGCCTTGAGGTATTCCTCCAGGCACCGGTACACCACGATATAGGGGTCGAGTTCGTCGAGGTCCAGCTGGTTGGCGAACACCGCCTGCTTGAAGCGCAGCGACAGGCACTGGACCTGCGGGTGCTCGCTGGCATAGACCTCGGTGAGCAGCAGCTTGAGCACCGACTTGTAGGGCGATTCGATGCCCTTGAACAGTTGCCACATGCCGGCACCGATAAATTCATCGGCGGGGATGCGCGCCAGGTGGCCGAGGTCGAGCACCTCCTCGGCGCGGATAAAACGCTTCGAGAGCAGGGTGTCGATGTAGTGCTGGTAACGCGCCTCCTCGTAGACCGGCACCAGCCACCACAGCGGGGTGCGCCCGCCGAGCCAGATCGCGGTGCGGTAGAACTCGTCGAGCAGCAGGTAATGCTGGGTGGTGCCGCAGTCGTCCGAGGTCAGCTTGGCGGCGCGGTCGCCCTGGGTGAAGCGCACCGGGTCAATCAGGAAGAAATGCGCCTCGGCCCCCTGGCTCGCGGCCCAGGCTTCGAGCAGGGCGCACTTCTTGTGCAACTCGTCGAGCTGCAGGGGGCTGAGATCGTTGGCATGGCACAGCCACAGGTCCATGTCGCTGTTCTCGGCCTGGGCCACGGTACCCAGGCTGCCCATCAGAAACAGGCCGTGGATCGGCAGCGTCTGCTTGCCGCGGTAGGGCTTGTAGGCGAAGGAACGGGTCAGGCGCTGGACCTCGCCGAGTAGTTCGTCGCTCGGCTCGAAACCGCTGAGGCCGGCCGGCGTCAGCCCGGAGACATAGCCGGGCAGCAGCGGGTGGTTGACGTGAAACAGCAGCGGCAGCAGCTTGAGCACCAGCTGCTGGCGCGTCGACAGGGCCTGCATGGCGCGCTGCAATCGGCCCTGGTTGAGTTTGAGGAAGCGCGCGCGCAGTTGGCTGAGGACCTTGCGATCGATGCCTTCGTCAATATCCGGGCGAATTTCCTGGGTGCGGCTCATGCTCGGGCTCTGCGGGACGGTAGGCCAAGGGGATGAGGCCGCTGGTGGGTGAGGCGGCCTGCGTCGAAACCCGCTCCAGGCGTTGCGGGGCGGCGCAGGCGGTGATGGGTCAGACCACTTCCGGTACGTTGAGGATGGTCAGCAGGACCTGGGTGTGCTCGGCGGCATCCAGGCCCAGGCTGGTCAGGTAACCGCCGTCGGCCTGGCTGATCAGGCCTTTATCGTGCAGACGTTTGGCCGCGGCGATGGCAGCGGGGGTGGCCGTGTGGTGAACCTTGATGCCCTCCTGGGTGTTGCCCAGATTGAACAGCGCGAGAATTTCCAGTTCGGCAAGCAACTCGGGGGTAAAGGCCATAAGTACTCCTGCTTCTTGTTTTGGTGAGCCGTGGCCCGGTGGCCGACGGCGGAAGCGGTGTGCGGCATTCGGTGAAGCTGCTGCACCCAGTCCAGGCAGTGTAGTGAAGCCCGGCCTAATCTGCCGCCACTCGATGCTGCCAGAAGTCGCATGGCGCGGGTTAAAAATTTTTCTGGCGGGCCATCCATGGCCGTCACCCTGCTGGTCGTCGTTTCGCGACGTTAAAAACCGCGTCAGAGGATTTTTCTAATCCTGGCCGGGCAGTTCCGGCAGCGCGCGCAGACCCTGCTCGTAGCGGGCGGCGTCGAAGGCGCGGTCGTCGCGCAGCATGGCGTCGATCTCGTCGGCCAGGACCAGGGCCATCAGCTGGAGGATTTCCTCGCGCTCATAGCCCACCAGCAGCAGCTTGTTCAGCACCGCCTGGACAAAGGCCGGCTCACCGGCCTCCAGCTGATTTTCCACGGCCTGGATCAGGGTCGCTTCGGCGAAGCGTTCTTCGCTGTCGTCATCTTCGTGCACGGGGTTCTCCAGATTAGGGGGCCTGTTCATAGAAGTGCTCGGTCAGGGCTTTGCCGTGTTGCTTGCTGAGCAGCCTGCGCAGGGTGCCGTCGGCAACCATGGCCTGCACATGCTGGCGCAGCCAGTCGATGCTGGCCTGGTCCAGGGTGCGCCGTGAGAGGTAGAGACCGACGCCGAAGGCGTCCGATTCCGGTACCTGGATAATTCGCAGCTGCTCGCCCAGGGCCAGTTCATCCAGTTCCTTCTGATAGACCCCGGCAGTCATCACCGTGGCCTGAATACGCCCGGCCTGCAGCTTGAGGAACAGGTTGTTGGGGGTGGGCGACAGCTGGATGCGCTGCTGGGCATAGAGCGGGGCCAGGCGCTGGTCGAAATAGGGGCCGTTGGAGTGGCCGCGGATCAGGCCGATCTTGATGCTCGGGTCGGCCAGCAACTGGGCCAGCGAGTCGATCCCCACGGCGTACCTGCGGTCGATCAGGATATCGTTGCGGTTCTTGAAGTACTCGACGAACACGCCCTGCTGATCGCGCTCGGCGGTGCGGATGGTCGGCGAGATGATATCCAGATGCTGCAGGTCGGCCTCATGCCAGGCGCGCATGCGCGGCAGCGGCCAGAGCTGGAAGGTACAGCCGCTGCGTTGGCCGAGCTCCTTGTAGAAGTCGAAGGCCGAACCGGCCGGTGTGCCGTCATCTAGCAGGTAGTAGCTGTAGCCGATCTGCGAGATGCCCACACGGTAGGCGTGCGAGCAGTTGCTGGCGGCCTGGATCGCGCCGCTGAGCAACAGCAGGCAGAACAGAAGCACGATGGCGGGCATGGCAACTCTTGGTTGAGGCGGGGAATGGGGCCGGTTGCATGGACCGGCTCCGTTCTACGCAGTGGGCTAGCGGCTGGCCAGCAGTTTGCGACCGCGCTGCACCGCGGCGCGTACCTGGTTCGGCGCGGTACCGCCGATGTGATCGCGGGCATTCACCGAGCCTTCCAGGGTCAGCACGGCAAACACGTCCTGCTCGATCTGGTCGCTGAACTGGCGCAGTTCGTCCAGGCTCATCTCGGCCAGGTCCTTGCGGTTGTCGACGCCGTATTTCACCGCATGGCCGACGATTTCGTGGCAGTCGCGGAACGGCAGGCCCTTGCGCACCAGATAGTCGGCCAGGTCCGTGGCGGTGGAGAAGCCGCGCAGCGCCGCTTCGCGCATGATCGCGTGCTTGGGCTTGATCGCCGGGATCATGTCGGCGAAGGCGCGCAGGCTGTCGCGCAGGGTGTCGGCGGCGTCGAACAGCGGTTCCTTGTCTTCCTGGTTGTCCTTGTTGTAGGCCAGCGGCTGGCCCTTCATCAGGGTCAGCAGGCCGGTCAGGGCACCGAATACCCGGCCGGTCTTGCCGCGCACCAGCTCGGGGACGTCGGGGTTCTTCTTCTGCGGCATGATCGAGCTGCCGGTGCAGAAACGGTCGGGCAGGTCGATAAACTGGAACTGCGCGCTGGTCCACAGCACCAGCTCTTCGGAGAAGCGCGACAGGTGCATCATGGCGATGGAAGCGGCGGCGCAGAATTCGATGGCGAAGTCGCGATCCGACACGCCGTCCAGCGAGTTGCCGCCGATGGCGTCGAAGCCGAGTAACTGGGCGGTGACTTCGCGCTCGATCGGGTAGGTGGTGCCGGCCAGCGCGGCGCTGCCGAGCGGCATGCGGTTGGTGCG
>JBFJZW010000196.1:0-9112 GCA_041621875.1 Pseudomonas sp. | reverse complement strand
TATTCTCACCGCGCGAAACCTTAGCAAAGTGGTTGCCAGCACGGAAGGCGAGTTAACCATACTCCACGACCTCTCGCTGACCCTGGATTCGGGCGACAGCCTGGCGATTGTCGGCAGCTCCGGCTCCGGCAAATCGACCCTACTGGGCCTGCTCGCCGGCCTCGACCTGCCGAGCCAGGGCAGCGTGCAGCTGGCCGGACACGACCTGGGCCAGCTCGACGAGGATCAACGCGCCCGGGTACGGGCCGAGCATGTGGGCTTCGTTTTTCAGTCCTTCCAGTTGCTCGACAGCCTCAATGCCCTGGAAAACGTCATGCTGCCGCTGGAGCTGGAAGGCCAGGCCGATGCCCGCCAGCGTGCCCGCGCCCTGCTCGACCGGGTCGGTCTGGGTCAGCGCCTGACCCACTACCCCCGCCAGCTCTCCGGCGGCGAACAGCAGCGCGTGGCCATCGCCCGGGCCTTTGCCGCCGAACCGGCGGTGCTGTTTGCCGACGAGCCCACCGGCAACCTCGACAGCCATACCGGCGAGCGGATCAGCGACCTGCTCTTCGAACTGAACAAGGAGCGCGGCGCGACCCTGGTTCTGGTCACCCATGACGAACGCCTGGCACACCGCTGCCGGCGTCTGATTCGCCTGGAAGGCGGCCATCTGGTCGACCACGTGGAACCCTGATGAAGCAGCTACCCTTTACCCGCCTGCTGGCCCTGGCCAGCCGTCAATTGCTGCGCGATGCCCGCGCCGGCGAGTTGCGCGTGCTGTTCTTCGCCCTGCTGGTCGCCGTGGCGGCGAGCACCGCCATCGGCTACTTCAGCGCCCGCCTGAACGACGGCATGCTGCTGCGCGCCACCGAATTCCTCGCCGCCGATCTGCGCCTGACCGGCAGCTCGCCAGCGCTCCAGCAGCAGATCGACACAGGCAAGCAACTGGGGCTCGAGCATGCTCGGCTGGTCGAGTTTTCCAGCGTGGTGGCCAGCGACGCCGGCATCCAACTGGCCAGCGTCAAGGCCGCCGATAGCGCCTACCCCCTACGCGGCGAGCTGAAGAGCGCCGCCGCCCTGTACCAAGCGGAACAGTCAGGTCCCGGCCCACAACCGGGCGAAGCCTGGGCCGAGGCGCGGCTGTTTGTCGCCCTCGACCTGCAGCCCGGCGACGAGATCGACGTCGGCAGCAAAACCCTGCGCCTGACCCGGGTGCTGACCTTTCTCCCCGACGAGGCCGGCGATTTCTACAGCCTTACCCCCCATCTATTGATGCACCTCGACGACCTGGCCGCCACCGCCGTGGTGCAGCCTGGCAGCCGAGTGCGCTACCAGGAACTCTGGCGCGGTACGACTGAGGCACTGGCCGACTACCGCCAGGCCATCAACCCGACACTGGAAGCCAACCAGCGCCTGGAGGATGCCAAAGACGGCAATCGCCAGGTGGGCAACGCCCTGGGCCGCGCCGAACGCTACCTGAACCTGGCCAGCCTGGCCGCCGTGCTCCTGGCCGGGGTGGCCGTGGCGCTGTCGGCGGCGCGTTTTGCCGCCCGTCGTTTCGATGCCAGCGCCCTGTTGCGCTGCCTGGGTCTGTCGCGCAATCAGGCCCTGGGCCTGTTCAGCCTGCAACTGGCGCTGCTCGGCATCAGCGCCAGCCTGGCCGGAGCCCTGCTCGGCTGGCTGGCGCAACAGGCGTTGTTCAGCCTGCTGCACGACCTGCTGCCGGCTCAGATTCCTCCCGGCGGCCTCTGGCCCGCCGTCGCCGGCATGGCCACCGGTCTGGTGGCGCTGGCCGGTTTCGCCCTGCCGCCACTGGCCGCCCTGGGCCGGGTACCGCCACTGCGGGTGCTGCGTCGCGACCTGCTGCCGGTGCCGGCCAGTTCCTGGCTCGTCTACGGAGCCGCTCTCCTGGCCCTGGGCCTGATCATGTGGCGCTTGAGCCTGGACCTGCAGTTGACCCTGGCCCTGCTCGGCGGCGGCCTGATCACCGCGCTGCTGCTCGGCGGCCTGCTGCTGCTCGGTTTGCAAAGCCTGCGTCGGCTATTGGCCAGTGCCGCCCTGCCCTGGCGACTGGGTCTGGGCCAGCTGCTGCGCCACCCTCTGGCCGCGGCCGGGCAATCCCTGGCCTTCGGCCTGATCATCCTGGCCATGGCCCTGATCGCCCTGCTGCGCGGCGAACTCCTCGACACCTGGCAGGACCAGCTCCCGGCGCAAGCCCCCAACCACTTCGCCCTGAATATCCTGCCGGCCGACCAGGAAGCCTTCGCCGCCCGCCTGAGCAAGCTTTCGCCCCATCCGGCACCGCTGTTCCCGGTGGTACCGGGGCGGCTGATCATGATCAACGACGAGCCGGTACGGCAGATCGTCAGCAAGGAATCCCAGGGCGAACGCGCCATTCGCCGCGACCTCAGCCTGACCTGGGCGGCCGATTTGCCGGCGGACAACCAGCTGGTCGCCGGCACCTGGTGGGACGGCGACAACGCCAGCGAACTGCCCGGGGTTTCGGTGGAGTCAAAATTGGCCGAAAGCCTCAGACTCAAGCTCGGCGACCGTTTGCGCTTCAGTATCGGCGGCCTCGAACGCGAAGCCCGGGTCAGCAGCCTGCGCGAGGTCGACTGGAACAACTTCCAGCCCAACTTCTATATGATTTTCCAGCCCGGCACCCTGCAGGATCTGCCGGTCACCTACCTGACCAGCTTCTACCTGCCGCCACAGTTCGAGCGCCAACTGGTCGAGCTGTCCCGCGCCTTTCCGGCGGTGACCCTGCTGCAGGTCGAAGCCCTGCTGGCCCAACTGCGCAGCATCCTCGCCCAGGTCACCCTGGCCATCGAGTTCGTCCTGCTGTTCGTCCTCGCCGCCGGCCTGGCCGTGCTGTTCGCCGGCTTGCAGGCCACCCTGGATGAACGTATCCGCCAAGGGGCGCTGCTACGCGCCCTGGGGGCCGAACGCCGGCTGCTGATCAAGGCCAGGCGCGCCGAGTTCGGCCTGCTCGGCGCGTCCAGCGGCCTGCTGGCGGCGTTCGGCTGCGAGCTGATCAGCTTTCTGCTCTACCGCTATGCCTTCGACCTGGTCTGGCAACCGCATCCATGGCTGCTACTGCTGCCGCTGATCGGGGCCCTGCTGGTGGGCACGGCCGGGGTGCTCGGCACTCGCCGCGCCTTGAATATCAGCCCGCTGACGGTGCTGCGCGAGGGCTGATAGACTCGCCCATCATTTTTTCAGCCGTCTGAGAGCCTGTTTTTAACGCAGCAGGGCCGACGCGCAGCAGACGTTGAATAGGTTCTTATGAGTCGCTACCGTCCACCCCGCACCGCCGGCACGCCTTTGATCACCCCCGAGGGCGAGGCGCGTCTGCGCGCCGAGCTGCATGAACTCTGGCACGTGCGCCGGCCGCAGGTCACCCAGTCGGTCAGCGAAGCGGCCGCCCAGGGCGACCGCTCGGAGAACGCCGAGTACACCTATGGCAAGAAGATGCTGCGCGAGATCGACAGCCGCGTGCGCTTTCTGACCAAGCGCCTGGAAAGTCTCAAGGTGGTCAGCGCCCGCCCCAGCGACCCCGACAAGGTCTACTTCAGCGCCTGGGTCACCCTGGAGGACGAGGACGGCGTTGAGTCGCGCTACCGCATCGTCGGCCCGGACGAACTGGACCTGAAGCTCAACCTGATCAGCATCGACTCGCCCCTGGCCCGCGCCCTGGTCGGCAAGCCGCTGGACGCCGAAGTGCGGGTGCAGACCCCAACCGGCGAGAAGACCTGGTATATCGTGGCCATCGACTATCCCTGAACTGCAGGCCGTTGAAAAATGTAGGCGAGCCTGTCTTTAACGCCCCTGTCTTTTCAAGAACAGGGGCAACGTAGGTAGTTTTTCAACGGCCTGCTAACGCCGGGTAATCAGCCCCTGCCTGGCCACCCGGGTCAGCTGCCGCACGCTCTCCTCCAACTGCTCGGCGCTGGGGGCCTGCAGCACGGCCAGGTCGAAACTGTCACGGGCAAAACGTGCCAGCGATTCACCGTCATGTACGAAGTGGATCAGAAAGGTGCGAGGTCCACCCCAGCGCCTGGGCCAGCCATCGAGGTAGCGCAGCAAGGTGGGCTGATGGCTGCCGCCAAGTAGAATCTTCGGATTGCGCTGCAGCGGCCCTGAGGTGATCGGGGCCAGGCGTATCAGCGGTTGGGGACTGTGCATTGCCGTGTGTCTCCGCCTCATTAATCCCGCTGGGCAGCGGTGAGAGGCGACACCGAACCAGCGCTTTAGCGGTATTTCGAAGCCTCCATGGAGTGCTTCTCAGGGCCTCGCGTGCAGCAAGTAACCCGGCGCCCCGCAAGTAGCTGTTTAAATCGGCGCATGGGTCGGCATCTTAGGGGCTCTTGCCGTTTCAGCGCAAGCCGCGTTGCTGCGCAATACTGTCAAGATCGCCCCATACAGCCGAGCCTACCGATGCCGCACGAGAGCCTGCGCCTGTTCTTCGCCCTGGACTGCCCACCGCAACAGGCAGCAGCCATTGCCGCCTGGCGCGCCGGCCTGCAGCTCCCTGGCAGGGCCGTCGCCGCGAGCAAGCTGCACCTGACCCTGGCGTTTCTCGGCCAGGTGCCGTTGCCGTGCGTGGTGGCCGCCCAAGCGCTTGCCGCGAACCTGAACACAGCGGCCTTCGAGCTGCGCCTGGATCGGCTCGGGCGCTTTGCCAATGGCCTGCTTTACCTGGCCCCCAGCCAGCCGCCAGATGGCCTGCTGGAGCTGGCCGGCAACCTGCAGACTGGGCTACGCGAAGCCGGCTTCAACCTGCAGGACAGACCCTTCCGCGCCCACCTGAGCCTGATGCGGCGCTGCCCCGAACTCCCCGTCGACGTCACCCCATCCTTCGATTGGCCGGTCGACCATTTTTCCCTGTTTGCCTCCGAAGCCGTGGCTGGCGGCCGCCATTATCGCTGCCTGCAGCACTGGCCGTTGGGGCGAAACGACCGCAACGGCGGTGTCGCCACGTAACAGGCGGCGCAACGCACAGCGTCGCCAAGTTTCCCGCCAGCCCCTGCAAAAGCGCATGGCAGAGGGCCGCCCAGGCGAGCAGCGGAAACTGGCATGGTTCCTGCGCTATCGCTTGCGCCGCAGTACTCGCCACCGGATGGGCGTGATGGCTGCAAGGAATGCCTTTTATCGCCTGACCCAACCCCCTTGCGAGAGCACCCATGAACAACAATAAGACCCTGCTCGCCCTTTGCCTCGGAGCCGGCCTGCTGGCCTCCGGGCAGACTCATGCCTTCTGGTTCGGTTCCTCCGGCTACACCCAGACCAAATATCCGGTCGTGCTGGCCCACGGCATGCTCGGTTTCGACAGCATTCTCGGCGTCGACTACTGGTATGGCATTCCCTCGGCCCTACGCCGCGACGGTGCCAGTGTCTATATCACCGAAGTCAGCCAGCTGGACACCTCGGAAGCCCGCGGCGAACAGCTGCTGGAGCAGGTCGAGGAGATCGTCGCCATCAGTGGCAAGGCCAAGGTCAACCTGATCGGCCAC
This sequence comes from Pseudomonas sp., assembly GCA_041621875.1. GTDB lineage: Bacteria > Pseudomonadota > Gammaproteobacteria > Pseudomonadales > Pseudomonadaceae > Aquipseudomonas. The sequence continues at coordinate 3,620 of JBFJZW010000196.1, read as the reverse complement.
AGCCATGGCGGCCCGACCATTCGCTATGTCGCGGCGGTCAGCCCCGAGCTGGTGGCTTCGGCGACCAGCGTCGGTGCCCCGCATAAGGGCTCGGTCACCGCCGACTTTATCCGCCAGGTGCCCCCGGGCTCCGCTGGCGAAACCCTGCTGGCCGGCATCGTCAACGGCCTCGGCGCGCTGATCAACTTCCTCTCCGGCAGCTCCAGCACTTCGCCACAGAATGCCCTGGGCTCCCTGGAATCGCTGAACAGCGAGGGCGCGGCGGTGTTCAATGCCAAGTTCCCCCAAGGTATCCCGACCACGGCCTGCGGCGAAGGGAGCTACAAGGTAGGCGGCGTGCGCTACTACTCCTGGAGCGGCACCAGCCCGGTGACCAATATCCTCGACCCCAGCGACCTGATGCTCGGGGCCAGCGCCCTGACCTTCAATGGCGAAGAAAATGACGGCCTGGTAGGCCGCTGCAGTTCGCATATGGGCAAGGTGATCCGCGACAACTACCGGATGAACCACCTCGACGAGGTCAACCAGACCTTCGGCCTCACCAGCCTGTTCGAGACCGACCCGGTCACGGTCTACCGCCAACATGCCAATCGCCTGAAGAACGACGGTCTGTAACCTCTGCACCGGGGGCCCTGCGCCCCCTTTCCAGCCCCGCCCCTGGAGCCAAGAACCCCGTGAAGAAACTTCTGCTGCTGGCGCTAGCGCTATTCGCCGTTAGCCTCGCCCTGCTGCTCTACCTGCAACCCCGGGAGCGGTTGGCCGCCCCACCTCCGACGGTCAACCCGGCGACGCCCGCGCAGGTAGCGGCGCAACACCCCATACCTGCTGCCAACGCCCAGCCGAACGCCCTGCCCGAACGGGTTCCGGCGCTACCAGCGTCCTTCGCCGGCACCCAGGTCGACGGGGTGTTTCGCCTCGACAGCAATGGCAACTTGGTGATCAGCGAGGATATCCGGCGAATATTCGACTACTTTCTCGCCGCCGTTGGCGAAGAGCCGCTACGCAGCAGCGTCGAACGCCTGCAGGCCTATATTGCCAGCCAGCTGCCGGCACCCGCCCGCGACCAGGCCCTGCTGCTGCTCGAGCAGTACCTCGACTACAAACGCCAACTGGTTCTGCTGGAACGCGACCTGCCGCAGATGGCCGACCTGTCGGCCCTGCGCCAGCGCGAGGCGGAGGTGCAGGCCTTACGCGCGCGGATCTTCGACAGCCAGACCCACCAGGCCTTCTTTGCCCGCGAGGAAGCCTACAACCAGTTCAGCCTGGAGCGCCTGGCGATCGTCCACGACAGCCGCCTCGACGATGCCGGCAAGGCCGCCGCGGTCGACCAGTTGCGCAATAGCCTGCCGGCCGAGATGCAGGACAGCGTCTTGCCGCAGCTGCAGAATCAATTGCGCCAACAAACCGTCCAGCTGCGGGCCGCCGGGGCCAGCCCCGCACAGATCCGCCGGTTACGCCAGCAGCTGGTTGGGGCTGAGGCCACCGAGCGCCTCGAGGCCCTCGACCAGCAGCGCCTCGGCTGGAGTCAGCGGATCGAGCAGTACCGTCAGGCCAAAGCCGCCCTTCTGGCCAACCAGGGCCTGAGCGCCAGTGACCGCAGCGCGGCAATTGCCCAACTGGCCGCAGACAACTTCGATGAGCGTGAACGCCTGCGCCTGGATGCCGCCGAACAACTGGCAGCCTCCAGAAGCACCGTCAGCGCGCCTTGAAGCCCAGTCAGTGCACAGCTCCGCGACCGCCGTACTGTGCTGCATTCGGGCATTCGGGCATCAGCGCTTAAGTGTGAAGGTGCCTGATTTCGTAGGGTGCGCCGTGCGCACCAGGACGAGCTGCAGACCCTTGCTGAACACACGGTGCCCCCCCATAGCGGCCTCTGCAAGCAGTGTCACATGCCCCCAAGCGCCCCATGCAACACGCAAAGGAGGTATATGACCCAAAAAAAATGCCGCTCACCCGGCTTGGGTGAGCGGCATTGCTGCAGATGCGGAGCTGGTTAACCGGCGATGCGCTTGTCCAGAGACAGCTTGCCTGCGCCTTCGATTATCACGGCCAGGCTGATCGCCAGCAGGGCCAGGGCAAACTCGTAACCGTTGTTGCTCATAAAGAAGCCATTGCTCAGGTGCACGGTAAAAATCGCCACCAGCATGGTGACCGCCAACACCGCCGCTGCGGGGCGCACAAGCAACCCGACGATCAGCGCCAGGCCGCCGAAGAACTCGGCACTGCCCGCCATCAGGGCCATCAGGTAACCCGGAGCCAGGCCGATGCTTTCCATCCACTGGCCCACGCCTTCCAGGCCGTAGCCACCAAACCAGCCGAACAGCTTCTGCGCGCCATGGGCGGCAAAGGTCAGGCCGGCAACAATGCGCAAAACGGTCAGGCCGTAGCCTGCTTGGGTGCTTACCAGGGATTTGATCAGGGCGTTCATATGCAGCGGTCCTTGTGTGTGGGGAAGTGATGGAGCAGAGATTAAACCAATTAACGGATAATAAAAGCCGATTAAATCGCTAAAATATATCAAGTTTATGGATCAATACTTTATCTGCCCCCCGTCATGGCTCCAGCAGATAGCGCTCTCGCTCATAAGCAAGGTAGTACTTGTTTACGCTATTCACATAACTGACCACCCCCATGCCCAGCTGCTCCATGGCCACGCGCTCGACCTGAAAGAACCACTGGTTGGGATTAAGACCGCGCCGCCGGGCTTCGGCGCGCAGGCTCTGCACCCGCTGCGGGCCCAGGTTGTAGCCGGCCAGGACGAATGTCATGCGCTCGCGCTCGTTAAGCTGGGGGCTGCTGAAGAAGTTGCGACGGATCGAGGCCAGGTACTTGCTGGCGGCCTGCACATTGTTATCCAGCACGCCGATATTGCCGACCCCGACACTGCGGGCCGCCGCCGGGGTGATCTGCATCAGCCCGGTGGCACCGCCGGCACCGCGCGCCGCCGGATTGAGGGTCGATTCCTTGAATGCCAGCGCCGCCAGCGTCAACCAGTCGAAGTCATGCTGCGCGGCATAGCGCTGCAACACCGGCCGGACTTTTTCCAGACGCTGGCGCTCGAGACGTCCCAGGGGGTACTGCACCCGGTACAGGCGGCGATAGACCCGCTGAAAGGCCGCATCCTGGTCCGAGGGTTCGCGGTAGCCCTTGAGAAAGGCATCGAGGCTGGCCCCCAGCATGCTGGCCTCGCGGCGCAGGTACCAGCGCATGTCGCCATCACTGGCCAGTACCAATTGGGTGTCCAGACGCAGCTTGGGCATCACCTTGGCCCAGCGCTGGGCGATGGGCAACTCCACCGCGGTCATGCTGAAGATTCCCGCCTGGACCATTTCCAGCACATCCTCGACGGCCAGGCTGGGATCGACCCACTCCACCGCCACCGGCGAGCGCTGGCTGGCGATCAGGCGCTGATTGAGCGTGCGTATCGCCTCGCCCGCCACGCTGCCGGCCGGTAGTGCCAGGCTCCGCCCGGACATCTGCTCCAGGCTCTGGTAGCGCCGATCGGACTGGCGCGAGACGATGATCAACGGCACATCGCGACGCAGCGGCGAGCTGGCGCGTACCTGACTGCCCGGTGGTTTGCTCAGCAGTTCCCCCGGCGCTACCAAGTCACCTTCGCC
>JBFJZW010000195.1:0-9120 GCA_041621875.1 Pseudomonas sp. | reverse complement strand
GCCCGGCTCGCCGCTCCCTGGGCGGAAATCCAGGTGGAAGACAACGGCGTCGGCATGCCCGAAGCGGTGCGCAAGCGCATCTTCGAACCGTTCTTTACCACCAAGGAGATCGGCCAGGGCACCGGCCTGGGGCTTTCCGTTTCCTACTTCATCATCACCAACAACCACAAAGGGCAGATGGAAGTGCAGTGCAAACCCGGCCAGGGCACCTGCTTCATCCTGCGCCTGCCGTTAGCCGCCAACCCTGCCGATAGGGATTCGTGACCATGGCTTATCGATTGTCGAAAATTTATACCCGCACCGGCGATGCCGGGGAAACCGGCCTGGCCGACGGCCGCCGGGTAGCCAAGGACCACCCGCGGGTAGACGCCATGGGCGAGGTGGACACGCTGAACAGCCATATCGGCCTGCTACTGGCCGACCTCGCCGAACAGCAAGCCCAGTGGCCGGGGCTCGGCGAGATCATCGAGGTGCTCGCGCCCTGCCAGCATCGCCTGTTCGACCTCGGCGGGGAACTGGCGATGCCCGTTTACCAGGCGCTGCAGGCCGCGGAAATCGAGCGCCTGGAGGCGGCCATCGACCGCTGGAATGACGAACTGGGTCCGCTGGAGAATTTTATCCTGCCCGGCGGCTCGCGCCTGATCGCCCAGGCTCACGTCTGCCGCAGCCTGGCGCGTAGCGCCGAGCGCCGCTGCCAGCACCTGAACGCCGTGGAGCCGATTCGCGGCGTCGGCCTGGCCTACGTCAACCGCCTGTCCGACTTGCTGTTCGTCGCCGCACGGCTGATCGCCAAGCGCCAGGGAGTCGATGAAGTGCTCTGGCAGGCGGCGACCAAAGAGCCATAAAACTAGAGAAGACTGAGCCGGCTCTCGAAACTACGCCGCTCGCCACTTAGCGGGTCGAAAAAGCTCAGGCCCTTGGCCAGCAGCTTGAGCGGCTTGCTGTAGTCATCCGGAGCATCCGGCGCGGCGCTGACCTCGGGGTAGAAGGGATCGTTGAGGATCGGCGCACCCAGGGCCGCCAGGTGCACGCGCAGCTGATGCTTCTTGCCCGTTACCGGATACAGCCGATACAGCCAGTGCTCGCCCAAACGCCGGGCGACCTCGATGCGCGTTTCGGTGTTGGCTTCACCGGCGACCTCCTGCATGCGAAAGAACGGCTCGGCACCCTCCAGCCGCGTCGTCCGCAGCAGCGGAAAATCCAGCTGCGGCAAGGCCGCCGCCAGCGCTTCGTAGCACTTGTCCATCTGCCGCAGACGAAACAACGCCTGGTACTGACCACGGCTCTGGCGATTGGTCGAAAACAGCACCAGGCCGGCGGTGTGCCGGTCGATGCGGTGCAGTGGTACCAGGTCGGCATTGCCCAGGCGCTTGGTCAGGCGCGCCTGCAGAGTCTGCTCGACATATTCGCCGGCCGGCATCACCGGCAGAAAATGCGGTTTGTCGACCACCAGCAGGTGTTCGTCGACATGCAGCAGGGTTTCCTCGAAGGGAATCGGCGTCTCCGCCGCCACTTCGCGAAAGTAATGCACCTTGAGCCCTTCGCGATAAACCGCATCCAGCCCCAGCGGCTGGCCCCGAGCGTCCAGCACCCGGCCACGGGCGATGCGCGCCTGCCACACTGCCGGCGCAATCGCCGGGAAATGCGCGCACAGGCACTCGTACACCGTCGCCCAGTTACCACGCGGCAGATGCAGCGTACTGGGGCGCATATTCGAGGGGGAACGGGCATCGACAGACATGGACACACTCAACCACCGGCAACGGGAAGCACACAGGATAACCCAGGCCCGGCGACTAGCCGCCGCCCGCCGTAGGCGCAGGGCTCTGCAGGGACATACGAAACAGCGCCGCCAGCAGGTCGGACTGGGTGACGACACCCAACAGCTGACGGCCTTCATCCAGCACCGGCAGCCGATGCACGTCGCTATCCGTGAGCATCTGCAGCAGATAGGTCACCGGCCAGTCGGCACGGCAGGTCGGAGCCTGCCGGCGCATGCACTGGCTGACGGTCTGCGCATCGGCGTCGACCAGCAACAGGTCATGCAGGCTCAGCATGCCCTGCAACTCACCCAGAGAGTTGACCACCGGCATCGCGCTAAGCCGATGCTGATGCAAGCGCATGCGCGCCTCGGCAAGGCTGGCATGCTCGGTCAGCGTCTGCACATCGCGGGACATGATGTCGCCACAGCGCACTTCGCCAAAGCGGCGCTGATAAACCCGCGCCTCGGTTTGCAGGAGAATCTCTTCCAGGTCTTCGCGGGAAATATCGAGCAACTCGCCACGCGCCTTGAGCACGGCGTCCAGATCCGCCGGGGTGAAACCCAGGCGGTCACGGGGGATGGGATCACGGGTCTTGTGCACGTTGTCATGCTCAAGCGGGCGGTGCGGGTACTGCCGACGCAAGGCGTTATTGAACAGCAGCCCGATCAGCAGCAAGCCAATGGAGTTCAGCCCAACCGGGTAGAGGGCAAAGTGGTAACCCAGCTGAGCCACTTCCGGGCCCGCCAGCACGGCGGTCAGCGCCACCGCGCCACCCGGCGGGTGCAGACAGCGCAGGGCAAACATCGCGGCAATCGCCAGGCCGCCAGCCAGCACCGCCACCAATGCGTCGTGACCGAGCCAGGTGGCGCAACTGACGCCAACCAGGGCGCAGATCAGGTTGCCACCCAGAATCGACCAGGGCTGGGCCAGGGGGCTGGCCGGCACGGCAAACAGCAGCACCGCCGAGGCTCCCATGGGCGCTATAAGCCAGGGGCTGGCACTGCCCAGCACCTCGCTGCATAGCCAGCCGCTGAACAGCAGCCCCAGCACCGCACCCACACAGCTGAGCACCCGCTCGCTGAGGCTGACCGCCATGGGAGCCGGCCAGAAACCTTTCAACCACGTTTTGACGCTTTGCACCGTTAACCGCTCACCTGTCACGCACCATTTGAGGGCGCGACTATAGCGCCCTTTGCCCAGGCGCGGCCAACAGCGACACCTATTGCGGCCAGAATGCGCGAATACCCGCCACGCCCTGGGCACCGACCTGCCAGGCACGTTCCGCGTCGGCCGGGGTCACACCGCCCAGCAGATAGGCGGGCTGGTTAAAGCCCTGCAGCAGTTCGGCAACCTGCGCCCAGCCCAGCGGCTGGGCACCGGGGTGAGTCCGGGTAGCCTGCACGGGAGACAGGGTGATGAAGTCCACGCCCATCTGCGCGGCCAGCGCCAGTTCCTGCGCACAATGGCAGGACGCCGCCAGCCAGCGCTGCGCCGACAACGGCCGAGCGCCGCCGCTCGACTCGCGCAACTGCTGCGCCGTCAGGTGCCAGCCGGCTGCGGGAAAGTCATCCAGCCACTCCAGCGGCCCCTTGAGCATCAACTGCGCCTTGCCCGCACAAAGCCCGAGGGCGTCGGCAGCAATATCGCGATACTGCGCAGCGGGCAGCGCCGGCGCGCGCAGTTGCAACAGGCCAATGCCATTCTCCAGGGCCGCCTGGATACCACGCAGCAGCTCAGGCCCGCTCAAGCCTTCAGGGGTGATCAGGTAACGCTCGGGCAAGCGTGCGGCCGCGACAATCGGCCGATTGGCCGCTGGAAACGCGTAGGCCTCCAACTGCCCGGGCGTGGCCCAGGCCAGGGGCTGGCCTTCGGCACCGTGGGGCTCGCCGACAAAGGCCGAGACCTCCCAGACATCCAGCAACACCTGCTTGTCCGGGTAATCGTGACGCACCTGGATCAAGGGTCGCGCGGCCGTCGGGCGAATACCCAGCTCCTCCTCCAGCTCGCGAGCCAGGGCCGCCTGCACCCTCTCGCCAGGCTCGACCTTGCCGCCGGGGAACTCCCAGAGGCCGCCCTGATGCTTATCCTCAGGACGCTTGGCGAGCAGTATCTGTCCGTCTGCACCACGAATAACCGCAGCGGCTACATGAATGCGTTTCACCCCAGCTGTTCCTCCTGAGCCGCCTGATACCAGCGTTGAAAGGCCGGCCAGCGATAGATCGTCTCCACATAGGCCGCCGCCACCTCGGGCAACGCCACCCGGTAGCTGCGCAGCCGCGCCGCAACCGGGGCGAAGAAGGCATCCGCCAGGCTGGCGTGACCGAACAGAAAGGGGCCACCCTCGCCAAACGCGCCACGGCACTCGGCCCAGAGCGCACAGATACGCCGGATATCGGCCTCGACCTCGGCGGGTACCGCATCCAGCGCCCGATCGCGCGCAAGATCCATCGGCATATGCGTGCGCAGGGCAGTAAAGCCGCTGTGCATCTCGGCGCAGGCGCTGCGCGCCACCGCGCGGGCGTATTCGCCGCGTGGCCACAGATGGGCCTCGGGGAAGCTTTCGGCGAGGTATTCGCCAATCGCCAGGGAATCCCACACCGGCCCGTCCTCGGTCTTCAGCAACGGCACCTTGCCGGTCGGTGAATGCTCGAGGATGCGCGCCCGGCTATCCATACGATCGAGCGGGATCAGCACTTCGTCATAGGCGAGCTCGGCCAGCGCCATGGCCAGGGCGGCGCGCAGCGACCAGGACGAATAGGTTTTGTTGCCGATAACCAGAACCAGGGACATGGGGGCACTCCGTGCGTGATGCGTTTGCTCATGGGGTCAACGGACATTAAGACGCCGCGCCGCCCAATAGCAAATTCCCGTTGTTTATGGGCCCATAAACAAGTGCCAGGAGCACTTTTTAACGTCGCGCAGCGACGGCCCGAAGGGAGGCCGCCAGGGATGGCGGCCATAAACAACGGGAATGCGGGGGAGTCAAACGCTAGGTGCGGAGGATCAGGTGCGGTATTCGGCGTTGATCTTGACGTACTCGTGGGACAGGTCGGTGGTCCAGATCGTCTCGTTGCAGCCACCGCGGCCCAGTTCGATGCGAATGGTGATCTCTTCCTTGGCCATCACCGCCGCGCCCTGCTCCTCGGTGTAGCTGGCCGCGCGGCAGCCCTTGCTGGCAATGCACACCTCGCCGAGGAACACGTCGATCAGGCTGACATCCAGCTGCGCTACGCCGGCCCGGCCCACGGCGGCGAGAATGCGCCCCCAGTTCGGGTCGGAGGCGAACAGCGCGGTCTTGATCAGCGGCGAATGGGCCACCGCGTAACCCACATCCAGACACTCCTGGTGGGTGGCCCCGCCATTGACCTGCACGGTAACGAACTTGGTCGCACCCTCACCGTCGCGGACGATGGCCTGGGCCACGTCCATACACACCGCAAACACCGCCTCCTTGAGCTTGGCGAACAGGTCGCCGCTGGCCTGGGTGATCTCGGGCAGCGCCGCCTTGCCGGTGGCGATCAGCATGCAACAGTCGTTGGTCGAGGTATCGCCGTCGATGGTGATGCGGTTGAACGACTTGTTCGCCGCATCGCGCAGCAGGTCCTGCAACACGCCCTGGGCAACCTTGGCGTCGGTGGCGATATAGCCGAGCATGGTGGCCATGTTCGGCTTGATCATGCCCGCGCCCTTGGAAATGCCGGTCACGGTGACAGTCACGCCGTCATGCACGAACTGACGGCTCGCGCCCTTGGGCAGGGTGTCGGTGGTCATGATGCCGCTGGCGGCGTCGGCCCAGTTGTTCTCGGAGAGATTATCCAGGGCGGCCTGCAAGGCCCCCTCGATCTTCTCCACCGGCAGCGGCTCGCCAATCACCCCGGTGGAGAATGGCAGCACCGCGGCTTCATCGACACCGGCCAGCCTGGCCAGCGCGGCGCAGGTGCGGGCGGCATTCTGCAGGCCCGGCTCGCCGGTCCCGGCATTGGCATTGCCGGTGTTGGTCAGCAGGTAGCGCACCTGGCCCGAGACGCGCTTCTTGGCCAGGATCACCGGCGCGGCGCAGAAGGCGTTAAGGGTAAACACCCCGGCCACCGTGGCCTCTTCGGCACAGCGCATCACCACCACATCCTTGCGCCCGGGGCGTTTGATGCCCGCCGAGGCGATACCCAGCTCGAAACCTGGAACCGGGTGCAGGGTAGACAGCGGGCCAAGACCAACAGCCATAGAAAACGCTCCTTGAGTGGTAAGAGTGATGCGATGGTAAAACGCCGCGAACGGTCAAACCGTTCGCGGCGTTCTTCTAGTCGAATCAAGCATAGCCAAATTCGGCCCGGGCTCAACTCGCCTTTTTAATCGTCAGCGGCAGGCCGCAAAGGCAGGCCCGGCCGTTATTGCCCCACAGCCGGTCTAGTTGACCTGACCGTGACAGTGCTTGTATTTCTTGCCGGAGCCGCAGGGGCACGGCTCGTTACGGCCGATCTTCGGCTCGGTGCGCACCGGTGCGGCGGCGACTGCCACATCGCCCTCCTCGGCGGCCTCCGGCTGCGCCAGGGCCGAAGCCTCGGCGTGCTGGAACTGCATGCGTTCGGCCAGGGCCTCGGCTTCGCGGCGCAGACGCGCCTCCTCCTCGGCCGGGTCTTCGCGACGCACCTGGACATGGGAGAGCACGCGGATGGTGTCGCGCTTGATCGACTCCAGCAGCTCCTGGAACAGGGTGAAGGACTCGCGCTTGTACTCCTGCTTGGGGTTCTTCTGCGCATAGCCGCGCAGGTGAATGCCGTGACGCAGGTGATCCATGGTCGACAGGTGGTCTTTCCACAGGTCGTCGAGCACGCGCAGCAGGATCTGCTTCTCGAAGGTGCGCAGGGCTTCGGCGCTGGCCTCGTTTTCCTTCTCGTTATAGGCGTCGACCAATGCCTGCAGAATGCGCTCGCGCAGGGTTTCTTCGTAAAGTTTCTGGTCGTCGTCGAGCCACTGCTGGATCGGCAGGCGCAGATTGAAGCTGCTCTGCAGCGCCTCTTCCAGGCCGGCGATATCCCACTGCTCGGGCAGCGACTGCGGGGCGATGTATTCGTTAATGGTGTTGTCCAGCACTTCGCGGCGGAAATCGGCAATGGTCTCGCCGATATCGCTGGCACTGAGCAGGTTGTTGCGCATGTGATAGATCACCTTGCGCTGCTCGTTGGCCACGTCGTCGAATTCCAGCAACTGCTTGCGCATGTCGAAGTTGCGCCCTTCGACCTTGCGCTGGGCCTTTTCGATGGCGTTGCTGACCATGCGGTGCTCGATGGCTTCGCCGGGCTGCATGCCCAGGGCCTTCATAAAGTTCTTCACCCGGTCGGAGGCGAAGATGCGCATCAGGCTGTCTTCCAGCGACAGGTAGAAGCGGCTGGAGCCCGGGTCGCCCTGACGACCGGAACGGCCACGCAGCTGGTTGTCGATACGCCGCGACTCATGCCGCTCGGAGGCGATCACATGCAGGCCGCCGGCCTCGATCACCTGCTGATGGCGTTTCTGCCAGTCGGCCTTGATCTGCGCGACCTGCTCGTCCGAGGGGCTTTCCAGCGCCGCCACTTCCACTTCCCAGTTGCCGCCCAGGAGAATATCGGTACCGCGGCCGGCCATGTTGGTGGCGATGGTCAGTGCACCCGGGCGACCGGCCTGGGCAATGATCTCGGCTTCCTTCTCGTGGAACTTGGCGTTGAGCACCTTGTGCTCGATACCTTCTTTTTCCAACAGTCTGGACACGTATTCGGAGCTTTCAATGGTCGCGGTGCCGACCAGGATCGGACGGCCCAGAGCCATGCATTCCTTGATGTCGGTGATGATGGCGGCGTATTTCTCCTCCTGGGTCAGATACACCAGGTCGTTGAAATCCTTGCGCGCCATAAGCCGGTTGGTCGGGATCACGATCACCGCCAGGCCGTAGATCTGGTGGAACTCGAAGGCCTCGGTATCGGCGGTGCCGGTCATCCCGGACAGCTTGCGGTACAGGCGGAAGTAGTTCTGGAAGGTGGTCGAGGCCAGGGTCTGGCTCTCGGCCTGGATCGGCAGGCCCTCTTTGGCCTCGATGGCCTGGTGCAGGCCTTCGGACAGGCGACGGCCCGGCATGGTGCGACCGGTGTGCTCGTCGATCAGCAGCACCTGGTTGTTCTGCACGATGTATTCGACGTTGCGGTTGAACAGCTTGTGCGCTCGCAAACCGGCATAGACATGGGTCAGCAGGCCCAGGTTATGCGCCGAGTAAAGGCTCTCGCCCTCGGCCAGCAGGCCGACCTCGGTGAGCATTTCCTCGACGAACTGATGGCCGGCTTCGTTCAGCTCGACCTGGCGCGCCTTCTCGTCGACCTTGTAGTGACCTTCCTGGGTCACCACGCCCTCCTCTTCCTCGACGTGCAGCTTGAGGCGCGGAATCAGCTTGTTGACTTCGGTATACAGCCGCGAGCTGTCTTCGGCCTGGCCGGAGATGATCAGCGGGGTACGCGCTTCGTCGATCAGGATGGAGTCGACTTCGTCGATCACGGCGAAATTCAGCTCGCGCTGGAACTTGTCTTCCAGGCTGAAGGCCATGTTGTCGCGCAGGTAGTCGAAACCGAATTCGTTGTTGGTGCCGTAGGTGATATCGGCGGCGTAGGCCGCGCGCTTCTCTTCCGGCGGCATAAAGGGGATGACGATGCCCACGCTCATGCCGAGGAATTCATACAGCGGGCGCATCCAGTTGGCGTCGCGGCGGGCCAGGTAGTCGTTGACCGTGACCACATGCACACCCTTGCCTTCCAGGGCGTTGAGGTACACCGCCAGGGTCGCCACCAGGGTCTTGCCCTCGCCGGTGCGCATCTCGGCGATCTTGCCTTCGTGCAGGGTCATGCCACCGATCAACTGCACATCGAAGTGGCGCATGCCCATCACCCGCTTGCCCGCCTCACGGGCAACGGCAAAGGCTTCCGGAAGCAGCTGATCGAGGGTTTCGCCTTGGCCCAGACGGGATTTGAATTCATCGGTCTTGGCACGCAGTTGCTCATCGGAGAGAGCGAGCATCTGCTCCTCGAAGGCATTGACGGCTTGCACCGTCTTGAGCATGCGCTTGACTTCACGCTCGTTCTTGCTTCCAAAGAGTTTCTTCAACAAAGGCGCAAACATATCGACAGGATCTTCCAGGCGTATGGATTGAGGGGCACTTGAAAGCGACCCATGCAGCCTGCATGGCTGCGTGCGAAGGGGGCATTCTACCCGGAAACGCAGATGAGGAAAGCGACGTTATCAGACCGTTTAAAAATGTCACGAGTGAAGGCTAGGCAAGGCGAAGTCATCCGAAAAAGCGCAGTGTACGAGTTGTACATGAGCATTTTGAGGATGACTT
>JBFJZW010000194.1:0-9147 GCA_041621875.1 Pseudomonas sp. | reverse complement strand
GCCCATGAGTTGCTGGCTGACCTGCATAAAGAAACCGTGGACTGGGTGCCGAACTACGACGGCACCGAGATGATCCCGGCGGTTATGCCGACCAAGATCCCCAACCTGCTGGTCAATGGCTCCAGCGGTATCGCCGTGGGCATGGCCACCAATATTCCGCCGCACAACCTCACGGAAGTGATTAACGGTTGTCTGGCCCTGATCGACAACGGCGAGCTGACCGTCGATGAGCTGATGCAGTACATCCCCGGTCCGGACTTCCCGACTGCGGCGATCATCAACGGTCGCGCCGGCATCATCGAGGCCTACCGCACCGGTCGCGGCCGCATCTATATGCGTGCCCGGGCGATTATCGAGGACATCGACAAGGTCGGTGGCCGTCAGCAGATCATCGTCAGCGAGCTGCCGTATCAGCTGAACAAGGCCCGTCTGATCGAGAAGATCGCCGAGCTGGTTAAAGAGAAGAAACTCGAAGGTATCACCGAGCTGCGCGATGAGTCCGACAAGGATGGCATGCGCATCGTGATCGAGCTGCGCCGCGGCGAAGTACCGGAGGTGGTACTGAACAACCTCTACGCCCAGACCCAGATGCAGAGCGTGTTCGGCATCAACGTGGTGGCGCTGATCGACGGCCAGCCGAAGGTCCTTAACCTCAAGGACATGCTCGAAGCCTTTATTCTGCACCGCCGTGAAGTGGTCACCCGGCGTACCGTATTCGAGCTGCGCAAGGCCCGTGAACGTGGCCATATCCTCGAAGGCCAGGCCGTTGCCCTGTCCAACATCGACCCGGTCATCGCCCTGATCAAGGCCTCGCCGACCCCGGCCGAAGCCAAGCTGGCGCTGATTGCCACGCCTTGGGAATCCAGTGCGGTGGAAACCATGGTCGAGCGCGCCGGTGCCGACGCCTGCCGTCCGGACGATCTCGATCCGCAGTACGGCCTGCGCGATGGCAAGTACTTCCTCTCGCCGGAACAGGCCCAGGCCATCCTCGAGCTGCGTCTGCACCGCCTGACCGGTCTTGAGCATGAAAAACTGCTGGCCGAATACCAGGAAATCCTTACCCAGATCGGCGAGCTGATCCGCATCCTCACCAGCGCCACGCGCCTGATGGAAGTGATCCGCGAGGAGCTGGAAGCGGTCAAGGCCGAGTTCGGCGACGCCCGCCGCACCGAGATTCTCGACAACCGTCTGGACCTGACCCTGGCCGATCTGATCACCGAAGAGGAGCGGGTGGTTACCATCTCCCACGGCGGTTATGCCAAATCCCAGCCGCTGCATGCCTACCAGGCCCAGCGCCGCGGCGGCAAGGGCAAGTCGGCCACCGGGGTCAAGGATGAGGACTATATCGAGCATCTGCTGGTCGCCAACAGTCACTCCACCCTGTTGCTGTTCTCCAGCAAGGGCAAGGTGTACTGGCTGAAGACCTACGAAATTCCCGAGGCCTCCCGCGCCGCCCGCGGTCGTCCGCTGGTCAACCTGTTGCCGCTGGGCGAAGGTGAGCGCATCACCGCCATGCTGCAGATCGATCTCGAAGCCCTGCGTCAGCAGGCTCCGGAAGGCGACGAGCAGGACGATCTCGAAGGCGTGGTGGTCGAGGCCGAAGAAGTCGAAGACCTGGCCGAAGGCGATGACGCCGACGACGAAACCCCGGATGAACCGACCGGTGCCTACATCTTTATGGCCACGGCCAAAGGCACCGTGAAGAAGACCCCGCTGGTGCAGTTCAGCCGGCCGCGCAGCTCGGGCCTGATCGCCCTCAGGCTGGATGAAGACGACACCCTGATTTCCGCCGCCGTGACTGACGGTGCCCGCGAAGTGATGATGTTCTCCGATGGCGGCAAGGTGATTCGCTTCAAGGAAAGCAAGGTCCGCACCATGGGCCGTACCGCTCGCGGTGTACGTGGCATGCGTCTGCCGGAAGGGCAGGAAATCATCTCCATGCTGATCCCGGAAGCCGAGGCGCAGATTCTCACCGCCTCCGAGCGTGGCTACGGCAAGCGCACGGCGATGGCCGAGTTCCCGCGCCGCGGTCGTGGCGGCCAGGGCGTGATCGCCATGGTCAGCAACGAGCGTAACGGCAAGCTGGTGGGTGCGGTGCAGGTACTCGACGGCGAGGAAATCATGCTGATTTCCGACCAGGGCACCCTGGTGCGCACTCGCGTCAGCGAAGTCTCCAGTCTGGGCCGTAACACCCAGGGTGTGACTTTGATCAAGCTGGCCAAGGACGAATCCCTGGTCGGTCTCGAGCGGATCCAGGAGCCTTCCGCCGAGGACGACGAGGAGCTGCTGGAAGGCGAAGAGGGCGTTGAAGTGGTTGTCGACGAAGCGCTTGAGGCCTCCGACGGCGTTGCCGAAGAAAGCCCGGTCGGCGAGGAGTGATCTGTCGGGGCGGGTGCGCTCGCCCCTGACAGCGTAAGATTCAGCGGCTGCTGGCAAGCCCAGCCCGCCCATTATTTGAGCGAGAGTGGATGTGAGCAAGCGAGCCTTTAACTTCTGCGCCGGCCCGGCCGCGCTTCCTGAAGCTGTTCTGCAACGCGCCCAGGCGGAGCTCCTCGACTGGCAGGGTAAAGGCCTGTCGGTGATGGAAATGAGCCATCGCAGCGAGGAATACACCGCCATTGCCGAGAAGGCCGAGCAGGATCTGCGCGACCTGCTGGCCATCCCCAATGACTACAAGGTGCTGTTCCTGCAGGGCGGTGCCAGCCAGCAGTTCGCCGAGATTCCGCTCAACCTGTTGCCCGAAGATGGCGTCGCCGACTATATCGACACTGGTATCTGGTCGAAGAAAAGCATCGAGGAAGCCAGCCGCTACGGTCGCATCAATGTTGCCGCCAGCGCCAAGGCCTATGACTACTTCGCCATTCCCGGGCAGAACGAGTGGCAGCTGTCGAAAGACGCTGCCTACCTGCACTACGCCAGCAACGAAACCATCGGTGGCCTGCAGTTCGACTGGATTCCCGAGGTCGGTGATGTACCGCTGGTGGCGGACATGTCTTCCGACATCCTCTCGCGCCCGCTCGATGTGTCGAAATTCGGCCTGATCTACGCCGGCGCGCAGAAGAACATCGGCCCCAGCGGCCTGGTGGTGACCATCGTCCGCGAAGACCTGCTGGGCCGAGCCCGCAGCGTCTGCCCGACCATGCTCAACTACAAGGTCGCCGCCGATAACGGCTCGATGTACAACACCCCGGCGACCTTCTCCTGGTACCTGTCCGGTCTGGTGTTCGAGTGGTTGAAAGAGCAGGGTGGGGTCGAGGCCATGGAGCGGATCAACCGCGCCAAGAAGGATCTGCTGTACAAGGCCATCGATACCAGCGATTTCTACAGCAACCCGATTGCCGTGAATGCCCGCTCCTGGATGAACGTGCCGTTCCGCCTGGCCGACGAGAAGCTGGACAAGGCCTTCCTCGCCGGTGCCGACGCCCGCGGTCTGCTCAACCTCAAGGGCCACCGCTCGGTGGGCGGCATGCGTGCCTCCATCTATAACGCCGTGGGCCTGGATGCCGTCGAGGCGCTGGTGGCCTATATGGCGGAATTCGAGAAGGAGCACGGCTGATGACCGATCAAATCTCCGAACAGGAATTACAGGCCCTGCGCCTGCGTATCGACAACCTCGATGAGAAGATTCTCGAGCTGATCAGCGACCGTGCGCGCTGCGCCGAAGACGTCGCGCGGGTCAAGATGAAGGCCCTGCCGGAAGGCGAGAAGCCGGTGTTCTACCGCCCCGAGCGCGAAGCCCAGGTGCTTAAACGCATCATGGAACGCAACCAGGGGCCACTGGGCAACGAGGAAATGGCGCGACTGTTCCGCGAAATCATGTCCTCCTGCCTGGCCCTGGAGAACCCGCTCAAGGTCGCTTACCTCGGCCCGGAAGGCACCTTCAGCCAGGCGGCGGCGATGAAGCACTTCGGCCACGCGGTGATCAGCGTGCCGATGGCGGCTATCGATGAAGTGTTCCGTGAAGTGGCCGCCGGTGCGGTGAACTTCGGTGTGGTGCCGGTGGAGAACTCCACCGAAGGCGCGATCAACCACACCCTGGACAGCTTCCTCGAACACGACATGGTGATCTGTGGCGAAGTCGAGCTGCGCATTCACCACCACCTGCTGGTCGGTGAAACCACCAAGACCGACAAGATCACCCGCATCTATTCCCACGCCCAGTCCCTGGCCCAGTGCCGCAAGTGGCTGGACGCGCATTACCCCAATGTCGAGCGCGTGGCGGTATCGAGCAACGCCGACGCGGCCAAGCGGGTCAAGAGCGAGTGGAACAGCGCGGCGATTGCCGGCGACATGGCGGCCAATCTGTATGGCCTGACCAAGCTGGCGGAGAAGATCGAAGACCGTCCGGACAACTCCACGCGCTTCTTGATCATCGGCAGCCAGGAAGTGCCGCCGACCGGCGACGACAAGACCTCGATCATCGTCTCCATGCGCAACAAGCCGGGGGCGCTGCACGAATTGCTGGTGCCGTTCCACAACAACGGCATCGACCTGACCCGCATCGAAACCCGCCCGTCGCGCAGCGGCAAGTGGACCTACGTGTTTTTTATCGACTTCGTCGGCCACCACCGTGATCCGCTGATCAAGGACGTGCTGGAAAAGATCAATCAGGAAGCCGTGGCGCTCAAAGTGCTGGGCTCCTACCCGAAAGCGGTACTTTAAACCCAGCCGCAAGCTCCAAGCCTCAAGCCTCAAGCGGACCCGCCCGGCTTTTTCTTGCAGCTTGCCGCTTGAAGCTTGAGGCGTTGTATGACCGATTTCCTCGCCCTGGCCCAGCCAGGCGTACAAAAGCTGTCGCCCTATGTGCCGGGTAAACCGGTGGATGAGCTGGCCCGTGAGCTGGATCTGGATCCGGCAAGCATCGTCAAACTGGCCAGCAACGAAAACCCGCTGGGGCCGAGTGCGAAGGCGCTGGAGGCGATTCGCGGCGAGCTTGCCGAGCTGACCCGTTACCCCGATGGCAATGGCTTCGAGCTGAAAAGTCGTCTGGCCGCGCGCTGTGGCGTGCAGATCAGTCAGGTCACCCTGGGCAATGGTTCCAACGATATTCTCGATCTGGTCGCCCGCGCCTACCTGGCACCCGGTCTGAACGCGGTATTCAGCCAGTACGCCTTTGCCGTTTACCCCATCTCGACCCAGGCCGTTGGTGCCCAGGGCAAGGTGGTGCCGGCGCAGAACTACGGCCACGACCTGGAAGCCATGTTGGCGGCCATCGACGAAAATACCCGCGTGGTGTTTATCGCCAACCCGAACAATCCCACCGGCACCTGGTTCGGCCCTGACGCGCTGGAGCGTTTCCTCGCCCGCGTGCCGCAGAGCGTGCTGGTGGTGCTGGACGAGGCCTATATCGAATACGCCGAAGGCGATGAGCTGCCGGACGGCCTCAAGTACCTGGCCCGCTATGACAACCTGCTGGTCTCGCGCACCTTCTCCAAGGCCTATGGCCTGGCGTCGCTGCGGGTCGGCTACGCCATCAGCTCGGCGCAGATTGCCGATGTGCTCAACCGCGTGCGTCAACCGTTCAACGTCAACAGCCTGGCCCTGGCTGCCGCCTGCGCGGCCCTGGATGATGCCGACTACCTGGCTAAAAGCCGTCAGCTCAACGATGCCGGCATGGCGCAGCTGGAAGCCGGGCTGCGTGAGCTGGGCCTGAGCTGGATAGCGTCGAAAGGCAACTTTATCGCCGTGGACTTTGGCCGTGATACCGCGGCGATCAACCAGGCGCTGCTGCATGAGGGCGTTATCGTGCGGCCGGTGGCCGGTTACGGCATGCCGAATTTCCTGCGGGTTTCCATCGGTTTGCCGGCCGAGAACGCACGCTTTCTCGAGGCCCTGGCCAGGGTGCTGAGCGCGTGAGTGGAGCGAAGTCGTCTGTTGCAGCTGCGCCCATGATCGGCCGTCTGCTGGTGATCGGGCTGGGGCTGATCGGTGGCTCCTTCGCCAAGGGGTTGCGCGAGCGCGGCCTGTGCCGCGAAGTCGTGGGCATGGATCTGGACCCCGAATCGCGTCGCCTGGCGGTGGACCTGGGTGTGGTGGATCGCTGCGAAACTGATCTGGCCACCGCCTGTCAGGGTGCCGATGTGATCCAGCTGGCGGTGCCCATTCTGGCCATGGAAAAACTGCTGGGCGAACTGGCCGGGCTTGACCTCGGCCAGGCGGTGCTCACCGATGTCGGCAGCGCCAAGGGCAATGTGCTGCGTGCCGCACGCCTGGCTTTTGCCGGCAAGGCGGTGCGTTTTGTGCCCGGGCACCCGATTGCCGGCTCCGAGCAGAGTGGGGTGGAGGCGGCCAATGGCAAGCTGTTCCGCCGCCATAAGGTGATTCTCACTCCTTGTGAGCAGAGCGACGAGGCGGCCCTGACCCTGGTCGACAGCCTGTGGCGCGAGCTGGGCGCGGATGTCGAGCATATGGAGGTCGAGCACCACGATCAGGTGCTGGCGGCCACCAGTCATCTGCCGCACTTGCTGGCCTTTACCCTGGTCGACTCGCTGGCCAAGCGCAGTGAGAACCTGGAGATTTTTCGTTACGCCGCCGGCGGTTTTCGCGACTTTACGCGGATCGCCGGCAGCGACCCGGTGATGTGGCACGACATCGTCCTCGCCAACCGCGAGGCCGTGCTGCGCACCCTGGATGTATTTCGCGACGACCTCGACGCCTTGCGTGAGGCGGTCGACGCAGGGGACGGGCATCAACTGCTGGGCGTGTTTACCCGCGCCCGGGTTGCCCGTGAGCATTTCGGCAAAATTCTGGCCCGCAGGGCTTATGTGGACGCTATGCACTCGAATGATCTGATTTTCCTGGCCAACCCTGGCGGCAAACTCTCCGGGCGTATTCGCGTACCGGGTGACAAATCCATGTCCCATCGCTCGATCATGCTCGGCTCCCTGGCCGAGGGCACCACCCAGGTCGAGGGCTTCCTCGAGGGTGAGGATGCGCTGGCGACCATTCAGGCGTTTCGCGATATGGGCGTGGTCATCGAAGGCCCGCATCACGGCCGCGTGACCGTGCATGGCGTTGGCCTGCATGGCCTCAAGGCACCGGTCGGCCCGCTGTATATGGGCAACTCCGGTACCTCGATGCGTCTGCTCTCCGGTCTGCTGGCCGCGCAACCCTTCGACACCACCCTGACCGGCGATGCGTCGCTGTCCAAGCGCCCGATGAATCGCGTGGCCAAGCCGCTGCGGGCGATGGGTGCGGTGATCGAGACCGGCCCCGAAGGCCGGCCGCCGCTGACCATCCGCGGTGGCCAGCGCCTGACCGGTATGGATTACGAAATGCCCATGGCCAGTGCCCAGGTCAAATCCTGCCTGCTGCTGGCGGGGCTGTATGCCGGCGGTACCACCTCGGTCACCGAGCCGGCACCGACCCGCGACCATACCGAGCGCATGCTGCGCGGCTTCGGCTACCCGGTGACGGTGGCGGGCAGTACCGCCAGTGTCGAGTCGGGCCACAAGCTGAGTGCGACCCATATCGAAGTGCCGGCGGATATTTCCTCGGCGGCCTTCTTCCTGGTCGCCGGCAGCATTGCCGAGGATTCCGAACTGGTGCTGGAGCACGTCGGTATCAACCCGACCCGCACCGGGGTGATCAATATCCTCAAACTGATGGGCGGCGATATCACCCTGGAGAACCAGCGCGAAGTCGGTGGCGAACCGGTGGCGGATATTCGCGTGCGCAGCGCCAAGCTGAAAGGCATCGACATCCCCGAAGATCTGGTGCCTCTGGCTATCGACGAGTTCCCGGTACTGTTCGTCGCCGCCTCCTGCGCCTCCGGCCGCACCGTGCTGCGCGGTGCCGAAGAGCTGCGGGTCAAGGAGTCCGATCGAATCCAGGTCATGGCCGATGGTCTGATCGCTTTGGGCGTCAAGGCCGAGCCGACCCCGGATGGGATTATCATCGAAGGTGGCAGCATCGGCGGCGGCGAGGTCTGGGCCCACGGCGATCACCGTATCGCCATGGCCTTTAGCGTCGCCTCGCTGCGCGCCACCGCGCCGATCCGCATCCACGACTGCGCCAACGTCGCCACATCCTTCCCCAACTTCCTGGCGCTGTCGGCCCAGGTCGGTCTGCGGGTTGCGGAGGAGGGTAAGGCATGATCGTCGCTCCGGTTATCACCATCGACGGCCCCAGCGGTTCGGGCAAGGGCACCATCGCCGGCCTGCTGGCCAAACAGCTGGGCTGGAATCTGCTGGATTCCGGTGCGCTGTATCGCCTGCTGGCCTTCGCCGCGCGCAACCATGGCGTCGACCTGACCAATGAAGAGGCGATGAAGCTGCTCGCCGCTCATCTGGATGTTCAGTTCGTTGCTGGCGGCGCGGGCCATGGCCAGCGCATCATTCTCGAGGGCGAGGAGGTTACGGACGCCATTCGCAACGAGCAGATCGGTGCCGGGGCTTCCCTGGTGGCCTCCCTGCCGGCGGTGCGTGAGGCGTTGCTGATGCGTCAGCAGGCGTTTCAGGAAATGCCTGGCCTGGTCGCCGATGGTCGCGACATGGGCACCGTGGTGTTTCCCGACGCGCCGCTCAAGGTATTTCTCACCGCCAGCGCCGAGGAGCGTGCGCGCCGCCGTTACTTGCAGTTGAAGGACAAGGGCGATGATGTTAATCTCGCGAGTCTTCTTGATGAGATTCGGGCGCGCGATGAGCGCGATACCCAGCGTGCAGTGGCTCCGCTTATACCAGCAGCCGATGCGATCCAGCTGGATTCCACCGAGCTTTCCATCGAGCAGGTCATGGAACGTATTCTGAGTGAAGTCGCCAATCGCGATCTCGCCGGATAACAAGAGCCCCGGCTGCTTAAGTCGGTCAGCTCGCAAGGAGGCCACGGGAACCCAGTCCTAGACCCGTCGGCTTCTTTTTATATGAACGTACCCACATTGTCTGGAATGTGGTTTGGGCGGATTTCCCGCCCTGAATCAACAGGAATTAAAATGAGCGAAAGCTTTGCTGAACTGTTTGAAGAAAGCCTAAAAACCCTGAATCTTCAGGCTGGCTCGATCATCACCGCTATCATCGTCGACATCGATTACCAAGCTGGTTGGGTAACCGTTCACGCTGGTTTGAAGTCCGAAGGCCTCATCCCGCTGGAGCAGTTCCACAACGACGCTGGCGAGCTGACCATCAAGGTCGGTGACGAAGTTCACGTTGC
>JBFJZW010000193.1:0-9204 GCA_041621875.1 Pseudomonas sp. | reverse complement strand
GCGGCAGCGGCACGACCTGCGGGTCGAAGGCGGGCCGGACGACGATGACGTCCTCGGCGGCGCGGCCCGGCTTCGATGCGCCATCCTCGGTATTGGCGCGCCAGATACCGTGAAGCCGGTCAGCAGCTGAACGAGATCGAGGCGCAGTTTCGCGTCGATAACGACTTCAGCACGGTCGACGGGGCCTACTTCCACGAGATTCTGCACGGCGTGCCGCGGCAGAAAAGCGAGATCGACGGGGCCTTCGAGCCGCTGCTCGATCGTCCGATCGCCGAGATCGATCCGGTCGAACTGTCGATCCTGCGTCTGTCGACCTACGAGCTGAAGAACCGCATCGATATCCCTTATCGCGTGGTGATCAACGAAGGCATCGAGTTGGCCAAGGTGTTCGGTGCCACCGACGGGCACAAGTTCGTCAACGGCGTGCTGGACAAGCTGGCACCGCGCCTACGCGCGGATGAAGTTCGCGCCAACAAGCGTTAAGGTCTTTTGGGATGCTTGATTTACGATCTTGCGAGCTAGAGTCCTGCAAGGCGCTACGTAGTAACAGCCTTCGGCTGGTCAAAGCAGGCGAGGAAGCGGAGTGTGCTGTAGCACATGAGCATTTCGAGCCTGCTTTGACTCGCTTTGCTCGCCCTTCGGGCCAGCCTTCGGCTGTTACTCCCGTTGGTCGTTGCAACGCAGCAGGGCCGACGCGCAGCAGATCGTTGCCATCTCATGGGTGAGTTCGAGCTGATCCGTCACTACTTCGCCTCTGCGTCCTGTGCGCGGGCCGGCGAAGGCGTGGCCCTGGGCATTGGCGACGACTGCGCGCTACTGGCGTTGCCAGCTGGCGAGCAGCTGGCGATCTCCACCGACACCCTGGTCGTCGGCGTGCATTTTCCCGAGTCCCCGGATCCCTTCCTGTTGGCCCAGCGTGCCCTGGCTGTGTCGGTCAGCGATCTGGCGGCCATGGGCGCGACGCCCATCGGCTTTACCCTGGCTCTGACCCTGCCCAGTGCCGAGCCGGACTGGCTGGCGGCCTTCGCCCGAGGCCTCGACCGGATGGCGCAGCAATGCGCGATTCGCCTGGTCGGTGGCGACACCACCCGTGGCCCGCTGAGCCTGACCCTGACGGTGTTCGGCCGTGTGCCCGCGGGCCAGGCGTTGACCCGTGCCGGCGCGCAGGTCGGCGATCTGCTCTGTGTCGGTGGCGAGCTGGGTGATGGCGCGGGAGCCTTGCCCCTGGTGCTGGGCCAGCGTCAGGCCGAGCCGACCGTCGCCGAGGCGTTGCTGGCGCGTTACTGGTCGCCGCTGCCGCAGCTGGACCTGGGCCTGGCGCTGCGCGGCAAAGCCACGGCGGCGCTGGATATTTCCGATGGCCTGCTGGCCGATTGCGGGCATATCGCTGCCGCCTCGGGCGTGGCGCTGCTGATCGAGCAGGAGCGGCTGCCGCTGTCGATGGTCTTGCAGGCCTGGCTGGGCCTCGACGCTGCCCGTCAGGCAGCCCTGAGCGGCGGCGATGACTATCGCCTGGCCTTTACCCTGCCGGCTCAACATCTCGCGCCGCTGCAGGCCGCAGGCTGGCCGCTGCGGGTGATCGGGCGTGTCGAGGCGGGGCAGGGCGTGCACCTGCTGGATGCCGACGGCACGCCTATCCAGTCGCCCCAGAGCGGCTACCAACATTTTGGAACCCCCTCGTGACCGATCATCCCAAGCAAGTGCCCGCCGAGTTCGTTCCGCCTTCGGTCTGGCGCAATCCCTGGCATTTCCTGGCCTTTGGCTTCGGTTCCGGCACCCTGCCCAAGGCTCCGGGAACCTGGGGCTCGCTGGTGGCGCTGCCGTTTATCCCGCTCTGGCAGATGCTGCCGGACTGGGGCTACTGGCTGATGCTGGGCATGACCATGCTGTTCGGCTTCTGGCTGTGCGGCAAGGTGGCCGAGGATCTGCGGGTGCACGACCACGAAGGCATCGTCTGGGACGAAATGGTCGGCATGTGGATTACCCTCTGGCTGGTGCCCGACGGTTGGGGCTGGCTGCTGCTAGGCTTTCTATTGTTCCGCCTGTTCGACATCCTCAAACCCTGGCCGATTCGCTGGATCGACCGGCACGTGCATGGCGGTGTCGGCATCATGCTCGATGACGTGCTGGCCGGGGTGTTCGCCTGGCTTGCCCTGCAGTTGTGTGTCTGGGGCTGGGCCAATGGCGTGGCGGCGGCAGTGTCGGGCTGATCATTAAGAGGTGGTGCATGGGCCGCAGGTGTTGGATCTTGCTCTTCGCTCTACTGGCCTGTTGCACCGTGCAGGCCGATGCCCAGGTGCCGGCACAGGTGCGTATTGCCAGCGAAGTCTGGGAAGGCCACACCCATGCCGATGGCTCGGGCCTGGCCTGGGACATCATGCGTCTGGTCTTCGAGCCGGCCGGGGTGGCGTTGCAGATCCAGAGCGTGCCCTACACCCGCTCCATCGGCCTGGTACAGCGCGGCGAGGCGGATGCCTGGCTTGGTTCTTACCTCAACGAAGTCGACGACGGGGTGTTCTACCCGCGTCTGCCCTACGACGCCGATCAGATTGTCGCTCTCGGCCTGACGGACCGGCCGCTGCCCAGTCTGGCCACCCTGGGTGAGTTCCGGCTGGTGTGGATTCGCGGTTATGAGTACCAGCGCTATCTGCCAAACTTGCGCCAGTACCGCGAAGTGCTGCGTCGCAGCGGTATTCTGGGCATGCTCGACCTCGGTCATGCCGATTTCTATATCGATGCGCTGACCGAGGTCGAGGATGTGTTGGCCACGACCGGGACTCCCGAACGTTACCGCTCGACCGAACTGACCGCGCTGCCGATCTATCTGGGCTTTGCCGATAACCCGCGGGGCCGGGCGCTGGCCGAACTCTACGACAGGCGCATGGCGCTGTTGCAGGCGGAGGGCCGTTTGCGTGAGGTCTTCGCTCGCTGGCAGCAGCCCTATCCCTTCGATTAATCATCATGAGAAGCCGTATGCAGGGTATCAAGTTGTTGAGTCTGGGCTGGCTGCTGCTGGCCGCCAGTTGCGTCTGGGCCGCCCCCCAGGTGCGGGTGGTGGGGCTTTTCCCGGGCGCGGCGGTGTTGAATGTCGACGGCCAGCGCAAGCTGGTCAAGGTCGGCCAGACCGGCCCCGGCGGGGTGGTGGTGATCAGTGCCGACAGCCGTGGTGCGGTGTTGCGCGTCGAGGGTGTGGAGCGCAGCTATGGTTTGAGTCGCGAATACAGCGAAGGCTTTGCCGCGCCGGTGAAGAAGCAGCTCAGCATCGCCAAGGGCATCGGCGGGCATTACTGGGTTGCCGGCTCGGTGAATGGCCAGTCCGTGCAGTTTCTGGTCGATACCGGCGCGACTTCGATAGCCCTCAATGATGGCCATGCCCGTCGCCTGGGTATCGATTACCGGGTCAGCGGCAGGCCGCTGCAGGTCAGTACGGCCAGCGGTACGGTGCGTGGCTGGCAGGTCAGCCTGGACCGGGTCAAGGTCGGCGAGCTGGAGGTGCTGGGCGTCGACGCCGTGGTGCTGGAGGGCGGTTCGCCCACCGAAGCCCTGCTCGGCATGAGCTTTCTCGGCCGGATTGGCTGGCGCGTCGAGCAGGATATGCTGGTGCTGGAGTCCAAGTATTAACCGGCGCGCCGCGTCACCCGCTGGCGGGGCAAGGCCGGGCGCTGGTTCGATCCTTATCATCGGTAATTCAGACTGACCCGCTGGCGGGGCCTGCTGTTACAATGCCCGCCTGAATTTATCGTTCATTTTTCTTCTTAGGAGCATCCGGTGCCCGTCGTGTTCGTCGCCGCCTCCCAGCTGCCTACGCCCTTTGGCGTGTTTACCATGCATGGCTTTCTCGAAACGGCCTCCGGTAAGGAACACGTCGCCCTGACCTATGGCGATGTGGCCGATGGCGAACCGGTATTGGGGCGCCTGCATTCCGAGTGCCTGACCGGCGACGCGCTGTTCAGCCTGCGCTGCGATTGCGGCTTTCAGCTCGAAGCGGCGCTGCGCGCGATTGCCAGCGAAGGCCGCGGTGTATTGCTCTACCTGCGTCAGGAAGGCCGCGGCATCGGCCTGCTCAACAAGATCCGCGCCTACGAGCTGCAGGACGGCGGTGCCGATACCGTGGAGGCCAACGAGCGCCTGGGCTTCGGGGCCGACCAGCGCGACTACGCGATCTGCCTGCCGATGCTCGAGCACCTGCGGATCAAGGCGCTCAAGCTGATGACCAACAACCCGCGCAAGGTCAAGGCGTTGGGCGATATGGGCATCAATGTGGCGACCCGGGTGCCATTGCAGATCGACCACAATCCGCACAACAAGAAGTACCTCGCGACCAAGGCCGGCAAGCTCGGGCATATGCTCGGCAGCCTGCACCAGGGCGAGGTCGAGGAAAGCCTGTGACCCGCAGCGAAGTGCGCCGCCGTCTGGCGCTGGCCTGGTGGCGGCAGCTGGCGCTGACCCTGGCTCCGTTGTTCGTGCTCAACCTGCTGTTCGGCGCGGGCCAGCAGACCGGCGTGCTGACCATGCCGCTGTTTATCGCCGGGGTCGCCTCGATGTTTGTCAGCCTGCCGCTGTTCGGCACCTACAAACGCGCCCTGGTGGCCACTGAAAAAGCCCTCGACACCCCGGATGAACACGATGCCTGGCTTGAGCTGGCGCGCGTGCGGCGTACCGCCTTCCTCGGTGCCGGCCTGCCGGCCTGGATCGCCGCGTTTGCGGTGTTCGCCGGGCTGGAGGCGATTCCCCTGATCCTGCTGGCGCTGTCCAGCGTGGTGCTGCTGTATCTCTACCGCATTCCTCGCCAACTCGGCTAATGCGCGCCACCGCTCTGTGTCTGATGCTGTTGCTGGCGTGCCCGGCCGCGGCGGTCGAGCGAGTGGTCAGTCTGGCACCGTCCCTGACCGAAATCATGCTGGAACTGGAGGCGGGCGACTTGCTGGTCGGCCTGCTCGATGGCGGCGAGCGTCCGGCGGCGGTGGCGCAGCTGCCTTCGGTGGGGCGTTATGGCCAGCTTGAGCTGGAAAGCCTGCTCCAGCTGCAGCCCGATCTGGTGCTGCTCTGGCCGGACAGCATCGGCAGCGCCCGGCGCCAGCAATTGCAGCGCCTGGGCATTGCCCTGCTGATCGTCGAACCGCGCAAGCTGGCCGATCTGGCGGAGAACTTCGTCGAAATCGGCACGCGTATCGGCCGCGCCGAACAAGGCCGACAGCTGCAGCAACAGTTCAATACGGGCCTGGCCGCCTTGCGCCAGCGCTATCGGCGCGAGCAGCCGTTGCGCCTGTTCTATCAGATCTGGGATGTGCCGCTGTATACCATCGGTGGCCAGCAGATCATCAGCGACGCTCTGGGTGTCTGTGGGGCCGAGAATATCTTTGCCGAGCTTGCCTTGCCTGCGCCGCAGGTCAGCGTGGAGGCGGTGCTGCAAGCCAACCCCGAGGTGATTCTGGCCGGCGTGCATGGGCAGCTGGAGGCCTGGCGCAGCTGGCCGGGAGTCGCCGCGGTTGAGCGCGAACAGCTGTGGCTGGTGCCGGATGCCGGCCTGGAGCGGCCGAGCTTTCAGATGCTGGGGGCCCTCGAGCGTCTGTGTGAGGTATTGAGCAAGGCGCACTGAGAAAAAGCCCCGCGTTACGGCGGGGCTTTTCTTGGGTTCAGTCTATTGAGCGCCTAGCTGACGGTTCAAAGCTGAGGCGTCCAGGTCACGGCAAACAGCGCGGTGCGGCCTTCGGTGTTGTAGCCGAAGCGTCCGTTGGCTGTGCTGTAGGTCGCCTCGGCATAGTCCTTGTCGAAGAGATTGTTCAGTTTCAGGTCGAAGGCCACTTCCTGGCTGGCTTGCCATTTGCCGCGCAGGCTGAGCAGGCCGTAATCACCCAACTCACGGGTGTTGTCGGCATCGTCATAGCGACCACTGACTGCGCGCCAGCTGGTACCCACGGCAAACTCACCGAACTGGCGATCCAGGTCCAGGCTCAGCGTGCGTTTGGCGCGACGGGCGAGGGTGTGGCCCGTGTCGCGATCCCGCGGGTCGATCAGGGCGAGTGCCAGGTTGCCCTGCCAGCCGAACAGCTCTTGCTTGAGCGCAGCCTCGAAGCCATTTATGCGAGCGGTCTGGACGTTCTGCGGGATAAAGTTCTGGTCGAGAACAATCGCGTCCTGCAGATCGATGCGGTACAGCGATAGCTCCAGTGCGCCGGTTTCGCTGTAGCGGCTGCGCCATTGGGCTTCGTAGCTTTTGGACGTTTCCGGTTCGAGGTCCGGGTTGGCGCTAGGGAAGCAAAAGCCGCTGAAACAGAAGTCCGGGTAGTACAGGTCGTTGAAGGTCGGTGCGCGGAAGCCTTCGCTGTAGGACAGGATCAGGTCATTGGCAGTGTTGAACGGTACGGTCAGCGCGGCGTTCCAGCTGTTCTCACTGCCGAACTGCTGGTTCTTGTCATGGCGCAGGCCCAGTTCGGTCGAGAACTCTTCGGCGCTGTAGCGGTGCTGAATAAATGCCGCCTGGTTCCAGCGCGAGTCCTCAGTAAAGTTCTCGCTACCCGTCACTCGATCTTCATACCAATCGGCACCCAGCAGCAGCTGATGGCGCTCATTGAGGGTCAGGGTATTCACCCAGTTGACCGAGTCACGGTAGGTGTTGAAGCTGTAGAACGCGTCGGCGCTGGCGTGTGGCTGATCGTTGCCGGTATCACGCTTGTCTTCGCTGTGACCGATTTCCAGGCGACTGTTCCAGACCTCGCTGAGGTTGGCGTCGATATAGCTGGACAGGCTGCTGAGCTGGAAGTCGGTGGTGGGCAGCGAGGTACTGAAAATGTCCTCGAACTCGGCCTGGCCGCGCTGGTCGAGGGCGCTGAAGCCTATCTTCAGGTCGTCATTGAATTGGTGCGATACGTTCAGGCTCAGCGATTTATTGCGGTAGGCATCGTCATCGCCATTGGCACCGAAATTGTCGCGTGTGGCATCGATGCCCTGGGTTTCATCGAGTGCTGCACCCAGGTTGAAGCGGGTTTGCCCGTCGCCGCCGGACAGGCCAAGGCTGCGCTCGAAGGTCTGGTTGCTGCCGACGCCAAGGCGAACGTAGGGCTTGAGTCCGTCGCCGCTGCCTTGACGGGTGAAAATCTGCACAACCCCGCCGATGGCATCCGAGCCATAGAGCGCCGAGCGTGCGCCACGCACCACTTCTACCCGCTCGATCTGCTCCGGGCTGAGGAATTCCAGGCTGCTGGTGCCGCTGGAGGCGGCGGCAATACGCTGGCCGTCTACCAGTACCAGGGTTTGTGCGGTCGAGGTGCCGCGCATAAACAGGCCGGTCTGGCTGCCCGCGCCGCCGGTACGGCTGACGCTGACGCCTGGGACGCGCTCGAGTAGCTCCGCCACGCTGCGCACTTGCAGGCGCTCGATGTCCTTGCGGGTAAACAGCGTGGTTGCAGCCGTCGCCTGCCGGACCGGTTCGGCGTGCCGCCCGGAGGTCACGATCAACGGCGGCAGCTCGAGTGAGTTGGCGTGGTTGCTGGCCTGATCGGCATGGGCAGCCAGCGGCAGCAGCGCCACAGCCAGGGCAAGACGGGACAATTTCATTGGAGAATCCTCAAAAGACGGAAAAACTTTCGAGGAGGGCAGGGACAAGCACCGGGCAAGGAGGCGATAGCCAGCGCTTGACGGTGATGCCCTCCGCAACACCAGTCACTTCACGCCGAGGCAGGTCTCCGGGCTGCCGACTGCCTTTCCCACCTTCCCAGGCGCACCCAGTGGTTTTTGAGAAAGGCTGCGCTTGCGCGCTGTCGGTTACCGTTGCGGGGGCAGCGCAGGCCTTGCGGCTGTCGAGTCGACAGCGGCGCACCTGCTTCCCTTTTCACGCTGCTGGTTTGGCATCGACCTCGGACAGATAAAACGTCGCGCACCTTAAGCTGGTGCTACGGCTAAAGCAATGTGCTCTGACGGCTGGCCTGCGACTGGTCGTCACCGAGCAAGCGGGACAGACGCTGACGTACCGCCGCGTCTATGCCCGCAGCGTCCAGGCCGCACTCGGCGAGCATCTGCGCCGGTTTGGCGTGCTCGACGTAGTAGTCCGGCAGGCCCAGCTGCAACAGCGGCTTGAGGATATTCTCGCGGGCGAGGAGCTCGCCGACCGCGCTGCCGGCACCGCCCATCACGCTGTTCTCTTCGATGGTCACCAACAGTTCGTGGCTGGCCGCCAGCTGGCGCACCAGGGCCTCGTCCAGGGGTTTGACGAAGCGCATATCCACCACCGTCGCATCCAGCGCTTCGCCGACCTTGAGGGCCTCGGCCAGTTGCACGCCGAACACCAGCAGAGCCACTTTCTGGCCCTGGCGGCGCACGATGCCCTTGCCGATTTCCAGCGGCTCCAGCCCCGCTTCGATAGCCGCGTTAGGGCCGCTGCCGCGCGGATAGCGCACCGCCGCCGGGCCATCGAACAGGTGGCCGGTGCTGAGCATGCGGCGCAGTTCGTTTTCATCGCTCGGCGTCATCACCAGCATGCCGGGGATGCAGCGCAGGTAGGACAGGTCGAAGCTGCCGGCGTGGGTCGGGCCGTCTTCGCCGACCAGGCCGGCGCGGTCGATGGCGAACAGCACGTCGAGGTGCTGCACGGCCACGTCGTGGATCAACTGGTCGTAGGCGCGCTGGAGGAAGGTCGAATAGATCGCCACCACCGGCTTGGTACCGTCGCAGGCCATGCCCGCGGCCAGGGTCACCGCGTGCTGTTCGGCGATGGCCACGTCGAAATAGCGCTCGGGGTAGCGCTCGCTAAAGGCCACCAGGTCGGAGCCTTCCTTCATCGCCGGGGTGATGCCGACCAGGCGTGGATCCTGCGCGGCCATATCGCACAGCCATTGGCCGAAGACGCTGGAGTACTTGGGCCCGCTTGCCGGCTTCGGGGTGGCTTCGGGCTTGACCGGCTCCAGCTTGGTGATCGCGTGGTAGCCGATGGGGTCGGCTTCGGCCGGGGCGAAGCCCTTGCCCTTCTTGGTCACCACGTGGAGGAACTGCGGGCCGTCGAGGTCGCGCATATTGCGCAGGGTGGCGAGCAGGGTCGGCAGATCGTGGCCGTCGATCGGGCCGACATAGTTCCAGCCCAGCTCCTCGAACAGGGTGCCGGGCACCAGCATACCCTTGGCATGCTCCTCGACCTTGCGCGCGATCTCCCAGGCACCGGGCAGGCTCGAGAGGATCTTCTTGCTGCCCTCGCGCATGCTGGCATAGGTG
>JBFJZW010000192.1:0-9228 GCA_041621875.1 Pseudomonas sp. | reverse complement strand
TTCGAGCAGCAGCTCGCCGCTTTGCAGGCTCAGGCTGTCGATCTGCAGCCCCCGGGCTGTCCACTGCGCCGCCAGCTGCAGGCCCTGCAAGGCGTCATCATCATTGATCTGCAGGCTGTCGATGGCGATCTCGCCCAGCTGCAGGGCCAGCGGCAAGGACAGCTCAGGCAGGCTGAAGGCTTCGCTGTCGGCGTCCTCGCCAGGTGGGAATACCAGGCTGATCTGCGCGGCATGCAAGCGCTCGATACACAGGGTCATGCGCAACAGACAGGCCGGCGACCAGGCCAGGCTCGGGCTGTCGACCCGCACGCTGTTGGCATCCTGCTGCCAGTGCAGCTGCTCGGCACGCCAGGCACCGCCCAGCGTGCCGCTGAAGCCGTCGACCCGTAACCCGGGCACCTGCTCCAACAGCCAGCGGCTGCCCGCCTGGCTGCCCAGCACCAGGCTCAGCCCGGCGCTTAGCAGAAGCAGCAAGCCGAGCAGACTCAGCAGTGCATTGCGCAGTCCCTTGCGCGGCGACAGTTTCACAGCTCCGGCCCCATGGAGAAATGCAGGCGCACGCCGCCCTGATCATCCAGCGGATGCGCCAGGTCGAAGCGCAATGGCCCCAGCGGCGAGACCCAACGTACCCCGATCCCCACCGCGCTTTTCAGTGAAGGAAAATCCAGCGAGTTGAAGCTGTTGCCCTGGTCGACAAAACTCGCCAGACGCCAGCGTTCGGTAATGCTGTACTGGTATTCGAGGCTGCCGGCGAACAGGTAACGACCACCGACCTTGTCGCCGTCGCGGTTCTCCGGCGACAGGCTCTGGTAGTCATAACCGCGCACGCTCTGGTCGCCGCCGGCGAAAAAGCGCAGCGACGGCGGCACATTGCCGAAACCACCGGCCTCGGTACCGCCAAACTGCACCCGGCCGAGGAAACGGTGCCGGCTGGCCAGGGTGGTCAGGCCCTTGAGCTGGACATTGGCATGCACCAGGCTGGTATCGGACAGCAGGCCTTCGGCCGCCCCCTTGAGATCGAACTGCAGCCGGTAGCCATGATTGGGGTCGATCTGGTTATCGCTCCTCAGCAGCGAATAGCTGACGCCCGGCATTAACAGGGTGCTGCTGCCGCTTTCATCGCCCAGGTCGTACTGCTCATGTTGCCATTTCAGCGAGATCACCCGCTGCCAGCCGCTATCGAGCTTGCGGTGCCACTCCGGTCCGAAGATGAGCAGACGGCTGTCGATATCGCTATCGGCCAGGTCATCAAACTGGTAGCCACCGGCAATCCGCAGCTTGTCGGTCAGCGGCGGGTCGAGGGGAATGTCGTACCAGAGCCCGACATTCTGCCGCGGTGCCGACAGTTCCATTTCCGCGCCATAGCTGTGGCCCTGAGGATTGGCCCAGTGGCGCGTCCAGTTGGCCCGCACCCGCGGCCCCACATCGGTGGAAAAACCCAGGCCCAGCCCCAGGCTGCGGGGCTGACGGGCCTGCAGCTGAACCACCACAGGGATGCGTAACTGCTCCGCGCTGCTCGGATTGGCATCGACCTGCACCGTCTCGAAATAACCGCTGGAACGCAGCGCCTGATACAGCTCGGCGATCAGTTCGGAGTCATAGGGGCTATCGGCGGCAAAGGGCACCATGCGCTGCAGCAATTGTGGCTCGAAGGGCGCGTCGCCGGTAAAGCTGATTGCGCCCAACTGATAGCGCGGGCCGCTGTCATAGACCAGTTCGATATCGGCCACCCCCGCCGCCGGATCGATATCCAGGCGTTGCCGGGTGAAACGCCCGGCGAAGAAGCCGTAGCGTGAAGCCTGGTTCTGGATACTGCGCTTGGCCGCCTCGTAACGCCCGTGATTGAGTGGCGCGCCACTGCGCAACTGGGCATCGCGCGGCAGGCGAAACGCCGCGAGCTGACTGGCCGGGCCATCGATACGCAGGGTCACCTCGCGCAAACGCAGCCGCTCGCCGGGGGTGACGCGCAGGGTCAGGCGCGGCGGCGTGCCATCGCCGACTTCACTGCTGATCTGCGCATGGTAATAGCCCAGGGCCTGGGTCGCCTTTTGTGCCTGCGCTTCAGCGCTGCGCACATAGCGCCGCAGGGCCTCGGCATCGCGCTCGCCGAGGCTGCCGATATGGCCTTCGATATTTTCCTTGAGGGCACTGTTGGCCGGTTGCACACGCACGACCAGACGCGCTTCGGCCAGCACTGAAGAGCCGAGCGATAGTAGAAGAAGCGCAACCGCGAACCTGAAGAGAACACTCATGAACGGATGCTAGCACGAGCAAAGTTCCAGCCTAGAGCGTTGTGGGCGATTTTTGCCGAGCAGTTATTCAGCAGGAAAACGCCGTTTCAAGCAGCCCTGGCCAATCTCCTCATTACCCTAGGCGCTGGCTTTGATCGCCGGTTGCGGGCTGGGGTGGAAGAACACATGCTCGATAATCGGGCCGACCGCCACCTCGCCAATTTCCTGGTAGCCATGGCGCTTGTAGAAATCCAGGTAATGGCTATTGCCGGTATCCAGGACCACGCCCTGGGAGCCGGCATCTTCGGCGCACCAGTTGTGCAGCGCTTCGAGCAGTTGTTCGCCGAGGTGCTGGCCCTGGTATTCCGGGTGCACGCCCAGCAGCGGCAGCACGTGGTAAGGACCAGGCGGCAGGCAGGCGAGTACCGCATCGTGGTACTTGAGGTAGCGCTTGGTGCAGCGAAAACCGGTGGTCAGCAGCATGCGCATGCGCCAACTCCAGCTTTCGGTGATATCCATGCGCCGTTGTGGTGGCGCGATCAGGGCCATGCCGATCAGACGGTCGTCGATCAGCAGGCCGATGGCCGGTAGGTCCTCGCTGAAATGCTGCTGCACCAGTTCGCGCACGGTGGCGCGTACGCGCTGGTCATAGCCAGGGCGCTCGGCTTCGAACAGGTAGGCGAAAGTGGGATCGTGGCGATAGGCGTGATACAGCAGCGAGCGGGCTTCGCGGGCATAGCCGCTGTCGAGCATACGAACTTCGGCGGGACTGTTGGGCATGGTATTGACCTCAGTTCTTCTTTATTTGCAGGGCCTGGAGCCACGTTAGCACCGCACAGCGCCAGCCGCCATACGGCTGGCCCGCCTGCGGCGAATGGGCTAGCATCGCCTGCTTTCCAGAGTGCAATCCAGGACTGCCGCCCATGAAGATCGTCTCCTTCAATATCAATGGCCTGCGTGCACGCCCTCACCAATTGGCGGCGCTGATCGACAAACATCAGCCCGATGTGATCGGCCTGCAGGAAACCAAAGTGGCCGACGAGCAATTTCCCGAGGCGGAAATTCGCCAACTGGGTTACCACGTGCATTACCACGGGCAGAAGGGCCATTACGGGGTCGCCCTGCTCTCGCGCCAGGCCCCGCTGGAACTGCACAAGGGCTTTCCCGGCGATGCCGAAGACGCCCAGCGGCGTTTTATCTACGGCACCTTTGCCGACGCCCAGGGCAACCCGGTCACCGTGATGAATGGCTATTTCCCTCAGGGCGAAAGCCGCGATCACCCGATCAAGTTACCGGCCAAGCAACGCTTCTACGCCGACCTGCAGGCGCTGTTACTGGAGCGCTTCCAGCCCGAGCAAGCGCTGGTAGTGATGGGCGACATCAATATTTCCCCGGAAGATTGCGACATCGGCATCGGCGAGCCCAACCGCCTGCGCTGGCTGAAAACCGGCAAATGCAGCTTCCTGCCGGAAGAGCGCGAATGGCTGGCGACCCTGAAAAGCTGGGGTCTGGTCGACAGCTTCCGCCAGCTCAATCCGCAGGTGAATGACCGTTTCAGCTGGTTCGACTACCGCAGCCGTGGCTTCGAGGACGACCCCAAGCGCGGCCTGCGCATCGACGTGATCCTCGCCTCCCAGGCGCTGCAGGCGAGAATTCGCGATGCCGGCATCGATTATGAGCTGCGCGGCATGGAGAAACCCTCGGATCACGCACCGATCTGGCTTGAATTGGGCTAACAGGCCGTTGAAAAACGTAGGCGAGGCAGCCAGCGCAAGGCAAAAACAGGCGAAAAAGCGGAGTTTACGAGTTGTAAATGAGCATTTTGAGCCTGTTTTTAACGCCGCGATGGCAACGTAGGTAGTTTCTCAACAGCCTGCTAAGCGAAATCACCGATCAGGGCGGCCTGCTCGGCTGGCCAGCCCCATTGCAGAGCCGTCCCGTCATCACCTCGCCGTCATATTGCGGTCATATTTTTGTCTTATCTTCGCGCCACCTTCATTCACCACAAGGTGTCTGCCGCATGTCGCGCGCCCCCTCCACGTCTGACCGTGAAACCTGGCTCCGCCCCCTCAGCTTGCTGCTGCTCGGTGCCATCTGCTCTGCCCTGCCCTGGTCGGTCCTGGCCGCCCTGCCCGTTACCGTCAACGACGCCAGCGTGCTGCGTATCCAGGGTTCCAACACCATAGGCGCACGGCTGGGGCCGGCATTGGTCGAAGGCCTGCTGGAAGAACAGGGCCTGAGCGCCATCCGCATCGAAGCCGGTATGGCGGAAAACGAGCAGAAGATCGTCGCCACAAGCGCCGATGGCCGCCGTCTGAGCATCGAAGTAGCCGCCCACGGTTCGGGCACCGGGTTTAGCGCGCTGGCCGGCGGCAGCGCCGACCTGGCCGCTTCCTCGCGCCCGATCAAGGACAGCGAGGCCAGCAGCCTGGCAGCCCTGGGCGATCTGACGAGCCGCGAAGCCGAGCAGATTATCGCCCTCGATGGCCTGGCGATCATCCTCCACCCGAGCAACCCGCTGACGGCCCTGAGCACCGAACAACTGGCCCAGGTGTTTGCCGGCGAGCTGAGCGACTGGGCCCAGCTCGGCGCACCGCCCGGTCCCATCAGCCTGTACGCCCGCGATGACAATTCCGGCACCTTCGACACCTTCAAGGAGCTGGTGTTGAGCGCCAACGCCAGGACCCTGGCCGCCCACGCCAAACGCTACGAGTCCAGCGAGCAGCTCTCCGACGCGGTCAGCCTGGACCGCAACGCCATCGGTTTTATCGGCCTGCCCTATATCCGCCAGGCCAAGGCCCTGGCCATCGCCGCCGGCGACTCGCAACCCATGCTGCCCACCCCGGCGCTGATCGCCACCGAGGACTACCCCTTGTCGCGGCGTCTGTTCCTCTATAACCAGCCCGCCCTGGTCAACCCCTGGGCGCGCGCCCTGGTCCAGTTCGCCCATAGCCCGCGTGGCCAGGCCATCGTCGAACGCAGCGGCTTTATTGCGCAGAACGTACAGGCCATGCAGGTCGCGGCCACCGCCGAGATGCCCGCCCAGTACCAGGTCTTGGCCCGGGAGGCGCAGCGTCTGTCGGTGAACTTTCGTTTTCAGCAAGGCAGCGCCAGCCTGGATAACAAGGCCCTGCGCGATCTGCCGCGGCTGCTCGATTACCTGCAGCAGCAGAACAAACTCGAGCGCAAGGTGGTGCTGGTCGGCTTCGGCGACGCCAAGGCCGATGTCGCCCGCGCCGAACTGCTGTCCAAACTGCGCGCCATGGCGGTGCGCCGCGAGCTGAGCAAAGCCGGGGTCAGTTTCCGCGACATCATCGGCCTCGGCGACGAACTGCCGGTGGCGGCCAACAACGCCGATGACGGGCGCATTCGCAACCGCCGGGTCGAGGTCTGGGTCTATTGAGCCGGCAGCGCCCACCGCTGGCCGGCCACTCCCGCTTCGCTACCAGGCCTCAAGGGGCTGCTAGCTGAGCCGGGAGAAGAACTCGTCCAGCGACAGTGGCATTTCGACCCCATAGCCCTGCACGAAATCGATGCCCATGGCCGCCAGACACTGGTGGATACTGGCCGTTTCGACGTATTCGGCGATGGTCTTGCGCCCCAGCACATGGGCAATCTCGTTGATCGACTTGACCATGGCATGGTCGCTCGGCGAGCGTTCGATCTCCTTGACGAAGCTGCCATCGATCTTGACGAAGTCCACCGGCAGGCGCTTGAGGTACTCGTAGGAGGAAAAGCCGGTGCCGAAATCGTCGATGGAAAAGGTGCAGCCGACACGTTGCAGGTAACGCACCAGGTCCGCGGTCTTGGTCAGGTTGGCCACCGCCGCGGTCTCGGTCAGTTCGAAGCAGATGCGCTGCGGCGGAACCGAATAATCCTCGAACAGGGACTCGATAAACTCGAGCAGCCTGTCGTCGTTCAGGCTGCTGCCGGACAGGTTGATCGACAGACCGCTGCAATGGCTCCAGATGGTCGGGTGCTGGGCCAGCTCGCTGAACACCCGTTTGAGTACCCAGCGGTCGACCTTGGTCATGCGGTTATAGCGCTCGGCGGCGCTGATAAAGTCCAGCAACATCAGCTCGTTTTCCATCACCAGCAGCACTTCGTAATGCGGCAGGTGCCCCTCGCTGCGCGCGGTGGGGGCGATCTGCTGAACCCGCAGGCTGAGCTCGCCGCGTTCGACTATATCGTCCACCCGCCCGGCGATGGCCATCAGCCCGGTGCGGGCACCGTCGATCTCGTCGCTGTAGACATGCACGCGGTTGCGCCCCGCTTCCTTGGCGGTGTTGCAGGCCATCTGCAGGTCGCGGAACAGGTTGATCACATCGTGGCAATCGCGGGTCAGCACGATGCCCAGGCTCATGGTCACGCTGTGCGAGTGGCCCTGCCATTCCAGCGGGTTGGCCTCGATGGCGGCGCGCAGGGCTTCGGCCTGCAGGCTGGCCTGGACGGCATCGGCCCGGGGCAGCACCACGGCAAAGTCCACCCCGCCGATACGCGCCAGGGTCGCCCCAGGCGGTAGCTGGGCCGCCAGCCGGCTGGCGGTCTGCTTGAGGTAGGTATCCCCGGCCAGGGGGCCGAAACTGGAGTTGAGCACGCTGAACAGGTCGATATGGCCATAGATAAAGGCGCAAGGCTCCGGGCTGGACAGGGCCTGGGCCACAGAGGCTTCGAAGCTGCGCCGATTGAGCAGACCGGTCAGCTCGTCGTGGCTGCGGGCATAGGCGATATCGCGGTAGAGCTTGCCGACGATGTTCTCCAGATGGTCCTGAATCACCCCTTGGCCTTCCGGTGCCGAGGTGCCGATCCAGCCGGTGGCGAGCTGGTGCATCAGTTCACGGGAGGTGAAGCTGCCGGCTTCGCGGCCCTGACTATCGACCAGCACATAATGGTCGCTGCTCGGGTTGGCCCAGATCAGTTGCAGGTGCTGGCCTTTCTGCGTCACCAGCCAGTCGCCTTCCTTGAGCTGCTGAACCCGCTCACGCCAGCGCTGTTGCGCGGGTTCAAGATCGCGCGGGTCCTGGGCCGGCGCTTGCGGCGGCTGCAGCTCGACCAGCTCGACCGCCTGTTCGCCCTGCAGCTGCTGGTGCAGCTGTTTGAGCACTGGAGTGTGACGATACTGTCCGGGCAGGAAGCTCTCCATGCGCTTGCGCATCAGCTCCATGACCGCGCCCGACTCATAGGCGCGCTCGACCGGGTCGCTGTCAGGGCCTGAGCCTGCAGCCCCCGCCTGCAACCAGTGGTTCAGTTGCCGGATCACCGCCAGATCATCCAGCCACTCGGCGCTCTGTTCGCCGTGACGGATCAGCTCGTGCACCAGCAGTTCGCGCCAGCCACTGTCCAGTAGATCGAGCAGTATCCGCGGGGCATGGCTGCCGAACAGTGCCAACAGCTCACGGCCGACCTGCTGACGAGCCTGTTCCAGGGCATCGCGACCGCGATTGTACTGGCGCACACGATCGGCATTGTTGCTGTAGGCACGCTGCTGTATGGCCAGCAACTGCTCCAGCTCATCATTGCAGCGGCTGAATACGCTGTTGTCGCCGCGATAGTCCGCCACTATGTCGGCAATCAGCTGCTGTACGCGGTTTTCCAGCGCCAGGTTGGGCGGGTCGGAAAAATCGCAGAGGCGGATCAGCTTGTCCAGGGTGGCCCGGACCGGGTGGGTGGTGTCGGCAAAGGCGGCGGGTTCGAGCATGGCGGCCTGGGCCACCGGCAGCATCAGATGGCGCAGCGCCGGCTTGATGTCCTGGGCGATCACCGACTCCTGCTCGATATGCTGGAACAGCTCGGCCACCACCCCGGCATCGTCGCTCTGCCGGGGCGACAATACGGCTCCGGCGGCATGCAGTTCCTGGACAAAGGCCTGAGCCGTCCAGCCCTCCTGTGGCGGCTCGAGGCGCTGCACCTGGCTCAACGCCTGCTGCAGCACTGCCGGGTCGACGGGCTGCGCCGCGGCCGAGTTCGAACCTGCGCTGGGGCCGCCATCCACCGCGCGCAACTGCTGGATCGCCTGATAGGACGCATCCGGTTTGCGCGCCGCCCGGGCCCGCTGGCGCTCCAGCGCCGGGTGCACCACCGGATCGATGCGCGGTTCGATCTGAAATTCGGCGAAAACCGTGTCCAGGTGCTTGAAGTAGGCCTGCAACACCAGGCTCAGCTCTTTTGCCGCCGCGGCATAGAAATGCTCGCGCACCACTGGCAGTTGCCCGCGCAGATTGAGCCGCGACTGCAGCACGCGGATCATGAATTCCAGCGACAGCGGGTTTTCGCGGTCTTTCGCACTGGCCCCGGTGACGGCGTTCAGGCGGGCGCAACTGCGCCACTCCATGACCCCCAGGGGTTCGCGCAACTGGCGCACCAGGCGG
Source organism: Pseudomonas sp. (assembly GCA_041621875.1). Lineage (GTDB taxonomy): Bacteria > Pseudomonadota > Gammaproteobacteria > Pseudomonadales > Pseudomonadaceae > Aquipseudomonas. Next base: position 629 of record JBFJZW010000192.1, on the reverse strand, counting down.
CGCGCTTCGAGCATCTCCTCCACTTCCGCGTCATCGACCAGCTGCCACTCGCTGCCCGAGGGGGTTACGGCCTGGGGAGTGGTGCCGCTGGGCAGGAGTTCGAGGATGGCGGCCACGGTCTGGGCGATGGTGCGTTCACGCAAGGCGCTGCACAGGCGCAGGAAATCGTCGCACCCCTGGGCCTCGAAATTGCTGCGCGCCGACAGGCGCAGTTCATTCAGGGCTCGATTTGAGGCATCGACCAGAGCTTCCAGGCAGGGCGGTAAATGTGTACTGACAGCCTGATACAAGGCAGCGATAACGGCAGTACGCTGTTGCATCGACATCCCCCCTACATCCTGTATCGGCTCATTTCCACTGAAGGACTATAGACCGCGCCACAGGCACTTGCACAGGTCGGCAGTAACACCGCCAAGCGCTTGGCCGACGGCTGGCGTTTGCCCCAAACACAAACGCCAAGGCCCGCATCTGCGGGCCTTGGCGTTCTTTGCAGCCGGGGTTAGCCGATCAGCGGCTGGCTTTCATCATGTCGCGGGACATGTACTTGCCGATCTCGAACTTGCCGATGGCCGCGCGGTGCACTTCGTCCGGGCCGTCGGCCAGGCGCAGGGTGCGCTGCATGGCATACC
>JBFJZW010000191.1:0-9245 GCA_041621875.1 Pseudomonas sp. | reverse complement strand
TCTCGCGAACATCGCTGCCGAGCATGCCGGTCAGGGCCTTCTTGACGTCTTCGATGATGTCGTAGATCACGTTGTAGTAACGCATATCCAGACCTTCCTGCTCGACGATCTTCCGTGCGCCGGCATCGGCCCGCACGTTGAAGCCGAACAGTACGGCGTTGGAGGCCAGCGCCAGGTTGGCATCGGACTCGGTGATACCACCGACGCCGCCGCCGACCACACGTACCTGCACTTCATCGTTACCCAGGCCGCCGAGCGAGCCCTGCAGCGCTTCCAGGGAACCACGGACGTCGGATTTGAGGACGATATTGAGCGTCTTCTTCTCTTCCTGCCCCATGTTCTCGAAGATGTTTTCCAGCTTGCCTGCGTGGGCACGGGCCAGTTTCACTTCGCGGAACTTGCCTTGACGGAACAGCGCGACTTCGCGGGCTTTCTTCTCGTCAGCCAGTACGCTCATGTCGTCGCCAGCATCCGGAGTGCCGTCCAGGCCGAGAATCTCGACCGGAATCGACGGGCCAGCTTCTTTGATCGGCTTGCCGTTCTCGTCGAGCATGGCGCGGATACGACCGTAGTTGGAACCGATCAGCACCATATCGCCTTGACGCAGGGTACCGTCCTGAACCAGCACGGTCGCAACCGGACCGCGGCCTTTATCGAGACGCGATTCGACCACCACACCACGGCCCGGGGCCGACGGCGTGGCTTTCAGTTCGAGGATCTCGGCCTGCAGCAGCACGGCTTCGAGCAGCTCGTCGACACCGGTACCGACTTTCGCCGAGACAGGTACGAACGGTGTATCGCCGCCCCACTCTTCCGAGGTCACGCCGTGAACCGACAGTTCGCTGCGGATGCGATCGAGGTCGGCACCCGGCTTGTCGATCTTGTTCACCGCGACCACCAGCGGCACACCGGCGGCCTGAGCGTGCTGAACGGCTTCAATGGTCTGCGGCATCACGCCGTCGTCCGCTGCAACCACCAGAATCACGATATCGGTCGCCTTGGCACCACGGGCACGCATCGCGGTAAACGCGGCGTGGCCCGGGGTGTCGAGGAAGGTGACCATGCCGCGCTCGGTTTCCACGTGGTAGGCACCGATATGCTGGGTGATACCACCGGCTTCGCCAGCGGCAACCTTGGCGCGACGGATATAGTCGAGCAGCGAGGTCTTACCATGGTCGACGTGACCCATTACGGTCACAACCGGCGCACGGGAAATCGCTTCACCTTCGAACTTCAGGGACTCGGCCAGCTGCTCTTCCAGAGCGTTGTCGCTGACCAACTTGACCTTGTGGCCCAGCTCCTCGGCGATCAACTGGGCAGTTTCCTGATCCAGCACCTGGTTGATGGTCACCGGGGTGCCCATCTTGAACATGAACTTGATCACTTCAGCGGCTTTCACCGACATCTGCTGAGCCAGATCGCCCACAGTGATGGTTTCGCCAATCGCCACATCACGTACCACAGGGCCGGTAGGGCTCTGGAAGCCGTGCGCGTTGCGCTTCTTCAGTTTGGACTTGCCACGACCACCGCGACGGAAGCCATCGCTTTCTTCGTCGACGGTACGCGGGGCAACCCGTGGAGCCGGAGCCTTTTCCTTGACGGTCGGGCGATGTTGGGTGGTCTTGCGCTCGCCGCCACGACGGTCGGCGTCGTCATTGCGCGCCTTATCCGGGCGACGCGGCTCGTCCTTCTTGCGTTCTTCAACGACCGGCGCGGCAACCACAGGCAGTTCCACGGCAGCAGCCGGGTCCGCCACTGCTGGCGCTTCAGGCGCAGCGCCAGAGCGCGCGGCTTCTTCGGCAGCGCGACGCTTGGCTTCTTCTTCCGCCTTCAGGCGCGCAGCTTCTGCCACAGCACGCTGCTCGGCCAGCTCACGCTGCTTTTCCGCTTCGATTTCTTCAGCGCTGCGCTTGACGAAGGTTTTCTTCTTGCGCACTTCGACGCTGATGGTCTTGCTGCCGGCAACCCGCAGGGTGCTGGTGGTCTTGCGCTGCAAGGTAATCTTGCGCGGCTCTTCCACCTTGTCGCCATGGCTGCTCTTGAGATGGGCCAACAGGGCCTGCTTCTCGCTGTCGGTCACCGCTTGCTCGGCACTTTTGTGCGGCAAACCTGCCTCACTCATTTGCTGCAGCAGGCGTTCAACCGGCGTATTGACCACTTGGGCCAGTTCTTTCACCGTGACTTGCGTCATGTATTCCTCTCCTCAGGCCGCAACTACTTACTCGAACCAATGGGCTCGGGCGGCCATGATCAACTTGCCGGCACGCTCAGCGTCGATACCGTCGATGTCGAGCAGGTCATCAATCGACTGCTCGGCCAGGTCTTCGCGGTTAATAACGCCGCGCACTGCCAGTTCATGCGCAAGCGCCTTATCCATCCCCTCAAGCGAGAGCAAGTCTTCGGCTGGGTGGGCATCTGCCAGCTTTTCCTCGTTGGCGATGGCTTTAGTCAGCAGGCGATCTTTGGCACGAGCGCGAAGCTCGCTGACGATATCCTCGTCAAAACCATCAATGCTGAGCATTTCTTCCATCGGTACGTAGGCAATTTCTTCAAGGCTGGTGAAGCCCTCTTCGACCAACACCTGGGCCAGTTCTTCATCAACTTCCAGCTCGTCGATAAAGTTCTGCAGGATGTCGCCTGTTTCCGCCTGCTGCTTGGCCTGGATGTCCGCCTCGGTCATCACGTTCAGGGTCCAGCCAGTCAGCTGACTGGCCAAACGCACGTTCTGACCGCCGCGGCCAATGGCCTGAGCAAGGTTGTCTGCGCCAACGGCGATGTCCATGGCATGGGCATCTTCGTCGACAATAATGGCGGCAACTTCAGCCGGCGACATGGCGTTGATCACGAACTGCGCGGGATTGTCATCCCACAGCACGATATCCACACGCTCGCCCGCCAACTCACCGGAGACCGCCTGCACGCGCGAACCGCGCATGCCGATACAGGCACCCTGCGGGTCGATGCGCTTGTCTTTGGAGCGCACGGCCAGCTTGGCGCGCGAACCTGGATCACGGGACGCGCCCATGACTTCGATCAGCTCTTCGGCGATTTCCGGCACTTCGATGCGGAACAGCTCAATCAGCATTTCCGGCGCGGTACGCGACAGGATCAGCTGCGGGCCACGGTTCTCGGTGCGAATTTCCTTGAGCAGGGCGCGTAGACGCACACCGACGCGGAAAGTCTCGCGGGAGATGATGTCTTCACGGGCCAACAGTGCCTCGGCATTGTTACCCAGGTCGACGATCACGCTGTCGCGGGTGACCTTCTTCACGGTGCCGGAGATGATTTCCCCCAGACGCTCGCGATAGGCTTCAACCACCTGCGCTCGCTCGGCCTCGCGGACTTTCTGCACGATGACTTGCTTGGCAGTTTGTGCCGCGATACGGCCGAACTCGATCGACTCGATCTTCTCTTCCAGCACGTCACCGACTTTTGCATTGGCTTCAACGGCCCGCGGCATGTCGGTGGTGACCTGGTGGGCCGGGTCGTCGAAGTCGCTTTCCTCGACCACCGTCCAGCAGCGGAAAGTCTCATAGTTGCCGGTCTGGCGGTTGATCGCCACACGCAACTCGACTTCGTCTTCAAAACGCTTTTTGGTCGCCGTGGCCAGGGCCAGTTCCAGCGCTTCAAAAATCACACTCGCCGGCACGCCCTTTTCGTTGGACACCGACTCAACAACCAGCAGTACTTCTTTGCTCATCGTACGCCTCGCCTTTCGCAATCCATTGGATCCTGCGCAATCCGCGCAGCTCTCGCGGGATCCGCGTCTCAATCAAATCTGGGGATGATGTTGGCCTTGTCGATCAAGTCGACCGGCAACAGGAATTCGTGGTCGTCCACCTGCACCACCACATCCTGCTCTTCCACGCCGCGCAGAAGGCCCTGAAAGTTGCGTCGCCCCTCGAAAGGCGAACGCAGCTTGATCTTTACCTGCTCACCCGCATGAGCGGCGAACTGCTCCAGCGTGAACAGGGGCCGATCCATGCCTGGCGAGGACACCTCAAGGGTGTACTCGGCACTGATCGGATCCTCGACATCGAGGACTCCGCTGATCTGCCGACTGACAATTTCACAGTCTTCGATCACTACGCCGTCAGGCTGTTTATCAATATAAATTCGCAGCAGGGAATGCCGCCCCTGCGACAGGAACTCGACACCCCAACATTGATAGCCAAGAGCCTCGACTACCGGGGCCACCAAGGCCTGCAACTGTTCTAGCTTGCTCGACACCTGAACCCCTCGCGCATGCTGTGCAAATAAAAAATGGGCGAAGCGCCCATCATCGAACCGCCCTCTAAAGGCCGGCAAAGCTGTCACCCAGCTAGCAAAAAGCCCCTGAAAAGGGGCTCCGCTACATCTGATTGCGGGGGGCTGGACTTAACCAGCCATCTTCGGGAAACCTCCCGAGGAGCGACCTTGTTGCTCTATCCCGCATCAAAGCTGGGGCCGAAGTATACGACCGAACCCCACAAAGGGTCAACCGAAGCTCCAGCAACAAGAAAGCCCGCATGTAGCGGGCTTGCTTGTAAATTGGTACCGAGGAGGGGACTCGAACCCCTACAGCCTATGGCCACTACCACCTCAAGGTAGCGTGTCTACCAATTCCACCACCTCGGCAAAATCGTTTGTTGCCTACTACTTACTGCTGCTCTGGGGCCTGAGGTACATCCGCCGCTTCAACAGCCGGCGTAGTGGCTTCCAAAACTGGTACATCTTCAACAGCCGGTTTGGCCTGCTGAACTTCCAGGACTGCCGGATCAGGCAAACCAACCTGAGCCAGGCCATCAGCTTTGTCTTTAGCTACGTACGCTAAGCCCAAGCTAGTCATGAAAAAAGCGGTGGCGAGTATAGCAGTAACGCGACTCAAAAAGGTAGAGGAACCTTGGCTACCGAAAACAGTAGCGGAAGCACCCGAACCGAAAGACGCGCCAGCATCGGCACCCTTACCCTGCTGCAACAGAACCAGCGCAACCACACCGATCGCACCCAGCAGATGAAAAACTACTACGACTGTTTCCAGCATCATGTCAGCTTCCTGCGGCGCGACAGATCGCACCGAACTCATCCGCATTCAGAGAGGCTCCACCTACAAGCCCCCCATCGATATCCGGCATACCGAACAACTCGGCAGCACTGGCGGCCTTCACACTGCCGCCATAAAGAATTCTTACCCTACCAGCCAATTCGGCATCTTGCCCCGCAAGCTGAGCGCGAATCGCCGCGTGCACTTCCTGGGCCTGCTCCGGCGAAGCCGTCAGCCCGGTGCCTATCGCCCAAACCGGCTCATAGGCAATCACGGCACGCTCAAACACCTGCACACCTAATTCGTCCGCAACGGCAGCCAACTGCCCCGCCACCACCGCCAGCGTTTCGCCTGCCTCGCGCTGCGCCAGGGTTTCCCCTACACACAACACCGGGATCAAACCGCATGACTGCGCCGCAGCAAACTTGCGCGTGACAACCGCATCAGGCTCACCGAGCAACAAGCGGCGCTCGGAGTGCCCCACCAACACCAGTGAGCAGCCCGCATCCAGCAACTGAAACGCGGCGACCTCACCAGTCAGGGCACCTTGCTGCGGTTCAGTCGCACAATCCTGCGCACCCACCACAACCGCCTTGCCTGCCAACTCAGCGCTCACCTGCACAAGGTGCACACTGGAGGGAAACACTGCTATCTCGACATCATCAGGCAACACCTGACGATCTAGACCGTTGATCAGCTCTGCGACGCTGGCGCGGGTACCGTGCATTTTCCAGTTACCAGCTACCATTGGGCGACGCATGCTTTACCTCGTCGGTCAAAGAGGGCGCAGATGTTACCCAACGGATTCAGGACTGGCAAGCCGAATCAAGCACATACCTGCGCAACAACCTTAGCTAATTCATCGGCATAGCCGCGCACCTGGCCTTCATCGTCACCTTCAACCATGACTCGCACCAGTGGCTCGGTACCGGATTTGCGCAACAGCACCCGCCCGCGCCCCGCCATCTGCTCGGTCACTCGCGCACTGGCCTCCTGCACGGCGGCATGCTCAAGCGGATCGACACCACCGGCGAAACGCACGTTGACCAGCACCTGAGGACACTTCTGCATGCCCTGGCGCGCCTCACCCAGGGTCTTCTCGCGGCGCTTCAGCGCCATCAGCACCTGCAGCGCCGCGATGATCGCATCCCCGGTGGTGGTGTACTGGAAGCACACCAGGTGACCCGAGCCCTCACCGCCCAGCTGCCAGTTGCGCGCCAGCAGCTCGGCAATCACATAACGGTCGCCCACCTTGGCGCGCACGAAGGGAACGCCCAGATCGGCCAGGGCCAACTCCAGCCCCAGGTTGCTCATCAGAGTACCGACCACACCGCCCTGCAGCTTGCCGCGCTCGTGCAGATCCCGGGCGATGATAAACAGCAGCTCATCGCCATCGACCAGGGTGCCGGTGTGATCGACCATCAACACCCGATCGGCATCGCCGTCAAAGGCGATCCCCAGATCCGCATGACGCGCCACCACCTCGGCCTGCAGCGCCTCCATATGGGTAGAGCCGCAACCGGCATTAATATTCAGCCCGTCCGGCTGCGCCGACAGCACATGCACCTCAGCCCCCAGCTCGCGAAACACGCTGGGAGCTACCTTGTAGGCCGCGCCATGAGCGCAATCGATAACGATCTTCAGCCCAGCGAAGCTGGTATTGCTCGGCACGCTGCTCTTGCAGAACTCGATATAGCGCCCGGACGCATCATTGATGCGCGAGGCCTTGCCGATCTGTGCCGACTCGACCACGGTCATCGGCTGATCGAGCAACTCCTCGATCATCAGCTCGACCTCGTCCGGCAGCTTGGTGCCCTGACTGGAGAAGAACTTGATACCGTTATCGTCATGGGGGTTGTGCGAGGCACTGATGACGATCCCGGCGTCGGCCTGGAAGGTGCGCGTCATGTAGGCAATGGCCGGGGTCGGCATGGGCCCGAGCAACTGCACATCGGCACCGGCGGCGGCCAGGCCGGCTTCAAGCGCCGACTCGAACATATAACCGGAAATCCGCGTGTCCTTGCCTATCAGGATGCGGCACTTGCCCTGCTTGCGAAAGGCCATGCCCGCCGCCCAACCCAGCTTGAGCATAAAGTCCGGGGTGATCGGAAAGTCGCCGACACGCCCACGAATACCATCGGTACCAAAATATTTTCTAGCCATGACCCAGATTCCTTAAATACTTATTCGGCCGCTTCGACTGCAGCCAGCATGCGCACCACATCGACCGTTTCGGCGACATCGTGGACCCGCAGGATATGTGCGCCCTTGGTGATGGCCAGAGCCGCCAGGCCCAGGCTGCCATACAGCCGCCCGCCAACCTCATGCCCGAGCACCTTGCCGATCATACTTTTGCGCGAAACCCCGACCAGCAGGGGGCGACCCAGGCCACGCAAGGTTTCCATATGCTTGAACAGGCTGAGATTGTGCTCCAGGGTCTTGGCGAAACCAAAGCCCGGATCGAGGATCAGCCGCTCGGCGGCTATACCAGCCGTCGCACAGGCGGCCATACGTTCGCGGAGAAAATCCCCCACCTCAAGCAGCACATCGGCATAGTGCGGATTCTGCTGCATGGTGGTCGGCTCGCCGCGCATATGCATCAGACACACCGGCAGGCCGCTATCGGCCGCCGCATCCAGAGCACCGTCGCGCTGCAGCGAGCGCACGTCGTTAATCAACCCGGCCCCCAGACGCGCAGTTTCGCGCATCACCGCAGGCGTCGAGGTGTCCACCGAGATGATCACGTCCAGTTCGGCGGCAATGGCCTCGACAATCGGCGCAACCCGTTCCAGCTCCTCGACCGGGGAAACCGCACGCGCGCCGGGGCGAGTCGACTCGCCACCGATATCGATCAGGCTCGCCCCGGCACGCAGCATCGCCTCGGCATGCCGCAGGGCCGCATCGCGCTGACTGAAACGCCCGCCATCGGAGAAGGAATCGGGGGTTACATTGAGGATACCCATCACTTGCGGACGACTTAAATCAAGAAACCGGCTGCCACAGGGCAGCCGGTCAAAGGTTGGCACAGCAGTCATGTCGAACCTTAGTGCTCGGCGGCCGGGCCACCAATGGGTTTTTCTGCGGACTCGGCGACCTCAACAGGCGCGGTGGGCGTACCGTTATTATCGTCGCCACCCTGCCAGCCCTTGGGCTCGCGCGGTACAAGACCGTTCATGATGTCCTCGATCTGCTCGGCATCGATGGTTTCGTACTTCATCAGCGCTTGCGCCATGGCATCCAGCTTGTCGCGATTTTCCTGCAACAGACGCTTGGCGGTGCCGTAGCACTCGTCGATGATGCTGCGCACTTCCTGGTCGATCAGCTTGGCGGTGTCGGCCGAGACATTGCTCTGCGGGCTGCCCATGCTGCGACCAAGGAACACCTCGCCCTCCTCCTCGGCATACATCAGCGGACCGAGCTTTTCCGACAAGCCCCACTTGGTGACCATATTCTTGGCCAACTGGGTGGCACGCATGATGTCGTTGGAAGCACCGGTGGTGACGCCATCGAAGCCCAGGGTCATCTCCTCGGCGATACGGCCGCCGAACAGCGAGCAGATCTGGCTAATCAGGGCGCGCTTGCTCAGGCTGTAACGGTCCTCTTCCGGAAGGAACATGGTCACGCCCAGGGCGCGACCACGGGGAATGATCGATACCTTGTAGACCGGGTCATGCTCAGGCACCAGACGACCCACGATGGCGTGACCCGCCTCATGGAAGGCGGTGTTGAGCTTTTCCTTGTCCGACATGACCATGGTCTTGCGCTCGGCACCCATCATGATCTTGTCCTTGGCCAGCTCGAATTCCTTCATCTCCACCACGCGCTTGCCCGCGCGCGCGGCGAACAAGGACGCCTCGTTGACCAGGTTGGCCAGATCGGCACCGGAGAAGCCCGGGGTACCGCGAGCAATCATCGCCGGCTGGACATCTTCACCCATCGGCACCTTGCGCATATGTACCTTGAGAATCTGTTCGCGACCGCGAATATCCGGCAGGCTGACCACCACCTGACGGTCGAAGCGGCCCGGACGCAGCAGCGCGGGGTCAAGCACGTCAGGGCGGTTGGTGGCGGCGATGACGATGATGCCATCGTTCATTTCGAAACCGTCCATCTCCACCAGCAACTGGTTGAGGGTCTGCTCGCGCTCGTCGTGACCGCCACCCATACCGGCACCACGGTGGCGACCGACGGCGTCGATTTCGTCGATAAAGATGATGCAGGG
>JBFJZW010000190.1:0-9325 GCA_041621875.1 Pseudomonas sp. | reverse complement strand
ATCGGACTCCGTGCTTGCCGCAGGTGTTGGACGCGCACTGTGGCAGGCGTCGAGCGTGCAGGCAATCGCCGCTAAGCGTCATCCGGCCTTGGCCGGCGCCAGCCGCTCGATGCTGAGCTCGCGCATGCGGAACTTCTGCACCTTGCCGGTCACGGTCATGGGGAACGCATCGCCGAAGAGGAAATGCCGCGGCACCTTGAAGTGGGCGATGCGCCCCTTGCAGAACGCACGCAACTGTTCGTCGCTGGCCTCGTGCCCCGGGTGGCATTTGACCCAGGCGACGATCTCCTCGCCGTAGCGCTCGTCCGTAATCCCCACCACCTGCACGTCGGCCACCGCCGGGTGGCCGAACAGGAACTCCTCGATCTCCCGTGGGTACACGTTCTCGCCGCCACGGATGATCATGTCCTTGTTGCGCCCGACGATGCTGACGTAGCCCGCCTCGTCCATCACCGCCAGGTCACCGCTGTGCATCCAGTTGGCCTCGTCGATGCTCTCCTGGGTCGCCTCCTGGTTGTTCCAGTAGCCGAGCATCACGCTGTAGCCGCGGGTGCACAGCTCGCCGATCTGCCCGCGCGGGACGATACGGCCCTGCTCGTCGACCACCTTGCTCTCCAGGTGCGGCTGGGTGCGGCCCACGCTGCTGACCCGCTTTTCCAGGTCATCGTCCGCCGCGGTCTGGGTCGACACCGGGCTGGTCTCGGTCATGCCGTAGGCGATCTGCACCTCGGCCATGTGCATCTCCTTGATCACCCGCTTCATCACCTCGATCGGGCAGGTCGCACCGGCCATGATCCCGGTACGCAGGCTAGACAGGTCGAATTCGCCGCGCCGCGGATGATCCAGCTCGGCAATAAACATGGTCGGCACACCGTAGAGCGCCGTGGCCTTCTCCTCGGCCACGGCCGCCAGAGTAGCCAGCGGGTCAAAAGAGGCATCGGGATAGATCATGGTCGAGCCGTGCGTCAGGCAGCCCAGATTACCCATGACCATGCCAAAGCAGTGATACAGCGGCACCGGAATCACCAGTCGGTCATATTCGGTCAACCCCTGACTCTCACCGACCATATAGCCGTTGTTGAGAATGTTGTAATGACTGAGCGTGGCCCCCTTGGGGAAGCCTGTGGTACCGGAGGTGTACTGGATATTGATCGGATCGTCGAACTGCAGCTGGGCGCTGCAGGCGCGCAACTGCTCCGGCTCGACCTGCTCGGCCAGCGCCTGGAACGCCTGCCAACCGAGCATGCCACCCGCCGGCTGCCGGCCGAGGCTGATCACCCCACGCAGCTCCGGCAGCAGCTGGCTGTGCAAGGCCCCGATGGAGCAGTCGGCCAGCTCCGGCAGCAGTTCGCCGAGCATCGCATGGTAGTCGGACGTTTTGAACGCATCGGCGCAGATCAGCCAGCGGCAGCCGGAATGCTTGAGCGCATATTCCAGTTCGCTGAGGCGGTAGGCCGGGTTGATATTGACCAGAATCACCCCGGCCTTGGCACTGGCGAACTGGGCGATGCACCACTCGGCGCAATTCGGAGCCCAGATGCCCAGGCGCTCGCTGGGCTGCATGCCGAGGGCCAGCAAGGCCCGGGCGCAGCACTCCACCTGCTCGGCCAGCTGCGCCCAGCTATAACGTAGCTGTTGATGGCGCACCACCAGCGCCTCGCGCTCGGCAAAACGCGCAACGGTCTGATCGAACACAGCGCCAATGGTCATGGCTAACAAGGGCTTGTCCTGCAAGCCGCGGGTATAGCTTGGTGAAGTCATACAGTCCTCGGTTTTGTGCTTGTTATGAGGCGAGCGTTCGAGCTTCAACTTAAATACAGGAGTTGACAGCTTACGCGGTCATCTTTACGTTAACGTAAAGGTCGGCAACCTGGCAACCTATACCAAATGCCGAGCCAGATAACGACAATCAAGGTGGAACCATGAGCTATCCGTCCCTAAACTTCGCCCTCGGCGAAACCATCGACATGCTGCGCGAGCAGGTGCAGTCCTTCGTCGCCGCCGAGCTGGTCCCCCGTGCCGCCGCCATCGACAGCGACAATCTGTTCCCCGCAGATATGTGGAAGAAGTTCGGCGATATGGGCCTGCTCGGCATCACCGTGGAAGAGGAATATGGCGGCTCCGGCCTGGGCTACCTGGCCCACGTGATCGCCATGGAAGAGATCAGCCGCGGCTCGGCCTCGGTCGCCCTGTCCTACGGCGCGCACTCCAACCTCTGCGTCAACCAGATCAAGCGCAACGGCACGCCTGAGCAGAAGGCCAAGTACCTGCCCAAGCTGGTCTCCGGCGAGCATATCGGTGCCCTGGCGATGAGCGAGCCCAACGCTGGTTCCGACGTGGTGTCGATGAAGCTGCGCGCCGACAAGCAAGGCGACCACTACGTGCTCAACGGCAGCAAGACCTGGATCACCAACGGCCCGGATGCCAACACCTATGTGATCTACGCCAAGACCGATCTGGACAAGGGCGCGCACGGCATCAGCGCCTTTATTGTCGAGCGCGACTGGAAGGGTTTCAGCCGTGGCAGCAAGTTCGACAAGCTCGGCATGCGCGGTTCCAATACCTGCGAGCTGTTCTTCGACAACGTCGAAGTGCCGGAAGAGAACGTGCTGGGTCAGCTCAACGGCGGCGTGCGCGTGTTGATGAGCGGCCTGGATTACGAGCGCGTGGTGCTCTCCGGCGGCCCGGTGGGCATCATGCAGGCGGCCATGGACGTGATCGTGCCCTATATCCACGACCGCAAGCAGTTCGGCCAGAGCATCGGTGAGTTCCAGCTGATCCAGGGCAAGGTCGCCGATATGTACACCCAGCTCAACGCCAGCCGCGCCTACCTGTATGCCGTGGCCCAGGCCTGCGACCGCGGCGAGACCACACGCAAGGACGCCGCCGGGGTCATCCTCTACACCGCCGAGCGCGCCACCCAGATGGCCCTGGATGCGATCCAGATCCTCGGCGGCAACGGCTATATCAACGAATACCCCACCGGCCGTTTGCTGCGCGACGCCAAGCTCTACGAGATCGGTGCCGGCACCAGCGAAATCCGCCGCATGCTGATCGGCCGCGAGCTGTTTAACGAAACCAAGTGACCCGTAGGGTGCGCCGCGCGCACCGCAAATATCGCCATGGTGCGCACGGCGCACCCTACAGGAAGCATCCATGACCACCCTGCACACTCAGATCAACACCCGTTCACCGGAGTTCGCCGCCAATAGAGCGGCGATGCTCGCCCAGGTCAACGAGTTGCGCGCCCTGCTCGCCCGCGTTCACGAAGGCGGCGGCGAGAAAGCCCAGCATCGGCATACCTCGCGGGGCAAGCTGCTGCCGCGCGAACGGATCAACCGCTTGCTGGACAGCGGCTCGCCCTTCCTCGAGATCGGTCAGCTGGCCGCCCATGAGGTGTATGGCGAAGAGGTTCCGGCGGCCGGCGTAGTGGCCGGTATCGGCCGGGTCGAGGGCGTGGAATGCATGATCGTGGCCAACGACGCCACGGTCAAAGGCGGCAGCTATTACCCGCTGACCGTGAAAAAGCACCTGCGCGCCCAAGCCATCGCCCAGCAGAACCGCCTGCCGTGCATCTACCTGGTGGACTCCGGCGGGGCCAACCTGCCACGTCAGGACGAGGTATTCCCGGATCGCGAGCACTTCGGGCGGATCTTCTTCAACCAGGCCAATATGAGCGCCATGGGCATCCCGCAGATCGCCGTGGTCATGGGCTCCTGCACCGCAGGCGGAGCCTATGTGCCGGCCATGGCCGACGAGGCGATCATGGTGCGCAACCAGGCCACCATCTTCCTCGCCGGCCCGCCGCTGGTCAAAGCCGCCACCGGTGAGGTGGTCAGCGCCGAAGACCTCGGCGGTGCCGATGTGCACTGCAAGACCAGCGGCGTGGCCGACCACTATGCCGACAACGACGAACATGCCCTGGCCCTGGCCCGGCGCAGCATCAGCAATCTGAACTGGCGCAAACTCGGCGTGCTGAACAAGTGTGCGCCGATCAACCCGCTGTACAGCGGCGAAGAGCTGTACGGGGTGATTCCGGCGGACGCCAAGCAACCCTTCGATGTACGCGAGGTGATCGCCCGCACCGTCGATGGCAGCGTATTCGATGAATTCAAGGCGCTGTTCGGCGCAACCCTGGTCTGCGGTTTTGCGCATATCCACGGCTATCCGGTGGCGATCCTCGCCAATAACGGGATTTTGTTTGCGGAATCTGCGCAAAAAGGCGCGCACTTTATCGAGTTAGCCTGCCAGCGCGGCATTCCGCTGCTGTTCCTGCAGAACATCACCGGCTTTATGGTCGGGCAGAAGTACGAGGCCGGCGGCATCGCCAAGCACGGGGCCAAGCTGGTCAACGCGGTGGCCTGCGCCAAGGTGCCGAAATTCACCGTGATCATCGGCGGCAGCTTCGGCGCTGGTAACTACGGCATGTGCGGCCGCGCCTATGACCCACGCTTCCTGTGGATGTGGCCGAACGCGCGGATCGGCGTGATGGGTGCCGAACAGGCCGCAGGCGTACTGGTGCAGGTCAAGCACGAACAGGCCGAACGCGCCGGGCAGCGCTTCTCCGCCGAAGATGAAGCCAAACTCAAGCAGCCGATCCTCGAGCAGTACGAGCGCCAGGGTCACCCCTACTACTCCAGCGCCCGACTGTGGGACGACGGCGTCATCGACCCGGCGCAGACCCGCGACATTCTGGGCCTGGCGCTGTCCGCCAGCCTTAACGCGCCGATCGAGCCGACTCAGTTCGGCGTATTCCGTATGTGACCGTAGGGTGGATGACGCTTCACCCATCCACCGACTGGATGACTCAAGGTGGAAGAAAAAAGCGTCTTCCACCCTACCCAAGGACAGAGTGATGACTGACTTCAACACCCTCCATCTTGAGAAAGACCCACGCGGCTTTGCCACTCTCTGGCTCAATCGTGCGGACAAGAACAACGCCTTCAACGCCGAGATGATCCGCGAGCTGATTCTCGCCCTCGACGCGGTGATGGCCGACAAGTCCCTGCGCTTTCTGCTGCTGCGCGGCCGCGGCAAGCACTTCTCCGCCGGAGCCGACCTGGCCTGGATGCAGCACGCGGCGACCCTGGATTACAACGCCAACCTGGCCGACTCGCGCGAGCTGGCCGAGCTGATGCACAACCTCTATCAGCTGAAGATCCCCACCCTGGCCGTGGTGCAGGGCGCGGCCTTCGGCGGTGCCCTGGGCCTGATCAGCTGCTGCGATATGGCCATCGGTGCAGTTGACGCCCAGCTGTGCCTGTCCGAAGTACGCATCGGCCTGGCACCGGCGGTGATCAGCCCCTTTGTTGTGCAGGCCATCGGCGAACGCGCCGCGCGCCGCTATGCCCTGACCGCCGAGCGCTTTAGCGGTGAGCGTGCTCGGGAACTGGGGCTGTTTGCCGAATGCTATGCCGCCGATGCTTTGGAGCAGGCCGTGACCGACTGGATCAGCAATCTGCTGCTCAATAGCCCGCAGGCCATGCAGGCCAGCAAGGACCTGCTGCGCGAAGTGGGAAGCGGCGTGCTGACCCCGGCCCTGCGCCGTTATACCGAGAACGCAATTGCCCGTATCCGCGTCAGCCCCGAAGGTCAGGAGGGCCTGCGCGCCTTTCTGGATAAACGCAAACCCGCATGGCAGGAGCCACAAGCATGAGCCTTAAACCTATCGACACCCTGCTGGTGGCCAACCGTGGCGAGATCGCCTGCCGGGTGATGGGCACGGCCAAGGCCATGGGCATCAAGACCGTGGCGGTGCACAGCGCCATCGACGCCAATGCCCGCCATGTACGCGAAGCCGATCTGGCGGTGAATCTGGGTGGTGCCAAACCGGCCGACAGCTACCTGCGCATCGACGCGCTGATCGCTGCGGCCAAGGCCAGCGGTGCCCAGGCCATTCACCCCGGCTATGGCTTTCTTTCGGAAAACGCTGGTTTTGCCCGCGCCATCGAAGCCGCTGGCTTGCTGTTTCTCGGCCCGCCCGCCTCGGCCATCGACGCCATGGGCAGCAAGTCGGCCGCCAAGGCGCTAATGGAAGCCGCCGGCGTGCCGCTGGTGCCGGGCTATCACGGCGAAGCACAGGATATCGAGACCTTCCGCGCCGCCGCCGAGGTGATCGGCTACCCGGTGTTGCTCAAGGCCGCGGCCGGCGGTGGCGGCAAGGGCATGAAGGTGGTCGAACGCGAAAGCGAGCTGGCCGAGGCCCTGGCCAGCGCTCAGCGCGAGGCGCAGTCGTCGTTCGGCGACTCGCGCATGCTGGTGGAAAAATACGTGCTCAAGCCGCGTCACGTGGAGATTCAGGTATTTGCCGACCAGCACGGCCACTGCCTGTACCTGAACGAGCGCGACTGCTCGATCCAGCGTCGCCACCAGAAGGTTGTCGAAGAAGCGCCCGCCCCCGGCCTGTCCGCCGAACTGCGTCGCTCCATGGGCGAGGCTGCGGTCAAGGCGGCCCAGGCCATCGGTTACGTCGGGGCCGGCACCGTGGAGTTTCTCCTGGATGAGCGCGGCGACTTCTTCTTTATGGAGATGAACACCCGCCTGCAGGTCGAACACCCGGTCACCGAGCTGATCACCGGACTGGATCTGGTCGCCTGGCAGATTCGCGTGGCCCGTGGCGAGGCGCTGCCGATCACTCAGGAGCAGGTGCCGCTGATTGGTCACGCCATCGAAGTACGCTTGTACGCCGAAGACCCGGACAACGACTTTCTACCCGCTACCGGCACCCTGGCGCTGTACCGCGAAGCCGCCGCCGGCCCAGGCCGTCGGGTGGACAGCGGAGTCAGCGAAGGTGATGAAGTCTCGCCCTTCTATGACCCCATGCTCGGCAAGCTGATCGCCTGGGGTGAAAACCGCGAAGAAGCGCGCCTGCGCCTGCTGGCCATGCTCAAGGAAACCTGTGTCGGTGGAGTCAGAACCAACCTGGCCTTTCTCTCCCGCGTGCTGGCCCACCCGGCCTTCGCCAATGCCGAACTGGATACCGGCTTTATTCCACGTCATGAAGCGCAACTGCTGCCGCCTGTGAGCGAACTGCCAGCCGAATTCTGGCAACTGGCCGCCGAGGCATTTGTGCAGAGCGAAACGCCGCGCCAACGCCACGACGACCCGCATTCCCCCTGGAGCAACCACAACGGCCTGCGCCTGGGTTTGCCGGCGGAAACTGACTTGCACCTGAGCTGCCAGAACGAGCGCCAGGTGGTACGCCTGCGCCATGCATCGGCTTCCACCGTACAGTTGCAAGGCGAGGTCCTGCAGGTGGAGCGCGACGGTCTGCGCCGGCAACACCTGGCGATCCGCCGCGGTGATAGTCTTTATCTGCAGTTCGGCGATGAGTTGCGCAACATCCAGCGCATCGACCCGATTGCCGAAGTGGAAGCCAGCCATCAACATCACGGCGGCCTCACCGCGCCCATGAACGGCAGTATCGTGCGGCTACTGGTGGAAGCCGGCCAGCAGGTCGAAGCCGGTACCGCCCTGGTGGTGCTGGAAGCGATGAAAATGGAGCACAGCATCCGCGCGCCCCATGCCGGTACCATCAAGGCGTTGTATTGCAGCGAAGGCGAACTGGTCAGCGAAGGCACCGTGCTGGTGGAGCTGGACGAAGCCAGCGCATAAAACGATGCTTTGTAGGAGCGGCCTTGGCCGCGATCAGGGTTTATCGCAGCCAAGGCCGCTCCTACTGGCAAGCACAGCAACGTAGGATAGGTTGAGCAACGCGATACCCATCACGGAGAACAAAGAGGCAACGATGAACCTACCCAAACAGGTACGCCTGGTCGAAGTCGGCCCCCGCGACGGTTTGCAGAACGAGAAACAACCGATCAGCGTGGCCGACAAGGTGCGCCTGGTCGATGACCTGTCCGCCGCCGGCCTCGGGTATATCGAGGTGGGCAGCTTCGTTTCGCCCAAGTGGGTACCGCAGATGGCCGGCTCCGCCGAGGTATTCGCGCAGATCCAGCAGCAACCGGGCATCACCTATGCCGCCCTGGCCCCCAACCTGAAAGGTTTCGAGGCCGCACTGGCAGCCGGGGTCAAGGAAGTTGCGGTGTTTGCCGCAGCAAGCGAGGCTTTCTCGCAGAAGAATATCAACTGCTCGATCGGCGAGAGCCTTGAGCGCTTTGTGCCATTGATGGACGCCGCCAGACAGCAGGGTATTGGCGTACGCGGCTATGTGTCCTGCGTGCTCGGCTGCCCCTATGAAGGCGAGGTGGAGCCGGCGCAAGTGGCCAGCGTGGCCAAGGCGCTCTATGCCATGGGCTGCTATGAAATATCCCTGGGCGACACCATCGGCACCGGCACCCCGGGCAAGACCCGACACCTGTTCAACGTGGTCGGCCGCGATATCCCGCGCCATCTGCTGGCCGGGCACTTCCACGACACCTACGGCCAGGCCCTGGCCAATATCTACGCCAGCCTCTTGGAAGGCATCAGCGTGTTCGACAGCTCGGTCGCGGGCCTCGGCGGCTGTCCTTACGCCAAAGGTGCCACTGGCAATGTCGCCAGCGAAGACGTGCTCTATCTGCTTGAGGGCCTGGGCATCGAAACCGGCATCGATATGGAAAAACTGATTGCCGCCGGCCGGCGTATTTGTTCGGTACTGGACAAGCCCAATGGCTCGCGGGTGGCGCGGGCCAGGCTGGCCAGCGCCTAGGCGAGCTTGCCCAGCATTCAGATCGCCTGGCGGACAAGGCTTCGTCATGCTCGCCACGCCCGCGTCAGACTTTGTTTACAGGCTGTAAAGCGAGGGCCCCAGAGGCAGCGCGCCAGCTCTGCCTTCGGTGCAAAACCGCTACAACAGCCACCAGGTCGACAGCCGAGTAATAAGGGTCGCTGCAGGTCAAGGCACCCGATGCCCAGTAGGCTAGCGTACCCTCTGCCCGGCGCGACGGCCCGGCATAACAAGAATCACGGCACCCGCCGAATGAGGAATCGACATGCAACAACCCTTGTGGACCCCCGCCAAGGAACGTATCGCCGCCACCCGGATGGACGCCTTCCGCCGCTTCGTCAATCAGCGCCACAGCCTGCAACTGGACGACTACCCGAGCCTGCACGCCTGGAGCGTGGCGCAGCGCGAAGCCTTCTGGCAGGCCATCGTCGAGTTCTTCGAGGTGCGTTTTAGCACCAAGCCCGAGGCCGTGCTGCAGGAAGACAGCGCTATGCCCAGCGCCCATTGGTTTCCCGGTGCCCGGCTTAATTTTGCCGAACACCTGCTGCGCCGCCGCGATAACCACCCGGCTCTGGTCGCCATCGGCGAAGACGGTTCGCGAGAGCAACTGAGCTATGCCGAGCTGGCTGCGCATGTCGCCGGCCTGCAGCGCAGCCT
>JBFJZW010000189.1:0-9346 GCA_041621875.1 Pseudomonas sp. | reverse complement strand
GGCCAGCTCGACATTGAGCGCCAGCACCTCGTCGAAGGTTTTCGGCGGAGTCGGCACCAGCGCCTTGTTGTAGATCAGGCCGGTGGCTTCAACCGCCATGGGGTAGCCCCACAGCTTGCCCTGGTAGGTCACTGCGTCCCAGGCGAAGTCCTCGATCTCGGCCTTGTTCTTGACACTCGGGTTGATTGGCGCGATCAGCCCGCTCTGCGCCCATTCGCCGAGGCGATCGTGGGCCCAGATAAAGATGTCCGGCCCGTTACCGGTGGCGGCGGCCTGCTGGAACTTGTCGGTGGCGCTGTCGGGGTGCGCCACCTCGACCTTGATCCCGGTGTCGGCGGTGAACTTCTCGCCGACCTGAGCCAGGCCCTTGTAGCCCTTGTCGCCATTGATCCAGATAACCAGCTTGCCTTCCTCGATGGCCGCCTGGGCCGCTAGCGGCAGACCCAGGGTGACGGCCAGGCCGATGGCAGCAGTAAGCAATTGTTTCTTCATGGGTGAGAGTCCTCGTGGCTTCTTATTGTTGATCCACAACCGCTGCAGGCCGGTGGATAGTCGCGCAGCCCTTGTATCCTCGGACAGAACCCTACGCGCCACATCCTCCCCCGGCGCAGCTCGCGAGGGCGTAGAGACGGGGGCGTAGTCTGCCAGCCACAGGCAAAAAAAAGTATGCGCACCGGCCCTGTCCCCGCCTGCCGCAGGCGGCAAAAACCGACTTCAATGGCGGCTCAACCGTACCGGGAGAAGTTTATGCGCCGCTCGTCACCGCTGCTCGCCAGCCTGCTTATCGCCCTGCTCAGCCCTCTCGCCCAGGCGGCCCCGCAACTGCAGGCCTGGCTCGAGCAACAGCCGCTGCAACTGCGCTGGCACAGCGAAGCCGGGCAGCGTTACAGCAGCGAACTGGAGCTGCAGCCCGGCCTGTTGGCCCTGCGCGGCCCCGCCAGTGCCGAGCCGGCGCAAACCCTGGCACCCTACCAGCGTCAGGCCTGGCAGGCTGACAGCCACCTGAGCCTGCAGGTGCCGACGGCCGGACGCTATCGCCTGCTGTTCCAGGACGGCGACGACGCCCACCTGCGCCTGCTGCCGATCAAGGCGGCGGCCAGCCAGGTCGCCTGCACAGCCTGGCAGGGCCAGGCTGTGAGCGTCGACGTCAGCCGGGTATTCGCCGACGGCCAGCAGCTGCGCGATGCCTATAGCGGGCAACTGGCGACGGTCGAGGATGGTCAGGTGCGGATGACCCCTGCCCCCCAGAGCGGCGGCCTGCTGTTGCTCGAAGCCGCCACGGCGCAAACCAAGCCGGCCCACGATTGGCGCAACGCCACGGTGTATTTCGCCCTCACCGACCGCTTCGCCAACGGCGACCCGAGCAACGACCGCAGCTACGGTCGCCAGCCCGACGGCGAGCAGGAAATCGGCACCTTCCACGGCGGCGACCTCAAGGGCCTGACCGGCCAGCTCGACTACCTGCAGCAGCTGGGGGTCAACGCCCTGTGGATCAGTGCACCCTATGAGCAGATCCACGGCTGGGTCGGCGGCGGCGACCAGGGCGACTTTCGCCACTACGCCTACCACGGCTACTACGCCCTGGATTTCACCCGCCTGGACGCCAATATGGGCAGCGAGGACGAGCTGCGCGAACTGATCGCCCAGGCCCACGCCCGCGGCATCCGCGTGCTGTTCGATGTGGTACTCAACCACCCCGGCTACTCGACCCTGGCCGACATGCAGGAATTCGGCTTCGGTGCCCTGCGCGGCGGCATGAGCCAGTACCTGCCCGCACGCTGGAGCGACTGGCAGCCGGAGAGCTACGAGAACCTGCACGCCTACCACAACCTGCTCGACTACCAGCATCCGGATTGGAACCAGTGGTGGGGCAAGAACTGGCTGCGCGCTGGCATCGCCGACTACGATCAGCCGCCCAGCGTGCTGGTCGATCCGCTCAAGGGCTCGCTGGCGTTCCTGCCCGACTTCAAGACCGAGAGCGAACAGGCCGTGGCGCTGCCGCCCTTTCTGCTGCGCAAGGCCGATACTCGTGCGGTGCCGCGCGAGGGCTACCGGGTGCGCGACTACCTGGTGGAATGGCTGACGTTCTGGGTGCGCGAATTCGGCGTCGACGGTTTTCGCGCCGATACCGTCAAACATGTCGAACTGGACAGCTGGGCGGCGCTGCGCCGGGCGGCCGACCAGGCCCGCGCCGAGTGGTCGGCCGCCAACCCCCTTGATCCCATGAGCGGCAGCCCGTTCTGGATGGTCGGCGAAGTGTTCGGCCACGGCCCGCAGAGCAACGTCTACCAGGACAACGGCTTCGACACCCTGATCAACTTCGCCTTCCAGGGCGAACTGGCGGCCAAGGCCAGCGACTGCCTGAGCCAGGCCGATAGCGGCTACGAGGAATACGCCGGGCTGCTGCAGGGCACGCCCGGGCATAACTTTATGAGCTACGCCTCGTCCCACGACACCTCGCTGTTTTTCGCCGAACAGAACAACGACCTGAAGCGCCAACAGGGCCTGGCCGCGGCCCTGCTGCTCAGCCCCGGCGCGGTGCAGATCTACTACGGCGACGAAAGCGCCCGCCCCCTCGGCCCCAGCGGCTCCGACCCGCATCAGGGTACCCGCTCGTCGATGAACTGGGCGGCGCACCAGCAGCCGCCAATCGCCGCGCTGCTCGAGCACTGGCGCATCCTCGGCCAGTTCCGCGCGCGCCACCCGGCCATCGGGGCCGGCAGCCATCAACGGCTATCCAGCCAGCCCTATGCCTTCGCCCGCAGCCTCGGCGCAGACAAGGTGGTGATCGTCCAAGGGCCGTGATGCACCACAGCAACCGCCGCCAACGCGAACTCCGTAGGGTGCGCCGTGCGCACCACTTTCTACTCGGTATTACCATGACCCCGGAACAACAACGCCAACAAGCCCAACTGACCTTCGCCAACAGCCACGCCGACATCCAGGTCGGCCAGGCCGCCGACTGTCCGCTGCCCATCGAACAACTGCTGGCCACCGAGACCACCAGCCCCTGGGTACGTCGCCACTTCGCCAGCGGCCTGACCGCCGAGGTCTACCAGATCGAGGCCGACGGCAGGCTCTGGACCCTCAAGCGCGCGCGGGCGCAGTGCAAGGTGCAGAATCTCAACGGCCAGACCTCCTTTCTCAACGAGGTGCAGCGCCGCGCCGAGCTGCAGGCCTTGAAACAGCAGCCGGCATGGGCCACGGCGCTAAGCGGGATAGTCGCCACCCAGTACGCCAGCTACCGCCAGGGCCTGCTGCTGTCGCCCTGGATTGCCGGCGAAGCCGTACAGGAGTGGGACGAACGCCGCCTGCTGCAGCTGTTCGCCAGCCTCTCGGCGCTGCTGCAACTGGGCTTCTTCGACTGGGACCTGTGCCCGGGCAACCTGCTCGACGATGGCCAGATCCGCCTGTTCGACTTCGGCTATATGTACCGCTTCGATCCCTTGCGCGCCTGCAACAGCAACGGCCTGCTGACCCCGCAGTGTCACGCCGCCGAACGCTTCGAAACCCGCAGCTACTACGCCTACCTGCTCGAGCTGGAACAGCGCCGGGGCAGCGCCGCCGCCCTTAGCGCCCTGGAGCGGGAAAAACGCATCGCCCTGGAGTGCTACCAGCACCTGCGCCAGACCCTGGCGCGGCGCGGCGCGAGCAGCGACGTATTGGCCTGGCTGGATGGCATTATCGGCGACTGGCAACAGGCCCTGCGCCACGACCTCGCCCGCCTCTACCTGCGCGAGGCCTGGCGCTCGCACTGGAGCGACCTGGACGACGACCTGCAAGGCCAGACCTGCACACCCCTGACCCTGCAACGCCTGGACTGGCTGACGGATTGCCTGGACGCTCAGGCTGCGGACTTGCAACGCCTGGACCTGCTGCAAGACAGGCCTGTGGACATCTGGCGGCAACAACTTGAACAGGCACGGGAACAGGCCCTGGCTTGGCAGGTCGGTGGTTAACGCGGCCCCGCACTCCCTACGGGATCGCTACCCCCCGCACGATGCCGCACTCGTAGGGTGCGCCATGCGCACCGCGGCTTGCGCGGTTATTCGCCATATGCCTCGCCATCCAACGACAACCGCCTGACCGGTCGTTGACCTGACGGATCGGCGTTTAACCCCGGTGCGCGCAGCGCACCCTACGGGACGCTTTAAACTCCGGCACGATGCCGCAATCGTAGGGTGCGCCGTGCGCACCACGACTTACGCGGTTATTCGCCATATGCCACCCCATCCGGCGACAACAGTTTGAGCGGTCGTTGACCTGGCAGATTGGCGTTAACCCCGGTGCGCGCAGCGCACCCTACAGAAGCGTCGCGCCCGCAACTTGCTCGCTCACTCGCCGAACGTGCCCTCTGCTTCCCCCGCTCCGCCCCAATCCGCCGGGTATATGCCTTCGCGCACCAGGCGGTGATAGCTGGACCAGGGCCAGTCGGCCACCCGCTCGACCAGACCATGGCGCACCGGGTTCCAGTGCAGATAGTCCAGGTGGCGGTGGTAATCCTCCTCGTCGCGGATGCGGTGTTCCCAGAAGCGCCGCTGCCATAGCCCGGACTCGCGGCGCAGGCAGCGGCTCAGGCTGATCGCCCCCGGCGTGCGCGGTAGCGCCTGGCTGGTCAGGCGCTTGATCAGCGACCAGCGCAGGCCGAAGTCGGCATCGCCGGCGGGCAACTGCCACAGGCAATGCAGGTGATCGGGCAATAACACCCAACCCGCAATAGTGAAGGGATAACGCTGACGCACCTGGACGATGGCCAGGCGCAGGGCTTCACGCAGCCTCGGCTGGGTCAGCACAGGCTGGCGCTGCTCGGTCGTCAGCGTAAAGAAATAGCAGGCACCCTGCTCCCGGGCGCGGCGATAGTCGGACATTCCCTGTCTCCTGACGCTGATTGCCTGTACAGGATAGCAGCGGTTATTTGCCCAACGCGCTCTTGTCACCCGCCACGCCGTCCAGCGACAACTGCGCAACCCAGGTCGGCAATAAAGCGAATGCGCGCGGCACGCCAACAAGGTGTGCCGCGCGCTGCTGGTCAGAAGCTGCCCGAGGTGCTGGCTCCAGCGCTGACGGTCAGGCTGTTGTTGGCACCGGCTTGCCAGGTCTTGACCTGGGTCGGGTTACTTTCATTGCGGATGATGCACTTCCACTCCACCTGTTGCTGGGCCGGCAGGCTGATGCTGCCCTTCCAGGTCGGGTAGGCGCTGGTATCGGTCAGGCGCACGGCCGCTGCCGCGCTCCAGTTGCCCAGCTGGCTGACATTGCCCACCGCGTAGACGCTGTCGCCCCACTGGGTGGTGCCGTTGTCGCAGCGAAAATTCACGCTGACCAGATCGCCACCGCCATCACCAGCGCTGTCCGTGCGCCAGATACGCACCTGACCGTTGTCGCTGGTCAGCGCCTGGGTGAAGTTGCCGCTGGCCACCTGGCCGGGGGAACCCAGGTTCGAATCGAGGGCGATCAGCAGCTGCTGATCACTGCCGCTGACGGTCGCCACCAGGCCGCTGAAACCCGTGTGGAACTCGATCGCCGAGTCGGCCTTGATCCCCGCCGTACGGCGGATCTGGATCAGCTGGCGGATAAAGTCGCCGTAGCCCCAGTCGTACATGTGCGACCAGTAGACCACCGGTGTGCCGGGGCTGGAGAGGATATAGGCATAGGCCCGCTTGAGCAGGTGATCGGGCAACGGCCAGTGGTGCTGCCCGCCGTTCTGGCCAGGCGAATAGCCGGTGTCATTGTTGTCGACGAAAGTCACCGCCACCTCGCGCCAGCGCGGGTCGGGGTTGCCGTTCAGGCCATTGCGCCAGTCGCTGACGCTGCCGTTCTGCATGCGCTCCTTGAGGGCGAAGTCGAAGATGGTGCACTGGGCCCGGTCCGACCAATCCTTGAGGATCTGCTGCCAGCTCGCGCCGTTGCGCCAGTCCCAGCTCGGGTATTCGCCCGGGGCCTTCCACAGCTCGCCGACGCAGAAGCCGTCGTCGTGGGCCTGGTCCATCCAGCTGTCGACCCGCTCGCCGGCGTAGCCTCGGACGAAGTCGAAGCGCAAGCCCGCGCCGCCGTAGTTGTTGCGCAGGTTGGCGAACTCCTGCTGGAACATCGCCAGATTCTGCGGATGGCCGGTGTTGAGGTCGGCATCGCCGCCGACAAAGCGGTCGCCGTCGTCGCAGTCGTTGGCGTAGTTGCCGGGATCAAAGCAATCGTTGCGCCACAGACCCTGGCCCGCCGGCAGGTTGATTTCCTTGTTCGGATAGCCGCGGTTCATATGGTTGGGCACCACATCGAAGATCGGCTTGACCCCGGCACCGTTCAGCGCGTTGGTGGCCTGCTTGAGCTGGCTGTCGCTGCCGTAGCGGCCGTTCTTGTTGAAGTCGTGCCAGAAGTAGCCCTCGCCGCCGCCCGAGGTGCCGTTGCTGGAGTCGCTCCAGCTGGAGAAGTCACGCCAGGGTACCGGCATCCAGATGGCGCTGAAGCCGTCCGCGGCGATGCTCGGAGCCATGCTGGCGAGGGTGCTGTACCAGGTGTTGGGGGCAGTGCGCACGACGTTCCAGTGAAAGCCTTGCAGGATGATTTCGTCGCCGCCGTGGTAGCGCACGCCATTGGGCGATTTGCCCACGGCTTCGGCCGCCTCGAGCAGGCTGCCGTAGGGGTACGCCAGGGGCGTCAATGCCAGGACCAGCCCGGCAAGTCGCAGGTATCGTTTCATCGTAGAGCTCCATTTTTTTAGTTGTTGAGAGCATCCGACTACAGGGGATGTGTTGCGCGGGCGGACGCCTGGGTCCACTCAGCCGCGCCAGCTTGGCCCGGCGCGCGCTAACGCCACACCTCCCCCGGGGACTTTCTTGCGGCGTAGCTGGCAGGCGTAGACGCCGCCTCCCCCCACCCCCTACCCGCCTGCACGGCGCTACGCCCCGGACCCTCAGCCTTGAAAAAAATGGCCGGGGAGGATGTGGCGCTGGGGGCGATCCATGACGCTTAGTCCAGCCGCCGCCCTCGGTACCCCCCGGTGCGGTCGAGCCTGCGGGGCGAGTGTCGGCATGCCAACGAGGACGCCCCCCGCCGGCAAATGCCCGGACGGGCAGTGCGCAAGGCTCCGGCAGCCCTGAATCCAAAAACAAAAAAAGGTCCCACGATGAACAAGATCCAACCTGCACAGCTGTTTCGTCCCAGCGCCCTGCTCGCCGCCATGCTGCTGGCCAGCCCAGCCCTGGCCGTGGACTTTCATGGCTATCTGCGTTCCGGTATCGGCGCGACTGCCGGCGGCGGCGACCAGGCCTGCTTCCAGGCAGCCGGTGCGTCGGCCAAGTATCGTCTGGGTAACGAATGCGAAACCTACGCCGAGATCGGCCTGGGCAAGGAAGTGTGGAAGGAAGGCGAGCAGAGCTTCTACGTCGACAGCATGATTGCCTACAAGTCCGACCAGGCCAACGACTGGGAAGCCACCGACAGCGACAGCAATCCCTACGCCAACGGCACCAGCTCGATCCGTCAGTTCAACGTGCAGGCCAAGAACTTCCTGCCCGACACCCTGCCCGGTGCCACCCTGTGGGCCGGCAAGCGCTACTACAAGCGCCATGACGTGCATATCAACGATTACTACTACTGGGACGTTTCCGGGCCGGGTGCCGGCATCGAGGACATCGACCTGGGCTTCGCCAAGGCGCACGTGGCCTGGATGCGCAACACCGACGGCGACTGGACCTATAACGGCGCGGGCACCGGCACCAACGTGGCCAACGACACCCTGGACTTGCGCCTCAACGACATCGAGTTCAATACCGACGGCAAGCTGGAGTTCGGTTACAACTACGGCAAGGCCAACCTCTCCGATATCCAGGAGAAGGACCCTGGCTACACCGACAACAAGGGCCATCTGGTCACCGTCGAGCATGTCCAGGGCAACTGGTTCGGCGGTTTCAACAAGCTGGCCCTGCAGTACGGCACCGACGGCATTATCGGCAGCACCGGGCGCAACGGCACCGGCAACAGCGACGGCAGCATGGTGCGCCTGGTCAACCAGGGCGTGGTCAGCCTGAGCGACAACATCGAAATGATGTACGTGCAGATCCACGAAGACAAAGACTTCGACAACGACTCCGGACAGGCCTGGACCTCCTTCGGCGTGCGCCCGGTGTACAAGTGGAACGACACCATGAGCACCGCCCTGGAATTCGGCTACGACTACGTCGACCCCCAGGCCGATGGCGAAAAATCCCGCGACCTGAAGAAGATCACCCTGGCCCAGCAATGGTCCGCCGGCCGCAGCTTCTGGGCCCGTCCGCAAATCCGCGCCTTCGCCACCTACGCCATGTGGGACGGCGGCCGCTACAACGCCGCCAGCGAATCCATCGAGCCGGGCGATGACAACGGCCTGACCTTCGGCGTACAGGCCGAAGCCTGGTGGTAAGCGAATCGGGGCCCGTTGCATCCGGGCCCTGAACGAAGTTGTAACGCTGCTCCTGTGGTTATTTGCCCCGGACCTGCAACAGGCCGGGGCCCTTTTACAGGCGTGAACAATAAGAGGAATAACACATGCCGCATCATCGACTCACCGGCCTTGCCCTGCTCGGCCTGCTGCTGACCGGCTGCGCCGGCGAACCGCTGCGCCGCATCGACGTACTGACCCAGACGCCCGCACCGCTGCAGACCTCCCAGCAGGACGCCCTGCTCGCGCTGGCCGCCGCCAAACCCTGCTGCAGCAGCCTGCAACACCTGCCCTATACGCCGATCCCGGCCAATTTCTCCGGCGACGTGGTCATCGACCCCAGCGCCCCGGCCTTCGAATTCCAGAGCGGCAAGAGCTTTCTGCGTGCCTTCGCCCTGCCAAGCGACAGCCGCTCGTTCGAAATCCGTCTGTACAGCCAGGCCGGCAACACCGTGCTGGCTCCCAGCGCCATGCTGCTCGACAGCCAGTTCCGTTTGACCCGCCTGCTCGGCAGCGAGGATTTCGTCTACGAACCGGCCGCCGGCCTCAAGGGCGACAGCCTGGATGCGCGCCTGCGTATCGACCGCCTCTATCACGACAACCCCGGCAACGAGCAGTACCTGATCCTGTTCACCAGCGAGCGCCAGCTGGCCGGCCAGACCGTGCTGCAACACCCGGCCAAGGCCCATGCCAAGGCCCACGGCAACGAGCCGCCGAATATTCCCGATCCCGTCGCCCGGCATGCCCCGGTGGGGGTGATCAAGATGGTGCTGATCGAGGACGGCAGCGCCAGCCAGCAGGCCAACAGCTATGTGCCGCCGCGCAGCATCGGCATGGAAATGGGCAACCGCCTGCCCAGCACCCCAGCGCCTGCGGTGCTGCCGGAGACCCAGGCCTACTACCGCCAGGGCATCGACGCCGCCCTGGCCG
>JBFJZW010000188.1:0-9358 GCA_041621875.1 Pseudomonas sp. | reverse complement strand
TGGGGCCGCCGCGAGAAGTTCGTGCGTGACACGTCGATCAACGACGCCACCACTCTCACAAAGTTCGCCAACGCTGAGCTCACCAGCCGGCTCACGCTTGAGGCTTCACGCTTCGAGGTCATCGGCGGGCAGGACTCCGAACCCTTCATCGACTACCAAGGCCTGCTGCGGGTCGGCGGCCGGCATATTGCACAGCAGCGGGCCGCTGCTGTGCAGCGCCTGTTCGAGCAATTCGTCGAGGTCAGGCACGGGCTGGTCCGCGCGGCGCAGGGCGCGGGCATAATCCCAGGCCTGGTGGCTGGCGGCATAGGCGCGCAGGTAGGGCGCGGCCTGGTCATCGTGGCGGATCTCGCCGATAAAACCGAACTGGCTGTCGCCGAGGGCGAGGATGCGCTTGAGCAGGGCGTCGAAGGCTTCGCGTTGATTCTGCGCGTTGATATAGGCCGCCTGGGCCTCGGCGATCACCGCTAGCAGTTGTCGCGCTTGCTCGCTCTGCCGATGCTTGGCCTGCAGCTCGTCGCGGTGGCGGCTGAGTAGGAGCTGGCTGCTGCGCTTGGTCGCCTGCAGCAGCAACAGCAGCAGCGCCGCCGATCCCAGCCAGGCCAGCAGCCATTTGCCGACCAGCTGGCGCTGGTCGCGCCGATGGACGGCGGCCAGTTCGCTGATATCGCGCCACACTAGGGCAGTGGCCCGGGGCGTGGCCGGGTCGTTGGCGTCGTGCGGGTAGCCCGGCAGGTCGATCTGGTTGAGCAGGTAGCTACGGCCCTGGTCCTCCAGCAACTGTCGGCTATAGCCGGCGACGGACGGCGACAGCAGCCCGGCAGCCTGCCAGGCCTGGACCTGGGGGCGGGAGTAGTCGATCAGCTGCCAGCCGCCCGGCTCCGTCGCCAGGCCGCGCAAGGCCTCGCCATCGCGTACCCGGGTGGGCGTTTCCAGCAGCAGGGCGACGCCCGCCTCCAGTTCCCGGTCCAGTTGCCGCAGCTCGCCGAGCACCTCGTACACCACTTCGACGGCACCCACGGTGAGCGGGCCGTCGAGGCCGTCGACCCGTAACGGGGTGACCGCACGCATGCCCAGGCGCTGCGGACTGAGATCCAGACCGACACGGCTGGTGCCGCTGCGCAGGGCGTCGCGCAGTATGGGCTGGCGGTCGCCCGGGTTGTCGCCATAGCGTTCGGGGGCGTGCACGCGCAGGAGGACTTCGCCGGTCGGTGCCAGGTGCACCAGCAGGCGAAAGGGGTGGCTCGGCTGCAGGTTGCGCCAGCGCGGTACCAGGCGGGTATACAGCTGGTTGCGGATGCTCGCCAGGGCCGGGTCGGCAGGCTCTAGGGCGTGGGCCTGGCGCACCAGTTCGACGACCCAGGCGTCCGCCGCCAGGGTGTCGCCGAGCAACTGCGCCTGGGCGGCCCGGCGCCGCCGGGTGCTGTGCAGCGCCCGTTGCTGCAGCTCGCTCTGGCTGGCCAGTTGCAGTTGCCAGAGCGCTTCGCGCTCCTGCAGGGCGCGCGCGCCGAGGGTGAAGAACAACAGCGCCAGGGCCAGGCTACCGAAACCGACAATCCAGCGAATTGCAGCAGAGCTGTTGCTAGCCATTGACGCCCTCTAAGGCTGACGGTGATTGTCGATGGGATTCAGGGCAGGCCGGCTAGGCGGCGCAGGCGGGCGAGTTTGTCGGCATCGGGTACGGCGGCCTGTTCGCTGGCCGCCAGGTGCATGACGATGGCCTCGCGGCGGGTATTGATGGTGGGCAGCACATAGCAGGCCCCGATCAGGTCGCGCAGTGGGGTGGGTAGGCGCCAGTGGGCTTTCAGGCGGTTGGCCAGCACGCTGCTGGCCTTGTCCAGGGCCTGGCTCAACTCTTCCAGGGGCAGGCTGTGGCCGGCGTTGCGCCAGAGCTGCGCCTGTTGCAGCAGGCACAGCTCGCCCATGCGGTAGAGCAGGGCGGCGCTGTGCAGCGGCGCGGGATCGAGGCGGCAGGCCACGGCCAGTTCGGCCACGCGCGGGTGCAGGTTGTCGATCTGCTGCATCTGCGCCTCGGCCTGCAGGCGCAGTTCGGCATCGTCCAGCTGGCTGGCGGGGTTCAGGCTCAGGCCTATGCCGATATTCAGGCTGGTGGTCGGCCCGAGGATCTGCAGGGCCTCGCCCAGGCTCAGGCAGGCAGTGGCGGCGGTGTTGTACTGGCGGCTGTTGGCGGCGGCCAGTAGGCGGCCGGTGAGGGTCGGGTCATGCTGCCAGGCCTGCTGCAGCTGACGCACGCTGGGCTGCTGGTGGCTGAGCGCTTCGAGTTTGCTCTGCATGCCCGCCTGCAGGGGCAGGTCCAGCGCAGTGTCGGCCTGACTGTCGAGAAACTCGATAAAACTGCCGGCGCTGCTGGCGGTGACGGCGGGGGTGTCGCTGAAGGCCGGCAGCAGACGGTCCAGGCATTCGAGCACCTTGGGCACCTGAAACGGCTTGCTGATAAAGGCGTTGATCCGCAGCGCGCGCACCGCCAGCACGCTGTCGCGGTCGGCGCGGCCGGTAATCATCACCAGGGGAACCTGCTGGTCGTCCTGGCGCACCCGTTCGAGCAGCGTGGTGCCGGGCCCGTCGGGCAGGTTCCAGTCGCAGACCAGCAGGTCGGCGGCCTGGCTCTGCCAGTCGCTCATGGCATTGTCCAGGCTGGCATGGCAAATCACCTGGGTGCCGGGGCGCAGGCTCAGGACGATCTGCTTGAGCAGGTCGGCGATCCATACATCGTCTTCGAGAATCATCACGCGCATGGTCTATTCCTGGAAAGTCTCTACGCCCTGCGCCCGCGGCAGCAGCGCAGCCAGGGCCTCGGCCGGTTGCGGGCGGCCGAAATAGTAGCCCTGGGCATGGTCGCAGTCGAGTTGTTCGAGCAGTTCGACCTGCTCCAACTGTTCGATCCCCTCGGCCAGTACCTTGAGCCCCAGGCTGTGGCCCAGGGCGATGACCGCACGGGTGATGGCGACATCGTCCTGGTCGTGGGGCAGGCCCATGACGAAGCTCTGATCGAGTTTCAGCTTGTGCACCGGTAGACGCTTGAGGCGGGCCAGGGAGCTGTAACCGGTACCGAAGTCGTCGATGGCCAGGCGCACGCCCAGGGCGCGCAGGCGATCGAGCAGGGCCAGGGCTGCGTCGGGGTTGTCCATCACCGCGCTTTCGGTGACTTCCAGTTCGAGGAAGGCCGGGTCGAGGCCGGTGTCGGCCAGTACCTGGGCCACCCGGATATCCAGTTCGCCGCGGCTGAACAGGCGGCTGGACACATTCACCGCGACAAAGCGCAGGGCACAGTCGGCCGCCTGCCAGACGACCATCTGCCGGCAGGCCTGGTCCAGCACCCAGGCGTCGATGGCCCCGATCAGCCCGCTTTCCTCGGCGATCGGAATAAATTCCCCCGGCGGCACCAGGCCGCGTTGCGGGTGCTGCCAGCGCACCAGGGCTTCGACCCCGATCATTTGTCGGCTGCGCAGGCACATCAGCGGCTGGTAATACACGCGCAATTCGTCGTGCTCCAGGGCGTGGCGCAGGGCGCTGACCAGCTCGACTCGCTGGCGGGCATATTCGGTCAGCTCCTGGGCGTAGAAGGCATAGCCCTCGCGGCCGCTGCTCTTGGCCTTGAACAGCGCGGAGTCGACGTTGCGCAGCACCTGGGCGACGTTGTCGGCGTCGCCGGGGAACAGGCTGATGCCGATGCTGGCCCCGATAAACAGCTCCTGGCCGTTGACCACGAAAGGCTGGTTCAGGCAGCCCAGCACCTGCTGGGCCAGGCCGGCCGCCTGTTCGGCCGTGGCACAGTCTTCGCAGAGCAGGCCGAACTCGTCGCCGCCGAGGCGCGCCAGGGTCATGCTGCCCCGCAACTGCTGGCGCAGGCGTTCGCCGACTTCCTTGAGCAACAGGTCGCCGATCGCGTGGCCGAGGCTTTCATTGATGTGCTTGAAGTGGTCGAGGTCGATCAGCAGCACGGTCCCGCAGCGCTTGTCGCGTTGCCCGCGCTCCAGCGCGGTCTCGACCCGTTCGGTGAACAGCAGGCGGTTGGGCAGGTTGCTCAGGGGGTCGTGGTGGGCCAGGTAGTCCAGCTCGCGCTGGGAGCGCTTGAGCGCGGTGATATCGGAGAACACCGCGACGTAGTGGCTGATCTCGCCCTCTTCGTCGCGAATGACCCGGATATTCTGCCACTGCGGATAGATCTCGCCGTTCTTGCGTCGATTCCACACCTCACCGCTCCAGCCGCCGCGGCTCTGCAGGGCATGCCAGAGGCTGTTGTAGAAGTCCTGGTCGTGCCGCCCGGACTTCAGCAGGCTGGGCTGATGGCCGAGGATTTCCTCCTGGCTGTAGCCGGTGATGCGGGTAAAGGCCGGGTTGCAGTGCACGATGCGCTGCCTGGCATCGGTGACCAGTACCCCTTCCTGGGTGGCGTCGAACACCGCGGCGGCCTGGCGCAGGCTATCTTCGTCGTTGCGCCGCTGGGTGATGTCGCTGGCCGTGCCGATCATCCGCTCCGGGCGGCCCTGGTCGTCCAGCAGCAGCCGGCCGCGGGACTGAATCCAGCGGTAGGTGCCATCCCTGTGGCGCAGGCGGTAACTGACTTCGTAGGGGGCCTGGCTGGCGCTGCTCAGGCGCTGCTCCAGGCTGCGCTGGAAATGCGCGCGGTCGTCGGGGTGCAGGCGTTGCAGCCAGTTTTCCTGGTCGTTGCCCAGGCCGCCCGGTTGCAGGCCGAGCAGGGCGGTGTACTCGGTGGAGAAGAACACCGCGCGGGTCCGCAGGTCCCAGTCCCACATGCCATCCCTGGCCGCGCTCAGGGCACGGCTCAGGCGGGTTTCGCTGGCGCTCAGGGCGCGGTGGGCGCGCTGCTGTTGCCGTTGATGGGTGCGCAACACCCAGTACAGCAGGGCACCGGTGAGCAGGACGAAGAACAGACCCTTGGCCAGCTGCACGGACTCCAGTTGCTCGAGCGAGAGGCCGAGGGCGGCGACCAGGTTGTCGCTGAATGCTACCCAGAGGCCGGCAGCCAGGGTATAGGCGAGGGTCAGACGCCGGGCGCTGTAGGGAGCATTCATAGGGGGGAGTCAGTCCTTTTGATCTGCTGGGCAGTATAGGCGCTAACGCGGGGGCGCGATTCTTATCCAAAAGACCAACTGGTTTTCTGATCCCGGTCAGGGATAATGCCTGTAGTCTGTTGTAGGACAGGCTGCGCCCTTCTCTATACGAGGCACTCGATTCCATGTGGTACAACGGTTTTCTCGACCTGTCGATCTGGCAACTGATCGCGGTCACCCTGCTGATGACGCATGTGACCATCGTCAGCGTCACAGTTTACCTGCACCGTTACTCGGCCCACCGTGCCCTGGAACTGCATCCTGCGCTCAAGCATTTCTTCCGCTTCTGGCTGTGGCTGACCACGGCGCAGAATACCCGCGAGTGGACCGCCATCCACCGCAAGCACCACGCCAAATGCGAGACCGTGGACGACCCGCACAGCCCGGTGATCAAGGGCCTGGGCACCGTCCTGCGCACCGGTGCCGAGCTGTACGCCGAAGAGGCGAAAAACCCGGAAACCCTGCGCATCTACGGCAAGAACTGCCCGGAAGACTGGATCGAGCGCAATCTCTATTCGCGGTTCCCCATGGCCGGTATCAGCCTGATGGCGCTGATCGATCTGGGCCTGTTCGGCGCGGCGGGCATCACCATCTGGGCGGTGCAGATGATGTGGATCCCGGTGTGGGCCGCCGGCGTGATCAACGGCCTGGGCCATGCGGTGGGTTACCGCAACTTCGAGTGCCGCGACGCGGCGACCAATCTGCTGCCCTGGGGCATTCTGATCGGCGGTGAAGAGCTGCATAACAACCACCACACCTACCCGAACTCGGCCAAGCTGTCGGTGCGCAAGTGGGAGTTCGACATGGGCTGGGCCTGGATCAGGCTGTTCAGCCTGCTGGGGCTGGCCAGGGTGCAGCGCGTTGCGCCGATTGCTCATCGGGTGGAAGGCAAGCGCAGCCTCGACATGGACACCGCCATGGCGATTCTCAACAACAGGTTCCAGATCATGGCGCAGTACCGCAAGCTGGTGATCGGCCCCCTGGTCAAGCAGGAACTGGCCAAGGCCGACGCCTCGGTGCGCCATCATTTTCACCGTGCCAAGCGCCTGCTGGCCCGTGAGCCGAGTCTGCTCGACGAAGGGCATCAGCTGCGTATCCAGCGTGTGCTGGAGCAAAGCCAGGCGCTCAAGGTGATCTACGAGAAGCGTCTGGCCCTGCAGCAGATCTGGGTCAAGACCAGTGCCAATGGTCACGACATGCTCGACGCCATCAAGCAGTGGGTGCATGAGGCCGAGGCCAGCGGCATCCAGTCGTTGCGCGAATTCGCCGAACAGCTGAAAACCTATTCGTTGCGGCCGACCGTCAGCGCCTGATAGGTGCCTGACGCAAACAACCCGCCACTCCAGGCGGGTTTTTTGTTTCTGACATATGCTCGTGGTATCGCTTAAGCACTGTGCAGACCGGCGGCGGTTATGGATGAAGTGAGCAGACTGCAACTCGAGCATGAGGAGTTGACCCTGGCGCTATTGCACACCCGCGGCGAAGTCGCGCGGTTGCAGGAGCGCGAGCAGCTGTTCAGTACCCTGCTGGGCAGTGTCAATGCCGTGCTCTGGGCCTTCGACTGGGAAGCCCAGCGGGTCATCTATGTCAGCCCCGCCTACGAACGCATCTTCGGCCGCTCCGCCGCCCTGCTGCTGGCCAGCTATGACGAGTGGCGCAACAGCATCTATCCGGACGACCTGGACTATGCCGCCGAGAGCCTGGCCCAGGTGCTGCAGACCGGCGCGGTCGAAGCCCGCGAGTACCGCATTATCCGCAGCGACGGACAGTTGCGCTGGCTCAGCGACAAGTGCTTCGTCAGTCGCCAGAGCGCCGCCGGCAAGGCGCAGATCATTGTCGGTATCGCCGAGGACATCACCGAGAAGAAGCAGCTGGAAGGCGAACTGCACCGCCTGGCCACCACCGATGTGCTGACCCAGAGCAGCAATCGTCGGCATTTCTTCGACTGCGCCCAGCGCGAGTTCGAGCAGGCCCGCGAATATGGCAGTCCTCTGGCCTTTCTGCTGATCGACCTGGACGATTTCAAGCAGATCAACGACCACTACGGCCACCAGATGGGCGACCAGGTCCTGCAGCGCCTGGCGTACAGCGGCGTTACCACCCTGCGGCGCGGTGACCTGTTCGGGCGTATCGGCGGCGAAGAGTTCGCCGCGCTCTTTCCCCGCTGCGAGCCGGCCCTGGCGGTCCAGATTGCCGAACGCCTGCAGCGCGAGGTGCGGCGTCTGCGCTTCAGCCACGAGGGCACCTCGTTCGGCGTCACGCTCAGCCAGGGCCTGACCAACCTGCGCGCCGAGGACCTGAACCTGGATGCCCTCTACACCCGTGCCGATGCCGCCATGTACCGGGCCAAGCGCCAGGGCAAGAACCAGATCGTGATCGACTGAGCGGGCTGTTGCGAACGGTCGCGGGGCGCTGGCCGTTATGGCGAAAAACCGCCTGTTGCTAATCGCCATTCGGCGAAAAACCGCCTGTCGCGTGCGCCCGATAATCCCCCCAGATCTTCCATCGATCGCGCTCGCAGCCTGAGCTAGAGCGGCCGGCTGCCGCCCTAGGCGGACTGGCACAGTATCTGCGTAGGGCTGTGCATATAACGGCTGTGTCCATTCACGGCCAACAATAAAAAGTCCGAGAGCCGCGCCATGATCCCTATCTGCCCGATGCCCTGTCGCCTGACCTCGATTTGCGCTCTGCGCACGCACGCCTGATTCCGCTTATTGCCCCGCTGCCCGCCAGCTAGCGCCTCTGTGCGCCGCTGCGTTTGCTGTGGGGCGCAATAAGTCCCCGAATGCGGTGCGTGCCTGCCTCTTCACCTGATGAAGCCCTGTGCCGCGCCGATGTGCCACCCACACACAACTGGAGCTATCACAATGAGAAAGACCTCCCTGGCCCTGGCCGTCGCTGCCAGCACCCTGGGCTTGTCCCTGAGCCAAGTCGCGCACGCCGACTTTATTGGCGACAGCACCGCCACTCTTGAGGCGCGCAATTTTTACTTCAACCGTGACTTCCGTGAAGACGCAGGACAGAACAAGCGTGAAGAGTGGGCGCAAGGTTTTATCCTGCGTGCAAACTCCGGCTTCACCGAGGGCACGGTAGGTTTCGGCGTCGATGCGCTGGCCACTTTCGGCTTCAAGCTGGATTCCGGCGACGGTACGGCGGGCAGTGATCTGCTCGTTCCGGATCGTTCCGGCGGCTCCCAGGACAACTACTCAGGTCTGGCGGTAGCCGCCAAGGCCAAGGTTTCCAAAAGCACCCTGCGTGTTGGTCAGATGCAGTTCAAGAACCAGGCCATTGCTTCCAGCGACAGCCGTTTGTTACCGCAGGTTTTCCGCGGCGGCAATCTGGTCTCCCAGGAGATCGAAGGTCTGACCCTGGATGCCGGTTACCTCGACGAGGTCAACAACCGCAACTCGCAAGACTACCAAGACATGACGCTGAGCACCTATGCCCACAGTGGTATCAGCTTCAAGGGCGGTAACGCCGCCAATCAGTCCAACGAGTTCGCCTTTGCCGGCGGTAGCTACAAGCTCACCAAGGACCTGACGGCCGGGTATTACTATTCCAACCTGGAAGATATGTACAAGCAGCACTCCTTCAACCTGGTGCATGTGTTGCCGCTGGGCGACAAGCAGAGCCTGAAGACTGACGTGCGTTTCGCACGCTCCACCGATGATGGCGTTAGCAATGTCGACAACAAGGCCTTTGGTGCGATGGCCACCTATGCGCTGGGTGGCCACAAGTTTGGCCTGGGTTACCAGAAAATGAGTGGTGATACCGGCTTCGCTTATGTCGGTGGTACTGACCCGTTCCTGGTCAACTACGTGCAGATCGGTAACTTCGCGGCCAAGGACGAGAAGTCCTACCAGGCACGTTATGACTTCGACTTCGCTTCTGTTGGTGTGCCTGGCCTGACCTTTATGACCCGCTACCTGACCGGCGACAATATCGACCGTGGCAGCAATGTCTCTGAAGGTAAGGAGCGCGAGCGCAACACCGAGCTGATGTACGTGTTCCAGGAAGGTTCGCTGAAGAACCTGGGTGTGCGCTGGCGCAATGCCACTATGCGCAACAACTTCGGTCGTGACGTTGATGAAAACCGTCTGATCGTCAGTTACACCCTGCCGCTGCTCTGATTGCGGCGCTTGGCGGCCGAGCTGTTGCATCCGGCTCGGCCCGGGCAATGGGAGAAACCCGGACACTGTTCCGGGTTTTTATTGTCTGCCGCTCAGGCGGGCGTAGGGTCGGGCTGGGCTTGTCATTCAATA
>JBFJZW010000187.1:0-9365 GCA_041621875.1 Pseudomonas sp. | reverse complement strand
CGGACGTCGTCCAGCTTGAACGGCTTGATGATGGCAGTGACTAGCTTCATGAAACTTTCTCCCGTGTAAGGTGGACTTGCCCCAGGAATTACGAACCCGACTCAAGTCTAAGCGCAGTGTCTGGCTTTTGTAATGCATCGCGGCCCTAAGCCAGCGGCACCGATACTCACCAACAGCTCCCGGCGAAGCACTTCCCCGCTCCGCCTGACGCACCGGAACTGCATCGGTGCATGCGTCGCCAGAGACAAAGCAGAAAGCCTGCCAACTCCAATAAAAACTACTTATTTCATGCAGTTACCTACTAAACAGGGGATTATCCCTGACGTTTAGGGGCAACCAACGCACAACAATGGTGCGGCACCCTGCCGCCGCACGCGCGAAAAGCGTGCAGCGCGCCGACCAAGTGCACCGGCCGCGCCCAGGCAAGCCGCCCGAGACCGCGTGCTACACTGGCGACCATCTGTTACCGGAACCTCGCCATGCTGCCACCCAAAGCCCTGCTCGATGCCCTTAGCCAACACGCCTCTCGCCTGTTCAGTGGCGACAGCCCGCTGCCACGCAGCGAATTCGAAGCCCAGTTCAAGCTGTTGCTGCAAAGCGGCTTCAGCAAGCTCGACCTGGTCAGCCGCGACGAATTCGACAGCCAGATGGTGGTCCTCGCGCGCACCCGCGCCCGCCTGGAAGCCCTGGAAGCCAAGGTCGCCGAGATGGAAGCGCGCAGCGCAGACGCCACAGAAGCCGCCGCCACCAACGAGTAACGCCCACAGCGGATGCACCAGCCGATCAAGGAGTGATCGATGTCCCTGGCCATAGTCCACAGCCGCGCGCAAGTCGGCGTCGAAGCCCCGGCGGTGACGGTCGAAGCCCATCTGGCCAACGGCCTGCCCTCCCTGGCCCTGGTCGGTCTGCCGGAAACGGCGGTCAAGGAAAGCAAGGACCGGGTGCGCAGCGCCATTCTCAACTGCGCCTTCGAGTTCCCGCCGCGACGCATCACCCTGAATCTGGCCCCGGCCGACCTGCCCAAGGACGGCGGGCGTTTCGACCTGGCGATTGCCTTAGGGATTCTCGCCGCCAGCGCCCAGGTACCGAGCGCCACCCTGGAGCGACTCGAGTGCCTGGGCGAGCTGGCGCTATCCGGGGCGATCCGCCCGGTACAGGGCGTGCTGCCCGCCGCACTGGCCGCCCGCGCCGCCGGGCGCACCTTAATGGTGCCCAAGGCCAACGCCGAAGAAGCCAGCCTGGCCTCGGGGCTGGAAGTGATTGCCGTGGAGCACCTGCTGGAAGTGGCCGCCCACCTCAATGGCCAGACGCCCATCGCGCCCTATCAGGCCCAGGGCCTGCTGCGCCAGCTGCTGCCCTACCCGGACCTCGCCGAAGTGCAGGGCCAGGTCGCGGCCAAACGCGCCCTCCTGGTGGCCGCTGCCGGCTCGCATAACCTGCTGTTCAGCGGCCCACCTGGTACCGGCAAAACCCTGCTGGCCAGCCGCCTGCCCGGCCTACTGCCGCCGCTGGACGAACGGGAAGCCCTGGAAGTGGCCGCCATCCACTCGGTGGCCAGCCATACGCCGTTGACTGCCTGGCCCCAGCGGCCTTTTCGCACGCCCCATCACAGTGCATCCGGGCCGGCCCTGGTCGGCGGCGGCAGTCGGCCGCAACCGGGGGAAATCACCCTGGCCCACCAGGGCGTCCTGTTTTTGGACGAGCTTCCGGAATTCGATCGCAAGGTCTTGGAAGTCTTGCGCGAACCCCTGGAAAGCGGCCATATCGTGATCGCCCGGGCCCGCGACAAGGTGCGTTTCCCGGCGCGCTTCCAGCTGGTGGCGGCGATGAACCCCTGCCCCTGCGGCCATCTGGGCGACCCGTCGGGGCGTTGCCGCTGCTCGGCCGAACAGATCCAGCGCTACCGCAGCAAGCTCTCCGGCCCACTGCTCGACCGCATCGACCTGCACCTGAGCGTACCCCGGGAAACCACCCGCCTGGAAACCAGCAGCAACCAAGGCCCCAGCAGCGCCGAACTGGCTGCCCTGGTGGTGCGCGCGCGCCAGCAACAACTGGCGCGCCAGGGCTGCGCCAATGCCCACCTGGACCTGGCCGGCGTGCAACAACACTGCAGCCTCGACGGCGAGGACCGCCACTGGCTGGAAAACGCCTGCGAACGCCTGGGCCTGAGCCTGCGCGCCGCGCACCGGGTGATGAAGGTGGCACGCACCCTGGCCGACCTGGACGGCGCAGCCAGGATCGGCCGCACTCATCTGGCCGAGGCCCTGCAATATCGCCCCAGCCTTATGTCGGAATAGGCAGGGCATCTCAGACTTGAGCACTGAAGCAGGGAGGCAACAGAGTATTGGGACATGACCAAAAAACCAGGCCATATACCAATAACCTGCTGTGCGAGGTGGGCGCTTTTGTAGGAGCGGGCTTGCCCGCGAGCCTTTACCCGAGACTGCGTGCAGATACGCAAAGCCAACGCTCGCGGCCAAGGCCCCTCCCACCGGGGGACTGGCTCAAGCTGTGGCCGTGGCAACACCGGGTTGGCACATAGGCAAAAAGAAGCCCCGCATTGGCGGGGCTTCTTTTTGCCAGCTCAGTGCCTACTGGTCGCGCCGTGCGGCCTGTTCACGGCAGGCGTCGCCAAAGGCCTGGAAGATCTTCACCGAGTGCGGGTTCTGCGCGGCCTGCCACTCCGGGTGCCATTGCACGGCCAGGGTAAACTGCGCGGCGTCCGGAAGGTGGATGGCTTCGATCAGACCATCCTCGGCATGGGCCAGGGCTTCGATACCAGCGCCCAGGCGATCCACGGCCTGACCGTGGAGGGAGTTGACCGGGAACTCGGCATGCCCCATCAGCTCGGCAAACCAGCTGCCCGGCAGCGCACGCACGCTGTGGCGGTCGGCATACTGTTCGGCGACCGAGGTGCTGGGGTCTTCGCGGTGGTCGCTGATGCCCGGCACTTCGTAGGCCTTCTGGTGGATGCTGCCGCCCAGGGCCACGTTGATTTCCTGCATGCCGCGGCAGACGCCGAACAATGGCAGACCACGGGCCAGGGCGGCGCGAATCAGGGGAATATCGAAGAGATCACGATCCTGGTCCTGCCCCTTGCTCGGGGTCTGGTTTTCCTGGCCGTAGAGCGCCGGGTCGATATTGCTGCCGGCACCGGTCAGGTAGACCCCATCGACCATCGACAGGTACTGCTCGATGTCATTGGTACCGCAGCAGCTGGGGGCCAGCAGCGGCACGCAGCCAGACAGCTCGACCAGGGGGGTTATGTATTTGTGGGTCATGACTTGATAAGCATGTCCCTTGCGCTCTTGAGCGCCCATGGACATGAGGACAACCGGTTTACGCGCGCCTGGGCGCTGTTTCGTATTGTTGTTGGACATACATCACCTTGGGGCAGCCCGGATTGGCTGCCGTTGCTGTGCAGAAGGGCTGACGGCGGTCACGCGCCTCCTGTTTTTACGGCGGGTTGCGCCTGTCAAAAGGCCTGCTGAAGAGGCCGCAGATGCACTGAAAACGCTCATCCGGCAGTCACAACCTTGGGGCCAGTCTGCCAAAGCCGTAAAATATGTCAAACAAATAAGCGCAATTTGTTAAGAAATCAGACCGAAAGCAGCGGAGCGCCCAGCCTGAAATATCCTGCAACTTGCTGTTTTAACAAGATTTATTTCGAAAAGCCAAGAAGCGATAGTCCAATATTTTTTACGCCCCGCACGAAGCCACCCTAACGTTCGCCGCTTCCCACCCGCGCCACCACCGGTAACTGCATCGCCGCCACATCGGCCACCAGATAATCACGCAAGCGTCGAAAGCGCTCCTGGCCTCGGCGCGCCCTGGGCCAGACCAGGTAGTAGCTGCAACCACTGGGCACCGCGCTGGGCCAGGGCAGGCCGAGCCGCCCCTGGGCGACATCCTCGGCGACCATCAGCAGATCGCCGATCGATACGCCATAACCGCGCGCGGCAGCCACCATGCCCAGCTCCAGGGTGTCGAACACCTGGCCGCCCTTGAGCGACACCTGATCGGCCAGCCCCATGGCCTGCAACCACTGCCGCCAGTCACGGCGGTCCGGGGTGGGATGCAGCAGTTCGGCGGCCTGCAGCCGCGGCAGATCCCAGGGC
Organism: Pseudomonas sp.; assembly: GCA_041621875.1. GTDB lineage: Bacteria > Pseudomonadota > Gammaproteobacteria > Pseudomonadales > Pseudomonadaceae > Aquipseudomonas. The sequence goes on along the minus strand of JBFJZW010000187.1, from coordinate 5,247 downwards.
TGTTCGTTCAAGGCTTCAGGCGCGCAGACCGGAATCAGCCACTCGGCGAACAGCTCGGTACTTTCCCATTCCTCCGGGAAGTCGCCCTGGCTCAGCAGCACGGCGCAATCGAAGGGCTCATGCAGGAAGTCCACCTTGTCCACGTCCATCCAGGCGCTGGTCAGCTGTACTTCACTGGCACTGCTCAGGCGATAGCGCGACAGGCGCGCCAGCAACCAGCGCATGGTCAGGGTCGAAGGGGCCTTCAGGCGCAGCACCGTGTCGTCGACGCGCAGGGTATTGCAGGCGCGCTCCAGCGCCTCGAAGCCATCACGCAGCCCCGGCAGCAGCATGCGCGCCGTCTCGGTGAGCTGCAGGCTACGGCCCCGGCGCTCGAACAGGCGACAGGCAAAGTGTTCCTCCAGAGTGCGCACATGGCGGCTGACCGCACTCTGGGTGATCGCCAGCTCTTCGGCCGCGCGGGTAAAGGAGCAGTACCGCGCCGCCGCCTCGAAGGCGCGCAGGGCATAGAGCGGCGGCAAGCGCTGGTTCATGTACACAAACCATGAGTAATAGTCATGCCTGTCATCGCTATTATCCTTTTGTGCTGTCGCGGTTGGCTCATGAGAATAGGCACATTCTCTGCCTGCACGGATCACCCGGGCAAGCCTTCTAACTGAGTAGAACTCATCATGTTGCAACCGCTGCGTGGCGAACTGCGCGCCATCCTGAAACTCGCCGGGCCGCTGATTGCCGCGCAACTGGCCCATGTGCTGATGGTGTTTACCGACACGGTGATGATGGGCCTGCTCGGCCCCGCGGAGCTGGCCGCCGGCGGCCTGGGCGCAGCCAGCTATTCCTTTATTTCGATCTTCTGTGTCGGGGTGATTGCCGCGGTCGGTAATCTGGTGGCGATCCGTCACGGCGCGCAGGACGCCGCCGGGGTCACCCGGCTGACCCAGAACGGCCTGTGGCTCGGCTGGGGCCTGGCGCTGCTGGCCGGCCTGGCATTGTCTAACCTGGGCCCGGCGCTGCTGTACTTCGGCCAGCAGCCGGAGAACGTCAGCGGCGGCATGCAGTTCCTCTCAACTCTGGTATTTGCCCTGCCCGGCTATATGAGTTTTATGGCCCTGCGCGGCTTTACCAGCGCTATCGGCCGGCCTGGCCCGGTGATGGCGATCAGCATCGGCGGCGCGCTGGCCAACTTCGTCCTCAACTATGCCCTGATCAAGGGCTGGTTCGGCCTGCCGCCGCTGGGCCTGGCCGGGATCGGCCTGGTCACCGCCGTGGTGATGAATGTCATGGCGCTGCTGCTAGCCTGGCATGTGCTGCACCATAGCGCCTACAGCCCTTACCCACTGTGGCGCGGGCTGCTGCGACCGGTGTGGGCCGAGCTCAAGGAGCTGCTGCGCCTGGGCCTGCCGATTGGCGGCACCTATGCGGTGGAGGCCGGGCTGTTCGCCTTTGCCGCGCTGAGCATGGGGGCCCTGGGCAGCCAGCAGCTGGCGGCGCACCAGATCGCGATCATGTCGGTGTATGTGGCCTTTATGGTGCCGGTGGGGATTTCCTACGCGGTGACCTTCCGTATCGGCCAGCACTTCGGCGCAGGCCGGCTGCACCAGGCGCGTCAGGCCGGCCGCCTGGGTATCGGCCTCGGTGCGCTGTGCATGCTGGGCTTCGCCTGCCTATTCTGGCTCGCGCCGCACTGGGTGGTCGGACTGTTCCTCGACCCCAGCGACAGCGCCTATGCCGAGGTGGTGACCCTGGCCGTGGCCCTGCTGGCGATTGCCGCCTGGTTCGAGTTCTTCGATGGTATCCAGACCATCGCCATGGGCGCGATTCGCGGCCTCAAAGACGCCAAGACCACCTTCTGGGTCGGCCTGGCCTGCTACTGGCTGATCGGCGCGCCGCTGGCCTGGCTGCTGGCATTCCCGCTGGGCTGGGGTGCCCAGGGCGTGTGGTGGGGACTGGCTGGTGGCCTGGCCTGCGCGGCCATCGGCCTGACCCTGGGCTTTGAATGGAAAACCGCGCGCCTGCTGCAAGCAACGGCCGCAGCATTCAACCCACAGCCTAAAGCCCAGGTTTCTTGAAGCGATAGAACAGGTTCGGCTCGCTAACCAGGTAGAGCACGCCCTGGTTATCCATGGCGATACCCTCGCCCTGAGGCACGCTGCGCTTAAGCCCGTTGCGCCCGGCGAGCAGCGACAGGCTGCTGATCGGCTTGCCCTCGACATTCAGCTCCAGCACCAGCCGTGACTCATCGGACAGGGCCAGCAGGTGGCCGCTGCGCTCGTCGAACTGCAGGCTGGACAGGTCGCGCACGAACAGGCCGGCATCGCGCTGCTGATCGTCCAGCACATGCACGGCAAACGGTTGCTGCGGGTCGCGCTGGGGGAAGCCGTGAATTTCATAGATGCGCAGCGGGTCGCGCTCCTTGGCGACAAACAGGCGCTGGCCGACCGAATCGTAGGCCAGACCCTCAAAGCCCTTGTTGCCATTGAGCCCCAGGCTCAGCGACAGCTGCTGGGCCTGATCGGCATGCAGTTCGGTTGTCGCATCATCCACCCGCACCTTGATCAGGCGCTGCTGGCGCTCGTCGGTGATCACATACAGGCCCTGGCTGATGTACTCGACCGCCTCGGCATCGCCGAAGCCATGCAGGTCGATACGCCGCAGCAGCTCGCCATCGAGCGACAGTTCGATCAGCTGCGGCTTCTGGTTGGTCACGGTAAACAGGCTGTTGCGATCCGGGTCGTAGGTCAGCGCCGAGACATCGTCATCCAGCCCCTCGATCACCCTGGCCTCGATATCCACCTGGTAATCCGACAACAGCATGGCAGCCTGCTGACCTTTAGCCGCCTGTTGCCACTGCTGCAGATTGAACCAGGCCCGCTCGAACAGACGGTACTCCTGGGCAAACAGCCCGAGCAGCAGCAATGCCAGCACGGCAAGGCTCAACGACAAGCGTTTCAAGGTGAAATGGTCTCGCATGGCGACACACTCGCAAAGAGTAACGGGGACACAATAACGCCAGCCCGAAGCAGGGCTCCGGGCTGGCGCGGGTAAATGCCGGCGTGGCTTAGTTGACCAGTTCGAGGGATTCGACATCAATCTCGCGACTGGAGAGGTCATGATCGACTTCGCCGGTCAGCCTGACCGTCACGCTGTCGGAGACGGCCTGGGCTGGCCAATCCTCGTCGTCGATCTCGACATTGATGGTGCCGCTGGCATCTTTGAACTCATAGAGTTCGTCCTGCAGACGCTTGACGATCTGCCCCTGCAACAGCACCGGGGTGTCGTCGCTGGCTTTCAGCGCCGCCGCCACGCTGGTGACCTGAGCCGTAGCACCGGGGCCAGTGTAGCCGGCCGCCAGGGCGGCGGTGGAGAACAGCGGAGCGAGCAGCAGAGCCAAAGTGAAACGCTTCATGGGGTAAGCCTCTAATCGGGTGATGGGGCCAGAGTAGAGGTCGTAGCTGAATCCAGGCTTAATCGCCGCTTAAGCCAAGCTTAAATCAATCGTTCTCCGGCCGAGCCACCGCGGGCAGCTTGCTCAGCACATAAAACAGGTTGGGCTCGCCGACGATATAGATATTGCCCGCCGCATCCATGGTCACCCCTTCCGCCTGCTTGATCCCACGGTGCAGGCCGTTGAAGCCGCCACTCAGACTGATAAAACTGACCGGCTCGCCGCGGGCATCCACCTCCAGCAGCAGGCGTGACTCGTCCGACAGCACCAGCGCATGACCGGTGCGGGCGTCATAGCTCAGCGAGGAAATATCGCGCAGGAACAGATGTCCGGTTGGCAGCGGCTGCAATGCCCCCGCAGCGCCATCCTCACCGGGGAAAGGCAGGCTGAACAGCCCCAGTGGACTGCGCTCCTTGCCCAGCAGCACGCGCTCGTTGCGCGAGTCCCAGGCGATGCCCTCGAAGCCCTTGTTGCCGGCCTTGGCAAAGCCCAGGTCGAAAGACGCCAGATCGGCAAATTCAAGACTGCGGGTCAAAGCGTCCAGCTTGAAGGTGGTCAGCGTGCGCTTGCGCTCATCGATAACCGCCAGGCGACCATCGGCGAGCATTTCCACCCCTTCTGGATTGGAAAACCCATGCAGATGGATGCGCCGGATCACCTGACCATCCAACGTCAGCTCGATCAACTGCGGGTTCTTGCCCGTCACGCTGAACAGGGTATTGCTGGCTGCGCTGTAGGTCAGACCGGACAGCTCATCGTCTTCCAGGCCCTGCACCGGCTTGCCCTGCAGCACCGCGCGATAGCCGGGCAGCCAGATGCTCGCCTGCTGTTCGGCAGGGCTCGACTGCTGCTGTTTGAACCAGAAATGCAGTCGATCATCCCAGTGCAGGTAACCCGCCAACAGGATCACGGCCACCAGCAGCAACAACAGCGTCCACCAGCGCGGACGCATCAAGGAGGAAAACCGGCCAGGCATCGCACACGACTCGACAGAACGATGACGATCAGACTAGAGCGCAACGCTTAAATTTCTATTAGGCGGACACCTCCTGGTACCCGCACAGATCCTGACCAGGCAGTAGCTAGAGCGCGCAGCTGGCGAAGCGGCTGTGGCCGACCAGCTCCAGCACCAGCTCATCGCCCTTGTGCAGCGCGCCGACGCCGACCGGCGTACCGGTGAGGATCACATCGCCCGGCTGCAGGCTAAAGTGGCCACAGATGTGCTGGATCATCGGCAGAATCGGGTTGAGCATGTCGCGGCTATTGCCGTCCTGACGCACCTCACCGTTGATGCTCAGACGAATGCCGATATCGGCCAGATCCTCCACGGCATCGCCCGGTACAAAGGGGGCCAGCACACAGGCACCGTCGAAGCTCTTGGCGGTTTCCCAGGGGTAGCCCTTTTCCTTGAGCCTGGCCTGTAGGTCGCGCAGGGTCAGGTCCAGGGCCGGGGCGAAGCCGGAGATGGCGTCGCGCACTTCCTCGGCATTCGGCGTACGCGACAGTGGCTTGCCGATCAGCACGGCGATTTCCGCCTCGTAATGCACGTCACCCTTACCCTCGACCAGGGTGAAGCCGTCATCCAGCGGCACCACACAACTGCCGGCCTTGATAAACAGCAACGGCTCGGTGGGCACCGGGTTGTTCAGCTCCTTGGCATGCTCGGCGTAGTTGCGGCCGATGCACACCACCTTGCCCATGGGGAAATGGATATGGGTGCCATCGATGTACTGATGCTGGTAACTCATTCCCGACTCCTTGCGGTTGTCTTTTCGTAGGAGCGGGCCATGCCCGCGATGCTT
>JBFJZW010000186.1:0-9368 GCA_041621875.1 Pseudomonas sp. | reverse complement strand
TGAAGCCATGGGCAATATCGCCCGGGCGATCTTCTATATGCATATTGAGTACGGCCTGCCCATCGTCGGCCAGCTGCAGATGTACAAGAGCTGGCACCAGATGGACCCGCCGGATGCCGAAGAACGCGCCCGCAACGACCGCATCGAGTCGCTGCAGGGCACGCGCAACCGCTATATCGACGACCCCGGCCTGGCCGAACAACTGACCGGCAACTGAGCCGAAAAATCAGCGCCGGCGATTGAGGGTCGAGCGCAGCTTATAGCGATCACCCGGATGAATCAGCCGGGCGTAGCTGACCAGATGCTCGTCCGACCAGGTGCGGCGGATCACGCTCAGGCAGGGTGCGGCGCGATCGATCTCCAGCCAGGCGGCCACCTGCTCGTCCACCAGCACCGCCTCCACCACATGCTCGACATCGCTGATCGGGCAGCTGGCCACCAGCACCTCGTTGGGGGTCTGCCGGGCAAAATCGCTCTGCAGGTAATGCGGCACCCAGCGCGGATTGACGAAACGGTCCTCCAGCTGGATCGGCACACCGTTCTCGCGGTGCACCAGGATGCTGTGGAACACCTCGCCGCCCAGGCGCAAACCCAGGCGCAGCGCCACCTCGTCATCCGCGGCCAGGGCCTCGCAGCGGATCACGTCATTGCTGTAGGCATGGCCACGGCCGCGCACTTCCGTAGCGATATTCAGCACTTCATGCAGCGAGGACTCGGCCTTGCGGTCGGTGACGAAGGTGCCCAGCCCCGCCTGGCGCATCAGGTAGCCCTTCTGCACCAGGTCGCGAATGGCCTTGTTGGCGGTCATCCGGCTAACGGCGAAATCCCGCGCCAGCTGCTCTTCGGCCGGGATCTGATGATTGACCGGATACGCGCCGCTGTGGATGCGCTCCAGCAGAAAATCTTCGATCGCCTTGTAGCGCGGGGTTGTGCTGCTCACTGCGGCTCCTTGGTTGGCACCTGATGCACGGATGATAGCGAGCCCCCGGAGGCGACGCCATGCGCAACAGCGCACAGCGCGCGAGGTGCCTCAGAGCACCATGGCGGCCAGCCAGCCGGCGGCGATCAGCGGCAGGTTGAAGTGCACAAAGGTCGGGATCACGGTGTCGCGGATATGGTCGTGCTGGCCATCGGCATTCAGGCCGGCGGTCGGCCCCAGGGTCGAGTCCGAGGCCGGCGAGCCGGCATCGCCGAGGGCCGCGGCGGTGCCCACCAGGGCGATGATGGCCAGCGGCGAGAAACCGAAGCTCAGGCCCAGGGGCACATAGATGGCGGCGATGATCGGTACGGTGGAAAAGGACGAGCCGATGCCCATGGTGATCAGCAGCCCCACCAGCAGCATGATCAGGGCGGCCAGGCCACGGTTGTCGCCGATCAGTTCGACCGAGCCGCTGACCAGGCCGGGCAGCTCGCCAGTGGCCTTCATCACCGCGGCGAAACCGGCGGCGGCGATCATGATAAAGCCGACCAGGGCCATCAGACGCATGCCCTGGGTGAACACATCGTCCTGCTCGCCCCAGCGGATCACCCCGCTGACCGAGATCACGGCAAAGCCGAGCAGGCCGCCGAACACCATGGAACCGCTCCACAACTGCACGCCCAGGGCCAGCACCAGCGCCAGGGCAATCAGGCCGATCTGCCGGGCACCGAGCGGCGTGCTACTGGCACCGAGGTGCTCGCCGGCTACCGCCAGCTCCTGATAGACGCGCTTGCGCCGGTAGCTGAAGGCCGCGATAACCAGCCCCAGCACCATGCCCAGAGCCGGAATCAACATGGCCTTGGGAGCCATCTCGCGACTCACCAGCAGACCGCCGTCGGCACCGGCCTGGTTGATATTGCCGATCAGGATGTCATTGAGAAAGATGGTGCCAAAGCCGATCGGCAGCGACATATAGGTCACGGTAATGGCGAAGGTGATGGCGCAGGCGGTCAGGCGACGATCCAGCTGCAGGCGGTTCATCACATGCAGCAAGGGCGGCACCAGGATCGGGATAAAGGCGATATGCACCGGGATGATGGTCTCGGCCGCGAAGCCGGCGAGGATCAGGCTGGCCAGCATGCCCCATTTGACCAGGGCCAGTTCGCCCCCCTTGTGCTGACTGCGCCCCAGGTGTTCGACCACCCGCGCCGACAGGCGCTGGGCGATACCGGTACGCGACAGCGCGACGGCAAAAGCCCCCAGGGTGGCATACGCCAGGGCCACGCCCGCCCCGCCACCCAGGCCATCGTTGAAGGCCTTGATAATCTCGTCAATCGGCATGCCCGCCGTCAACCCGCCGACCACGGCCGCCACCACCAGGGCGAAGACCACGGACACCCGCAGCAGTGACAGGCTGACCATGACCAATACCGCCAATACGATTGAATTCATTGCGACTCCCTTGTTGTTGTTTTTTGTTTTTCTACGGCAATAAGCCGCCGTGACCCGCGCCGAAACGCGGGCCAGGAGGGCCTAGGAGGGAACTATCAGGGTAGCGAGGGCAGCATCCCGGCAGGCAGCAGCGGGCTCAGCACGCGGCTGGCCAGCAGCTCATCGGCCGCGGCGATATCCGGGGCGAAGAAGCGGTCTTCCACGTAGTAGGGCACCTGTTCGCGCAGGGCCTGACGGGCCTGCTCGAGCAGCGGCGAGCTTTTCAGCCCTTCGCGGAAGTCCAGGCCCTGGCAGGCCCCCAGCCATTCGATGGCCAATACGCCGCGGGTGTTGGCGGCCATTTCCCACAAGCGCTTGCCGGCGGCCGGGGCCATGGACACATGGTCTTCCTGGTTGGCCGAGGTCGGCAGGCTGTCGACGCTGTGCGGATGGGCCAGCGCCTTGTTCTCGCTGGCCAGGGCCGCGGCAGTGACCTGGGCGATCATAAAGCCGGAATTGACCCCGCCATTGGCCACCAGAAACGGCGGCAGCTGCGACATATGTTTGTCCATCATCAGCGAGGTGCGGCGTTCGCTCAGCGCACCGATTTCGGCGATGACCAGGGCGATATTGTCGGCAGCCATGGCCACCGGCTCGGCGTGGAAGTTGCCACCGGAAATCACATCGCCCTCGGCGGCGAACACCAGCGGGTTATCCGACACCGCGTTAGCCTCCACCGCCAGCACGTCGGCGGCCTGACGCAGCTGGGTCAGGCAGGCACCCATGACCTGGGGCTGGCAGCGCAGCGAATAGGGGTCCTGCACCTTGTCGCAGGCTTCGTGGGAGCGCCCCACCTCGCTGCTGTCGCCGAGCAGATGGCGATAGATCGCCGCCGCGTCGATCTGCCCACGCTGGCCGCGGGCGGCATGGATACGCGGATCGAAGGGTGCACGCGAGCCCAGCGCTGCTTCCACGGTCAGGCCGCCGCACACTGTCGCCGCGGCAAACAGATCCTCGGTCTCGAACAGCCCGCGCAAAGCATAGGCGGTGGACACCTGGGTGCCGTTGAGCAGGGCCAGGCCCTCCTTGGCGGCCAGGGTCATCGGCTGCAGACCGGCGATGGCCAGCGCCTCGGTTGCCGGCAGCCACTGGCCCTTGTGGCGCGCCTGGCTTTCGCCGAGCAGCACCAGCGACATATGCGCCAGCGGCGCGAGGTCACCGGAGGCACCCACCGAACCCTTGAGCGGGATATGCGGGTAGACCTCGGCATTGATCAGGGCGATCAGCGCCTCGATCACCTTCAGGCGGATGCCGGAGAAGCCGCGCGCCAGGCTGTTGACCTTGAGCAGCATGATCAGCCGCACCATGGCGTCGTCCAGCGGCGCGCCGATGCCGGCGGCATGGGACAGCACCAGGGAGCGCTGGAGTTTTTCCAGGTCGTCGTTGGCGATGCGGGTCGAGGCTAGCAGGCCGAAACCGGTGTTGATGCCGTAGGCGGTACGGCCTTCGGCGACGATGCCGTTAACGCAGGCCACGCTGGCTTCGATGCCGGCGTGGGCGCTGGCGTCCAGGCGCAGCTGCAGCGGTGCCTGGTAGGCGGCGCGCAGCTGGGCCAGGGTCAGTTGGCCGGGGGTCAGGGTAAACAGGCTCATGCGTTGGCTCCTTGGGTAACGGCGATCATCGGCAGGTCGAGGCCCTGCTCGCGGGCGCAATCGGTGGCAATTTCATAACCGGCATCGGCGTGACGCATCACCCCGGTGCCCGGGTCGTTGCGCAGCACACGGCCGAGACGGGCGCGGGCTTCGGGGGTGCCGTCGGCGACGATCACCACCCCGGAATGCTGCGAGTAGCCCATGCCGACGCCGCCACCATGGTGCAGCGACACCCAGGTCGCGCCGCCGGCGGTATTCAGCAGGGCGTTGAGCAGCGGCCAGTCGGAGACGGCGTCGGAGCCATCCTGCATCGCCTCGGTTTCACGGTTGGGGCTGGCCACCGAGCCGGAGTCGAGGTGGTCGCGGCCGATGACGATCGGCGCTTTCAGCTCGCCGCTGGCGACCATGTCGTTGAAGGCCTGAGCCAGGCGTGCGCGGTCCTTCAGGCCGACCCAGCAGATACGCGCCGGCAGGCCCTGGAAGCTGATGCGCTCGCGGGCCATGTCCAGCCAGTTGTGCAGGTGAGCGTCATCCGGGATCAGCTCCTTGACCTTGGCGTCGGTCTTGTAGATGTCCTCAGGGTCGCCGGACAGCGCCACCCAGCGGAACGGGCCGATGCCCTGGCAGAACAGCGGACGGATATAGGCCGGAACGAAACCGGGGAAGTCGAAGGCGTTGTCGACGCCCTCCTGCAGGGCCATCTGGCGGATATTGTTGCCGTAGTCGAAGGTTGGCACGCCCATCTGCTGGAAGGCCAGCATGGCGCGTACATGCACGGCCATGGACTGCTTGGCGGCCTTGACCACCACGGCCTCCTCGGTCTTGCCGCGGGCCACGTACTCGTCCCAGCTCCAGCCAATCGGCAGGTAGCCGTGGCGCGGGTCGTGGGCGCTGGTCTGGTCGGTGACCATGTCCGGGCGCACGCCGCGCTTGACCAGCTCCGGCAGTATTTCAGCTGCGTTGCCACAGAGGGCGATGGACACCGCCTTGCCTTCGCTGCAGTACTTGTCGATACGCGCCAGGGCGTCGTCCAGGTCCGTGGCCTGTTCGTCGACATAGCGGGTCTTCAGGCGGAAATCGATACGCGATTGCTGGCACTCGATATTCAGCGAGCAGGCACCGGCCAGGGTCGCCGCCAGTGGCTGCGCGCCGCCCATGCCGCCGAGACCTGCGGTGAGCACCCAACGGCCCTTGAGATCGCCGCCGTAATGCTGGCGACCCGCCTCGACGAAGGTTTCATAGGTGCCCTGGACGATGCCCTGGCTGCCGATATAGATCCAGGAGCCTGCGGTCATCTGGCCGTACATGGCCAGGCCCTTGGCATCCAGTTCGTTGAAGTGCTCCCAGGTGGCCCAGTGCGGCACCAGGTTGGAGTTGGCCAGCAGCACCCGCGGCGCGTCCTTGTGGGTTTCGAACACGCCCACCGGCTTGCCGGACTGGATCAGCAGGGTCTGGTTGTCTTCCAGGCGGGTCAGCACTTCGACGATCTTGTCGTAGCATTCCCAGTTGCGCGCGGCGCGGCCGATGCCGCCATACACCACCAGCTCCTTGGGGTTCTCGGCCACTTCCGGGTCGAGGTTGTTCATCAGCATGCGCAGCGGCGCTTCGGTCAGCCAGCTCTTGGCGGTCAGCGTGGTGCCACGGGCGGCGCGAATTTCGGTGTCACGGAAAAGGCTCATAACAGGCTCCTTATCAACAGGTCGTTAGCTGCGGGCGGCTTACAGCCAGCCCATGTAGTGCGCCAGGTAGGCCAGCGGAATGCTGAACAGCAGGCTCAAAAGGGTGCGTTGCAGCCAGACCAGCAACAGGTCGCGCAGACGCAGGGGAATTCGCGTGGCCAGCACGCAGGGAATCGATGCGGAAAGAAACAGCACGCTGCTCACCGAGACGATGGCGGTGACGAACTTGACCAGGGTGTCGGCGTCTTTCAGCAACATGGCCGGCAGGAACATCTCCGCCAGGCCCGAGGAAATCGCGCGGGCCACCTGCATCGGCTGGTCCAGGCCGAACAGCCAGGTCAGCGGATACAGCAGCACGCCGATGGCATCGAACAGCGGGGTGTGCTTGGCGGCGAGCAGCCCGAGCAGTCCCACGGCGAGAATGCTCGGCAGGATCGCGGCGGTCATGCGCAGGCCGTCGACGAAGGTCTCGCGCAGCGCACTGAGCAGCGAGGGTGCGCTGGCCGCCTGACTCAGGCCGGCACGCCAGGCGCTGCCGATACGGCTCTCGCCCGCCTGCAACTGCGGCTCGGGGCGACTCTCAGAGGGCAGGCGCGACAGCGGGTAGATGCGCGCGCTGACCGCGGTGACGCTGAAGGTCACCAGCATCGCGCTCCAGAAATACAGGTTCCAGATTTCCATCAGGCCGAGGGTCTTGGCGATGATCACCATAAAGGGGGCCGACACCGTGGAGAAGCCGGTGGCGATGATCGCCGCTTCGCGCACGCTGTAATGGCCTTGGCGGTACATGCGATCGGTGATCAACAGGCCCACCGAGTAGCTGCCCACAAACGAGGCCACCGCATCGATCGCCGACTTGCCCGGGGTGCGCCAGATCGGCCGCATCACCGGCTGCATCAGCACACCAATCAGCTCGAGCAGGCCGAAGCCGATCAGAAACACCAGGGCCAGCGCCCCCAGTGGCACGATCAACGCCAGGCTGAGCACCAGCTTGTCGAATAGAAACGGCAGCATGCTCGGCTGGTACAAAGCCTCAGGCCCAACACGCAGCAGATAGGCCACGCCGATCAGTAGGCCGAACACCTTGAGCACACTGAACACCGTGTGGGTCAGATCCTTGCGCCAGCTGCCGCTAAGCCAGGGTTGCAGCGCGCCGTAGAGCATAAACAGCAGGGCGATGCCGATCACCAGCGGCCGCGCATGGGTTTGCAGGGCGCTGGCGCTATGGTCGAGGAGGATGGTCGAACGCCCGCCGATCTCGAACGGCACAAAGAAGATCAACAGGCCAATCAGGCTGTAACCGAGCAGCCGGGCCAGGGCACGCCCCCGGGACACGCTGACGAGCGCCGTGAGTTGTTCAGACATAACGGCGCTCCTGATGGAGCGAAGGGTCGCTGGAGTAAGACATCCTATGGTTCCTCTGTAATTGTTTTTGTCAGAGAAGTGGCTGACGGGCTCAGCCGGTCAGGGTCAACAGGTGGATCAGGCGTGCCGCGACCCTGGCGGTGCGGCTGTCGATGTCCTGTTCGGGGTTGAGTTCGGCCAGATCCATCAGGCGCAGCTTGCCGCTGTCACGCACGGTTTCCAGCAGCGGTTCGAGCAGCGCCAGCGGCACGCCACGCGCCGCCGGGGCGCTGACGCCGGGCGCTTCACAGGCCGGCAGCACGTCGATATCGATGGTCAGGTAGATCGCATCGCATCCGGCGATAAAGGCCGACAGTTCGGCGCTAATGGCCGCCAGGCTGCCTTCGCGGATCTCGCGATCCTCGCGTACCAGTACATTCAGTTCGGCGGCGCGCTGGAACAAGGCGCGGGTATTGCTGGCGCGGCTGACGCCCAGGCAGGCATAGGTGAACGGCCAGCCGCGTGCGGCGCACTGCTCGGCGATCTGCGCGAAGGGCGTGCCGGAGGAACGGGCATGGGCCGGGTCGCGCAGGTCGAAGTGGGCATCGAAATTGATAATGCCGATACGCGGGGCTGCAGCCCCGGCCATGTGCTCGGCAATGCCCTGCCAGCTGCCGAAGGCCACCTCATGACCGCCGCCCAGCACGATGGGCAGATGCCCGGCATCCAGCAGCGCGCAGACGTTATGGCCGAGACGCGCCTGGGCGCTTTCCAGATCGCCATCGGCGCAGAGCACATCACCGGCGTCATAGGCCGCGCCCTGGCGATGCCAGGCCAGGTTGGCCAACGCCTTGCGCATGGCCAGCGGGCCGCTCACCGCGCCGACGCGGCCATGGTTGCGCCGCACCCCTTCGTCGCTGGCGAAACCCAGCAGGGCCACACCCGGCAGGCTGTCGGCACTGAGCGCCTGGATGCGCTGGTGCCAGCGCGGGCTGTCGGCTTCCGGGTCGACGCGGCCCTGCCAGAGGTCCATGGAATTGCGATCAGCGTGCATGGCTGTTGGCCTCTTTTTGATAGCTAATGACGCCGTTGAAGATGCGCTGACGCAGCCGGCCCGGCTGTACCGCGTAGGCCAGCTCGGCGGGTTGCTGCACGTCCCACAGGCACAGGTCGGCGGCGGCCCCAACCTCGATCCGCCCCAGATCAGAGCGCCCCAGGGCGCGGGCGGCGTGGGCGGTCATACCGGCCAGGGCTTCGCGCGGGGTCAGACGGAACAGGGTGCAGGCCAGGTTGAGGCACAGGGTCGGGAAGCAGATCGGCGAGGTGCCGGGATTGGCATCGCTGGCCAGGGCCATGGGCACGTTGTGCTGACGCAGCAGCGCGATGGGCGGCAACTGGGTTTCACGCAAGCAATGGAAGGCCCCCGGCAGCAAGGTGGCCACGGTGCCGGCGGCAGCCATGGCCTGCACCCCGGCCTCGTCGAGAAACTCGATATGGTCGGCCGAGAGCCCCTGATAACGCGCGGCCAGGGCACTGGCACCCTGATTGGACAGCTGCTCGGCATGCACCTTGATCGCCAGGCCGTGGCGTTGCGCGGCCTGGAACACCAACTCGCACTGCGCCGGGCTGAAGGCGATGTTTTCGCAGAACACGTCCACCGCATCGGCCAGGCCTTCGGCAACGGCCGCCGGGATCATCTGGTTGCACACCAGGGCGATATAGCCATCGCTGTCGTCGGCGTACTCCGGCGGCAGGGCGTGGGCACCGAGCAAGGTGGTGGTGATACGCAGCGGCAGCAGCTCACCGAGGCGGCGGGCGACGCGCAGCATCTTCAATTCATCTTCGACAGTCAGGCCGTAGCCGGATTTGATTTCCAGGGTGGTCACGCCGTCGTCCAGCAAGGCCTGCAAACGCGGCAGGCTCTGCGCCAGCAGCTCGTCTTCGCTGGCCGCACGGGTGGCGCGCACGGTGCTGAGGATGCCACCGCCGGCCTTGGCAATCTCGGCGTAGCTGGCACCCTCGAGGCGCTGCTCGAATTCACCGGCGCGGTTGCCGGCGTACACCAGATGAGTGTGGCAATCCACCAGACCCGGGGTCATCACCCCGCCACGCCCGGCTTCGACCGCCCCCTCGGCCAGCGCTTCGGGAAACGCGCTGGTCGGCCACAAGCCTGCCACCTTGCCATCCGCCACCAGCAGATTGATCGGCTCGGCCAGCGTGGTCAGGCCATCGAAGAGGCAGAGCTCGCGCCAAAGCAGGCGCGGGGCGGACGGGGACATGGGACTCTCCTTGAGCGAACTTGTATATACAATAGAATTCGACCAACCGCTCGTCAACCCCGCT
>JBFJZW010000185.1:0-9440 GCA_041621875.1 Pseudomonas sp. | reverse complement strand
TGCTCAGGGGCGTATTTCGATCAGCGTGCCGTCCTTGACCAGCCCCCAGATCTCGCGCATGTCGGTGTTCCTCATGGCGATGCAGCCTTCGGTCCAGTCCAGGGTGTGGAAGAACCATTCGGGGTATTCCTCGTCCAGTGGCGTGCCGTGGATCATGATCATGCCGCCAGCCGAGACGCCTTTCTCCCGTGCCAGGGCCTGATCCCGGGCGTTGGGGTAGGAGATATGCATGGACAGGTTGTACTTGTCGCTGGTCTTGCGCCAGTCGATCCAGTAGAAGCCTTCCGGGGTGCGCAGGTCGCCTTCGCGTTGCTTGGCTCCCTCGGGCTGCTTGCCCAGGGACACCCGATAGGACTTGAGGGTTTCGCCGCGGCTCTGCAGGTGCAGCTTGCGCTCGGATTTGAGTACCAGCACCTTGTCGATGGTCTTGCCGGCGAGCGTGACGGTGGTCGTGGCCTGAGCGGTCAGGGTAAAGGTCAGGCAGAGTAGGGCTAGCAACCAGCGCATCATCGTTTCCGTCAATCAAAAAGCTTTCTTGTAATGCGCGCGCAAGGCTTCGAGCGGCTCGTTGCGGACCGGGAAGTGTTGCTCGCGGCGGTCGGCGAAGTAGCATTCTAGGGTACGGCCGATGGTCGGGAAAGCCAGCTCGGACCAGGGGATGTCCTGTTCGTGGAACAGCTGCACCTCGAGGCTTTCCTCGCCGGCGGCAAAGTCGAGGTCGATCAGCTCGGCGCGGAACAGCATATACACCTGGTTGATATGCGGCAGATCGAACAGGGTATAGAGGCTCAGGTCGCGTACCCGGGCGCAGGCTTCTTCGTGGGTTTCGCGGGCGGCGGCCTGTTCCAGGGTCTCGCCGTTCTCCATAAAGCCGGCGGGCAGGGTCCAGTAGCCGCGCCGCGGCTCGATGGCGCGGCGGCACAGCAGCACCTGGTCGCGCCACACCGGCAGGCAGCCGGCGATGATGCGCGGGTTCTGGTAGTGGATGGCCTGGCAGTGCCCGCAGACATGCCGCAGGCGGTTGTCGCCCGCGGGGACGAGCAGAGTGACGGGGCTGCCGCAGTTGCTACAGAACTTCATGCCGGCTACTCGAGAGTGGTTAAGGCTATCTTGGCGCGGCGGCGCTATGCTCGGCAAGCGCCGCGGGCGCGAGGCGTGGCCGCAGTCGGTTCGGGGCTTGGGCTGCGCGTTGCTTTCGTGCCATTATCGGGGCAGAACAAAGATCGAGAATATCCATGCTGGACGAGCTGCTCCATCGCATGCGTGGCTATAGCCCGCACCTGCTGCAGACCACCAACGATTACCCGCAGGCCGCGGTGCTGGTACCCATTACCCGCAGCGACGAGCCCGAAGTGGTGTTGACCTTGCGCGCCAGCGGGCTGTCCACCCATGGTGGCGAGGTGGCCTTTCCCGGTGGGCGGCGCGACCCCGAAGATGCCGATCTGATCCACACCGCCTTGCGCGAGGCGCAGGAGGAAATCGGCCTGCCGCCCGGCCTGGTTGAGGTGATCGGGCCGCTCAGTACCCTGGTTTCGCGCCACGGCATCCAGGTCACGCCCTATGTCGGGTTGGTACCGGACTTTGTCGACTACCAGGCCAACGACGATGAAATCGCCGCGGTATTTAGCGTGCCTCTGGAATTTTTCCGCGACGATCCGCGCGAGACCACCCACCGTATCGATTACCTCGGGCGCAGCTGGTATGTGCCCAGTTACCGTTATGGCGAATACAAGATCTGGGGCCTGACCGCGATCATGCTGGTCGAGCTGGTCAACCTGGTTTACGACGATGCCGCGATCGACATGCATCGCCCTCCCGAGCACTTTATCAAGCTCACCTGAGGGTGAGCCGAGGACTATCTGGATGAAATATCGCCTGGGTCAATCCCGTGTCGAAGCCCATGCCGAAAGCTGGGTCGCGCCCAATGCCGTGCTGGTGGGCAAGGTCAAGCTGGAGCCCGGCGCGAGCGTCTGGTTCAACGCCGTGCTGCGTGGCGACAACGAGCTGATTCATATCGGCGAGAACAGCAATGTGCAGGACGGCACCGTAATGCACACCGACATGGGTTTCCCGCTGAATATCGGCAAGGGCGTGACCATCGGCCATAACGCCATGCTGCATGGCTGTTCGGTGGGCGACTACAGCCTGATCGGCATCAATGCTGTGGTGCTCAACGGGGCGAAGATTGGCAAGTACTGCATCATCGGGGCCAATAGCCTGATCGGCGAAGGCAAGGAGATTCCCGATGGCTCCCTGGTCATGGGTTCGCCCGGCAAGGTGGTGCGCGAGTTGACCGAGGCGCAGAAGAAGATGCTCGAAGCCAGCGCCGCCCACTATGTGCACAACGCCCAGCGCTATGCCCGCGAGCTGGCGGAGCAGGACGAGTGAGCGAGCAGGAGCGCCCGGTTGCTTCGCCCTGCGTGCACGTTTGCGCCCTCGACGATGAGGATATCTGCATCGGTTGCCAGCGTAATGTCGCCGAAATCACCCGCTGGAGCCTGATGGACAACGCCGAGCGCCGCCAGGTACTGGGGCTGTGCCATGCGCGCGCCACGGCCAAAGGCATTCTGTTGTAACTTTCGTGATCAGTTTGAGGATTCACCATGCCCCGTATCGGAACCCCCTTGTCGCCGAGCGCGACCCGTGTGCTGTTGTGTGGCTCTGGCGAGCTGGGCAAGGAAGTGGTGATCGAGTTGCAGCGCCTGGGTGTCGAGGTGATTGCCGTGGAGCGCTACGCCAATGCTCCGGCCATGCAAGTGGCCCATCGCAGCCATGTGCTCAATATGCTCGACGGCGACGCCCTGCGCGCGGTGATCGAACTGGAAAAGCCCCACTATATAGTTCCGGAAATCGAGGCCATCGCCACCGCGACCCTGGTTGAGCTGGAGAATGAAGGCTATACCGTGATTCCCAGCGCCCGCGCCGCGCAGCTGACCATGAACCGTGAAGGCATCCGTCGCCTGGCCGCCGAAGAGCTGGGTCTGCCGACTTCGCCTTATCAGTTTGCCGATTCTTTCGAGCAGTGCCGGGCAGCGGTCCAGAGCATTGGTTTTCCCTGTCTGATCAAGCCGATCATGAGCTCTTCGGGCAAAGGCCAGTCCGTGCTGAAGAGCGCGGATGATCTGCAAGCCGCCTGGGATTACGCCCAGGCGGGCGGCCGGGCCGGCAAGGGCCGGGTGATAGTCGAAGGCTTTGTCGACTTCGATTATGAAATTGCCCTGCTCACCGTGCGCCACGCCGGCGGCACCACCTTCTGCGCGCCGGTTGGCCATCGCCAGGTCAAGGGTGACTACCAGGAGTCCTGGCAGCCGCAGCCGATGAGCGCCAAGGCTCGGGCCGAGGCCGAGCGCATTGCTTTGGCGGTCACAGGTTCGCTGGGTGGTCGCGGATTGTTCGGCGTCGAGCTATTCGTCAAGGGCGATCAGGTGTGGTTCTGCGAAATCTCGCCGCGGCCCCACGACACCGGTCTGGTTACCCTGATTTCCCAGGATCTGTCGGAATTCGCCTTGCATGCTCGGGCCATTCTCGGCCTGCCGATTCCGGCGATTCGCCAGCTGGGGCCATCCGCCTCGGCGGTGATTCTGGTCGAGGGCGAGTCGCGCCAGGTCAGCTTCGGCAATCTGGGGGCGGCACTGGCCGAGCCCGACACCGCCCTGCGTTTGTTCGGCAAGCCGGAAGTCAGTGGCCAGCGCCGTATGGGCGTGGCTCTGGCGCGGGATGAGTCGCTGCCGGCGGCGCGGGACAAGGCGAGCCGGGCGGCGCAGGCGGTCAGCGTCGAGCTGTGAGCCGTTTGCGCGCCGGTCTCTGGTGGCTGGGGCTGGCGCTGCTGTCACCACTGGTGGTACCGCAAGCCCTCTATACCCGCCGTCGGGCGCTCAGGTTACCGCCGGCCGAGGGGCCGTGGCAGGGGTTGGCCGCAGCCGAGCAGGCGGGCGTGCCACTGCGCTTGCTGGTGCTGGGCGAATCCACCGTGGTGGGCGTCGGGGTCAGTCGTCTGCAGGCGGCCCTGGTCGGGCAGCTGGCCGAGGCCCTGGCGCACCGCTGCGGTCGGCCCGTGGCCTGGCGCGCCTGCGGTGAAAATGGCATCACCGCGCAGCAGGCCTGCGTGCGCTTGTTGCCGCAGGTGCTGGATCAGCCTTTCGATCTGGCACTGCTGGTCTTCGGAGTTAACGACACGACTGGGCTGACGTCGTTGCGCCGCTGGCAGGCTGCACTGGCCTGCATGGCCGGGGAGCTGCAGGGCCGGGGTGCCCAGGTGGCCTTTAGCGGGGTGCCGCCGCTGCAGCATTTCACCGGCTTGCCCTGGCTGTTGCGGCGACTGCTTGGTATGCGCGGGGCATTGCTGGATCAGCGCCTGCGCCGGCTGGCGAGTAGCCTGGGGGCGGGGCACCATGGGGTCGAGCTGGAATTTTCCGGCGATTACCTGGCGCGCGACGGCTATCACCCCTCGGCCCTGGGCTATCGCGTCTGGGCTGAAGGGCTGGCGCTCAGCCTGACGGCTAGTCTTGCGTCTGCTCCTGCTCGGTCGTGACCTTAGTGCTGGCTTTCCAGGCGCGTACGGTTTTCACCCGGTTTTCCGAGGATTGCAGAATTTCCAGGCGATAGGGGCCGATTTTCAGGCAAACCGCGCTCTCCGGAATGCTTTCCAGGGCTTCGGTGATCAGGCCGTTGAGGGTCTTCGGGCCGTCGCAGGGCAGGTGCCAGTCCAGGGCCTTGTTCACTTCGCGGATATAGGCCGCGCCGTCGATCACCTGGGTGCCGTCTTCCTGAGGGTGGATATCCGGGCTGCGCAGGCTGTCTTTCTTGCTGAAGTCGCCGACGATTTCTTCGAGGATGTCTTCCAGGGTGACGATGCCGATTACATCGCCATATTCGTCGACCACGATGCCGATACGCCGCTTCTGTTTCTGGAAGTTGATCAGCTGGGTCGACAGCGGGGTGCCTTCGGGAACGAAGTAGGGTTCGTTGCAGGCCGCCAGTAGTGCCTCTTTGCTTAGCTCATTGTGGGTCAGCAGTCGGGCAATCTGGCGCATATGCACGATGCCTTCGATCTGATTGATGTCAGTGCGAAATACCGGCAGGCGGGTGTGGGTGGTGTTGGTCAGCAGATTGATGATGTTTTCGAGGTCGTCGTCCAGGTTGATGCCGGTCACTTCGTTGCGCGGGATCATGATGTCATCCACCGTGACCCGCTCCAGGTCGAGGATGCCGAGCAACATGTTCTGGCGGTTTTTCGGCATGCCGGGACCGGACTCGCGTACCACGCTGCGCAGTTCCTCGGTGGACAGACTGTCGCTGGCCCGTTGCGAGGGGTCGACGCCGAGCAGGCGCAGTAGCATGTTGCTGATTGAGCTGGTTGCCCAGACCACCGGGTAGAGCAAGCGTTGCAGTAGCAATAGCACGCGGCTGGCGGGGAAGGCCACCAGCTCAGGGCGCAGGGCGGCCAGGGTCTTGGGCGTGATCTCGCCGAAAATCAGTACCGTGATGGTCAGGCCGGCGGTGGCGATGGCAATCCCGGCTTCGCCCCAGATATCCACGGCCAGTACGGTGGCGATGGAGGCGGCGAGAATATTGACCACGTTGTTGCCCACCAGGATGGTGCCCAGGAGGCGATCCGGACGGCTCAGCAGGTGGGTCACGCGGGTCGCGCCCTTGTGCCCTTCCTTGGCCATATGCTTGAGGCGGTAGCGATTGAGGCTGAGCATGCCGGTCTCCGAGCTGGAGAAGAATGCCGAGCAGAGGATCAGAAATATCAACAGGCCAAGCAGATAGCTTGAGTGCAGGTCGTCCACGAAAGGGGTCTCAGATATGCAGGATGAATTCGCGGACCAGCTTGCTGCCGAAGTAGGCCAGCATCAGCAGGCAGAAGCCGGCCAGGGTCCAGCGGATCGCTTTGTGTCCGCGCCAGCCAAGCTGGTGGCGGCCCCACAGCAGAACGGCAAACACCACCCAGGCAAAGCCCGAAAGGATGGTCTTGTGCACCAGGTGCTGGGCCAGCAGGTCATTGATAAACAGCGCGCCCGAGAGTAGCGACAGCGACAGCAGCAGCCAGCCGGCCCAGAGGAAGCCGAACAGCAGGCTCTCCATGGTTTGCAGGGGCGGGAAGTTCTTGATCAGTCCGGAGGGGTGCTTGTGCTTGAGCTGATGATCCTGCAGCAGTACCAGCAGCGACTGAAATACGGCAATGGTGAGCATGCCGTAGGCGGTGATCGACAGCAGGATATGCGCCAGTATGCCGGGGGCCTCGTCGATGGCCTGGGTGGTGCCGCTGGGCATAAATTGAGCAAGCAGTACGGTCAGGAAGCCCAGGGGAAATAGCAGTAGCAGTAGGTTTTCCACCGGGATCCGCGAGCAGGCCAGCAGGGTCAGCAGGATCACGGCGGCGGCAATCAGGCTGGCGGCCTTGAAGAAGTCGAGAAACAGGCCGCTGCCGTCGAACATCTGCATAAACAGGCTGCCGCCATGGAACAGCAGGGCGATTACGCCGAGCAGTACCAGCAGGCGTTTATTGGAGGTGCTGCGCTGTTGCAGGCGCAAGCCCTGATAGAAGGCGGCAGCGGCATAGAAACCGGCGGCAGCGAGGCTGGGTAGCAGAGGGTGCATAAATCCTTGTCAGGCAAACCCGAAAGGGGCTCAGTGTGGCATACAACCCCTGCGCCACGAAAGCGTCTGGCGGTGTCGGTCTGGGTATGTCCGGCTGGCCTTGGCTTGGCGCATCCGACAAAGATACGTCAACAGCGGCTTAAGTCTTCGCTATAATCCGCCACCTGTTACAAGCCCACCCTCGGCTCGATAGAGCCTGAAAGGAACGCGCATGTTCGAAAATCTGACTGACCGCCTCTCGCAGACCCTGCGAAATGTCACTGGCAAGGCCAAGCTGAGCGAAGACAACATCAAGGACACCCTGCGCGAAGTGCGCATGGCCTTGCTGGAGGCTGACGTTGCCCTGCCGGTGGTCAAGGACTTCGTCAACAAGGTCAAGGACCGTGCGGTCGGCACCGAAGTGTCGAAAAGCCTGACCCCGGGCCAGGCCTTTGTGAAGGTCGTGCGCGCCGAGCTCGAGGAGCTGATGGGCGCGGCCAACGAAGATCTGGTGCTGAATGCCGTGCCGCCGGCCGTGATCCTGATGGCTGGTCTGCAGGGGGCGGGCAAGACCACCACGGTCGGCAAGCTGGCGCGCTTCCTCAAGGAGCGAAAGAAGAAGACCGTGCTGGTGGTGTCGGCCGACGTTTACCGTCCGGCGGCGATCAAGCAGCTGGAAACCCTGGCCAACGATATTGGCGTGACCTTCTTCCCTTCCGATCTCAGCCAGAAGCCGGTGGATATCGCCGAAGCGGCGATCAAGGAAGCCAAGCTCAAGTTTATTGATGTAGTGATAGTCGATACCGCCGGTCGTCTGGCCATCGATGCCGAGATGATGGCCGAGATCCAGGCGCTGCACGCGGCGATCAAACCAGTGGAAACCCTGTTCGTGGTTGACGCCATGACCGGTCAGGACGCCGCCAATACCGCCAAAGCCTTTAATGATGCCCTGCCGCTGACCGGTGTGGTGCTGACCAAGGTCGATGGCGATGCCCGCGGCGGTGCGGCGTTGTCGGTGCGGCATATCACCGGCAAGCCGATCAAGTTTATCGGTATGGGCGAGAAGACAGAGGCCCTCGAGCCTTTCCATCCTGAGCGTATCGCCTCGCGCATTCTCGGCATGGGTGATGTGCTCAGTCTGATCGAGCAGGCTGAGCAGACCCTGGATAAGGAGAAGGCCGAGAAGCTCACCAAGAAGCTGAAGAAGGGTAAGGGCTTCGATCTCGAGGACTTCCGCGATCAGCTGCAACAGATGAAGAACATGGGTGGCCTCGGCGGCCTGATGGACAAGCTGCCGCAGATGGGTGGGGTCAATCTGGCGCAGATGGGTAATGCCCAGGGCGCGGCCGAGAAGCAGTTCAAGCAGATGGAGGCGATCATCAACTCGATGACCCCGCAGGAGCGCCGCGACCCCGAGATCATCAGCGGTTCGCGCAAGCGACGCATCGCCATGGGTTCCGGCACCCAGGTGCAGGACATTGGCCGTCTGATCAAGCAGCACAAGCAGATGCAGAAAATGATGAAGAAATTCACTGCCAAAGGCGGTATGGCCAAGATGATGCGCGGCATGGGCGGGATGATGCCGGGCGGTCTGCCGAAGATGTAACAGGCAGTAATAACGGCTGTAACTGTGGCTGGTGGCGATATCTCCAGCGTGGTTACAGTCAGCACTGACCGGCGGATTGAAAAAGAGATTTGCAAAAAGCCGGATAATCCTTAGAATATGCGGCCTTTCGGGCCTAGTGCCCTATGCTTGCATTTCAGTTTTGCAGCACCGACTACAGGAAAGAAGTTCAATGGTAACCATCCGTCTTGCCCGTGGCGGCTCCAAAAAGCGCCCGTTCTACCACCTCACCGTGACCAACAGCCGCAATGCGCGCGATGGTCGCTTCGTTGAGCGTATCGGCTTCTTCAACCCGGTTGCTTCGGGTGCAGAGATCAAGCTGTCCGTTGACCAAGAGCGTGCCGCTTACTGGCTCGGTCAGGGTGCGCAGCCGTCTGAGCGTGTTGCTCAGCTGCTCAAGGAAGCTGCTAAGGCTGCAGCCTAAGCACTTATGAGCATGACGCCAGCTCCCGTCGAGGACCTTGTAGTTCTCGGCAAGATTGTCTCGGTGCATGGCGTAAAAGGTGATGTGAAGGTGTATTCCTTTACCGACCCTTTGACCAACGTGCTCAATTACCCTCACTGGACGCTCAAGCGTGACGGCGAGGTTAAGCAAGTTGAAGTAGCCAGTGGACGTTTGCAAGGCAAGGTCCTGGTGGCAAAGCTGAAGGGTCTGGATGATCGCGAAGTGGCTCGTACCTTCGCGGGTTTTGACATTTGTGTACCCCGCAGCCAGCTGCCGGAACTCGGCGAAGGCGACTACTACTGGTATCAGTTGGAAGGTCTCAAGGTCATCGATCAGGCAGGGCAGCTGCTCGGCAAGATCGACCATCTGTTCGAGACCGGTGCCAACGATGTGATTGTGGTCAAACCCTGCACCGACAGCCTGGATGGTCGCGAGCGCCTGTTGCCCTATACCGAGCAATGCGTGTTGTCGATTGATCTGGCCGCTGGCGAAATGCGGGTCGACTGGGATGCGGACTTCTAAGCCTGATGCCAAATCTGCGCGTTGAAGTCATTACGCTGTTCCCGGAGATGTTTGCCGCTATCAGCGATTACGGCATTACCAGCCGCGCGGTGAAACAGGGGTTGTTACAACTGACCTGTTGGAACCCGCGAAGCTATACCACTGACCGTCACCACACCGTGGATGATCGGCCTTTTGGTGGTGGCCCTGGCATGGTGATGAAGATCAAGCCGCTTGAGGATGCCTTGCTCGATGCCAGGCAGGCCGCAGGTGTAAAGGCGAAGGTGA
>JBFJZW010000184.1:0-9463 GCA_041621875.1 Pseudomonas sp. | reverse complement strand
TTTCAGGTGAGCGACTTCGCGGTCCAGGGTGATCGACTCGATGGCGCGGTGACCCTTGAGCATGATGGTGCCGCCGGGAGTCTCGTAGCAGCCACGGGACTTCATGCCGACGAAACGGTTCTCGACGATATCCAGACGACCGATGCCGTTCTCGCCGCCGATGCGGTTCAGCTCGGCGAGCACGGTGGCCGGACTCATGTCCTTGCCGTCGATGGCGACGATGTCGCCTTTGCGGTAGGTCAGTTCGATATAGGTCGGGGTATCCGGTGCCGCCTCGGGGGAGACGGTCCACTTCCACATGTCTTCTTCATGCTCGGTCCAGGTGTCTTCCAGCACGCCGCCTTCATAGGAGATGTGCAGCAAGTTGGCGTCCATGGAGTACGGCGACTTCTTCTTGCCGTGACGCTCGATCGGGATTTCGTGCTTGGCGGCGTAGTCCATCAGCTTTTCGCGCGACAGCAGGTCCCACTCGCGCCACGGGGCGATGACTTTCACGCCGGGCTTGAGGGCATAGGCACCCAGTTCGAAACGCACCTGGTCGTTGCCCTTGCCGGTGGCACCGTGGGAGATGGCGTCGGCACCGGTCTCGTTGGCGATCTCGATCAGGCGCTTGGCGATCAGCGGGCGGGCGATGGAGGTACCCAGCAGGTACTCACCTTCGTAGACGGTGTTGGCGCGGAACATCGGGTAGACGAAGTCACGGACGAACTCTTCGCGCAGGTCATCGATGTAGATTTCCTTGACGCCCATGGCCTGGGCCTTGGCGCGTGCCGGCTCGACTTCCTCACCCTGGCCGAGGTCTGCGGTGAAGGTCACCACTTCGCAGTTATAGGTATCTTGCAGCCACTTGAGGATCACGGAAGTGTCCAGGCCACCGGAATATGCCAGGACTACCTTGTTTACGTCGGCCATGCCATCAACTCCACGGGGTTGTGCGGGAAAACCCGTGATTCTACTGGCCTCGGCGGTCAATTTACAGGGCCGCGACAGCCTGAGACGACCAAGCGACAGCTTCTGTCGTCCGTCAGGCGCTTTTCCCTGGACTCAGGAGGACGCGCCAGGCGTGCCCCCGGCGGCATCCGGGACCTCGGCGGGCGGGGCCTCGGGGGCGCGCTCGAGCTGCATACTGACGCGGCGGTTCTTCGCCCGGTTGGCCTCGCTGTTATTCGGCACCAGCGGGTAGCGCTCGCCATGGAAACGCAGGGTGATGTTTTCGGCCGGCACGCCGTTGGCCTTGAGGTACTCCATCACGGCCAGGGCACGGCGGCGCGACAGGTCGCGGTTGATCAGGCGATTGCCGCTGTTGTCGGCATGACCATCGAGCTGAATACGATTGACGCTGGGATCGGCCTTGAGAAAGCTGAGGATGATATCGAGCTTGGCCTGGGCCATTGGCTCGAGGTCCACCCCGCCGCCCGGAAAGCCCACCTGGCTGCGGCGCACCTGGTCGAAATTCACCGGCAGCAGTTTGGCTGTGCAGGCAAGGTAGTCGTTATAGGCCTTGTTGAAGCGTGCCGGCAGCAGACGTACCTCGATGGCCTCGCCGCCTTGGGCGGTACGGTGACGCAACAGCGGGCTACGGCCTTCGAGCAAGCCGCTCAGTAGACGTGCGCCCTGCTCCTGGGAGCTGTTGAACAGCACCTCGGAGGAAGCGACGCTGACCACCCCCAGATTGATATCGCCGCGCCCGGGCTGCCAGGGTGCGGCGGCCGCCAGCAGGGTCGCCGAGCCCGCCCCCAGCCAGCGTTCGCGGGCCTGCATGCGGAAGGTCACCTGCTCGCCCGCCCGGCGTACGAACACCCCCGCGCCGAAATCGGTAATGGGTTGGCTCAGGCGGCACTCGAACTGATCGCCCTCGACCTGCCATTCGACCTTCTCCAGGCGGGTCTGGAAACTAATGGCCAGCACTGGCTGACAGGCCAGCAGGCAAAGCAGGACGAGTGGATAACGTCGCACGACAGGCTCCCAGGAATACGGCTTACGTCCGGGCTATCGGTGCCTGGCGGGAAAACTTGAGGCCTGGCGGCCATGTGCGCACTGCTCGGCACGCCAAGCGCCCACGGCATCCGTCCGAGATTGTCGCCCGGGGCCGCTTTCAGCGTGCCGCCACAAGCCTTTTCCGGTAGCATTCTCGCCACGTTTCGCCCGCCTGGAAGCCTCCATGACTGACCGCCTTACCCTGCTGCGTCCCGACGACTGGCATATCCACCTGCGTGACGGTGCCGTATTGCCGCATACGGTCGCCGATGTAGCCCGCACCTTCGGCCGCGCCATTATCATGCCCAACCTGGTGCCGCCGGTGCGCAACGCCAGCGAAGCCGATGCCTATCGCCAGCGCATCCTCGCCGCGCGCCCAGCCAGCAGCCGCTTCGAACCGCTGATGGTGCTCTACCTCACCGACCTGACCAGCCCGGACGACGTGCGCACGGCCAAGGCCTCGGGCTTTGTCCACGCGGCCAAGCTCTACCCGGCCGGAGCCACCACCAACTCCGACTCCGGCGTCACCAGCATCGACAAGATTTTCCCGGCACTCGAGGCAATGGCCGAGATCGGCCTGCCGCTGCTGGTGCATGGTGAAGTGACGCGCAGCGAGATCGACGTGTTCGATCGCGAAAAATACTTTATTGATGAGCAGCTCAGCCGGGTGGTCGAGCGCTTCCCGAGCCTGAAGGTGGTGTTCGAACATATCACCACCCGCGATGCGGTGGAGTTCGTGCAAGGTGCCTCGGCCAACGTCGGTGCGACCATCACCGCCCATCACCTGCTATACAACCGCAACCATATGCTGGTCGGCGGTATTCGCCCGCACTTCTATTGCCTACCGATTCTCAAGCGCAATACCCACCAGGACGCCCTGCTGGATGCCGCCACTGGCGGCAACCCCAAGTTCTTCCTCGGTACCGACTCGGCCCCCCATGCCCAGCACGCCAAGGAAGCCGCCTGCGGCTGCGCCGGCTGCTACAGCGCCTACGCCGCCATCGAGCTGTATGCCGAGGCCTTCGAGCAGCGCAACGCCCTGGACCAGCTGGAGGCCTTCGCCAGCCTCAACGGCCCGGACTTCTACGGCCTGCCGCGCAATCGCGAAACCATCACCCTGGTGCGCGAAGACTGGACCGCCCCGGCCAGCCTGCCGCTGGGCGAACAGCGCGTCATTCCCCTGCGTGCCGGCGAAACCCTGCGCTGGCGCTTGCTGGAGGAGAAGGCGTGAGCGAAGACCTCTACGACGACGAACTGGAAAGCAGCCCCTCCGGCCCGCGCCACCCCATGGCCGCGCGTTTCCGCGGCTACCTGCCGGTGGTCGTGGATGTCGAGACCGGCGGTTTCAACTGCGCCACCGATGCCCTGCTGGAAATCGCCGCCACCACCATCGCCATGGACGAGCAGGGTTTTCTCTACCCCGAGCACACCCATTTCTTCCGGGTCGAGCCCTTCGCCGGGGCCAATATCGAGCAGGCGGCGCTGGACTTCACCGGCATCAAACTCGATCACCCATTGCGCATGGCCGTCACTGAAGAGCACGCACTGACGGAAATCTTCCGCGGTCTGCGCAAATCGCTGAAAGCCAACAGCTGCAAGCGGGCAATCCTGGTCGGCCACAACAGCAGCTTCGATCTGGGCTTCCTCAATGCCGCAGTGGCCCGCACCGGTATCAAGCGTAACCCCTTCCACCCCTTCTCCAGCTTCGACACCGCCACCCTGGCCGGCCTCGCCTACGGCCAGACCGTACTGGCCAAGGCCTGCCAGGCCGCCGATATCGACTTCGACGGCAAGGAAGCGCACTCGGCCCGTTACGACACCGAGAAGACCGCCGAACTGTTCTGCGGCATCGTCAATCGCTGGAAAGAAATGGGCGGCTGGATGGACTTCGACGACTGACGCCAGTCCCGCTGCTGTAGGGTGCGCCGTGCGCACCAAACCCTCAGGCTGCGCTGGTGCGCGCAGCGCACCCTACCTGTAGTGCTTTATCCAGCATCTGATCGGTACATAGCCAATAAAAAGCCCCGCACTAGGCGGGGCTTTTTATTGGGGCAGGAACAGCGCAGGCCTGGCCTGCGCTGCGTCCTCTTAGGCGCTTTGCGCCAGGTCCATCAGCTCCCGGTTGGCCACGGCATACATGGCGTAATCGGTGGTGGTGGCCGAACGCAGTTCGCTGAGCATCAGCTTCCAGCGATCGACCAGACGACGATGCTGATCCAGCCACACGCCGGCGCGTTCCTCGATATCCGTCGGGGCCTCGGCCATCTGCAGCACCGACACGGTGATGACGCGCTGCTGCCAGTCCAGATCGTCGCGGAAGGCTTCCCGGGCCAGGGCCTGCCAGTTGTTCTCCACCGGCAGACCGGTGATCTGCTGCAGGTACCAGGACAGCTCCAGCGAACCGCCCACCGCGAAGTAGGCCGCGGCCACCCGGGCCGGCTCCTGTCCAGTCACATCGGAGGCCTCGATGATCGGCAGCAGGGTGTACAGATGGCTGGTACCGGCCACGACCCGCGCCAGCACCTCCGGCACACCGGCTTCCATATAGGCCTGGAAGCGTGCCAGCCAATGCTCGCGGGCCGGGCCTTCGAGCAGCTCGTCCAGGCGCATGGCCAGGGCTTCGATACGCGGCGCGAAATGCGCCACGTCACGAGCCGCATCCAGGTCGTTGCGACGGCTGCGCAGGAACCAGCGAGTGGCCCGGCGCCCCAGACGCATCAGCTCGTCCATCAGCTGCAACTGCAAGTCGGCCGGCACCTGGTGGTCCAGGGCCTCGATCTGCTGCCACCAGTGCGGCAGGCGGAACACGTCGCGGACGATGACATAGGCACCGGCGACATTGGCCGCGCTCATGCCGGTGGACTCCTTCAAACGCTGCACGAAGGTGATGCCCATATGGTTGACCAGGTCGTTGGCGATCTGGGTGCTGACGATTTCGCGCTTGAGGCGATGGCGACGCATCGGCTCGCCGAACTTCTGCGCCAGCAGCGGCGGGAAGGCGGTTTCCATTTCCCGCGCCAGGTACTCGTCGTCCGGTACCTGGGACTTGAGCAGGGACTCCTTGAGGTCGATCTTGCTGTAGGAAATCAGCACCGACAGCTCCGCCCGGGTCAGCCCCTGACCATTGTTGGCGCGCTCGTTGAGCTCATCGTCGCTGGGCAGGAACTCCAGGGCCCGATCAAGCTTGCCGGCCCCCTCAAGTGCCGTCATCAGGCGCTTGTACTCGCCAACCCGCTCGCGGGCGCGGCGTTCGGCCAGGGACAGCGCCTGGGTCTGTTTGTAGTTGTTGCCCAGTACCAGGCCGCCGACCGCATCGGTCATTTCCACCAGCAGCTTGTTGCGCTGCTTGCCGGTCATATCGCCGGCGGCGACGATCTCGCCGAGCAGGATCTTGATATTGACCTCGTGGTCGGAACAGTCCACGCCACCGGCGTTGTCGATAAAGTCGGTGTTGCTGGCACCGCCATGCAGACCGAATTCGACGCGGCCGAGCTGGGTCATGCCGAGGTTACCGCCCTCGCCCACCACCTTGGCGCGCAGCTCGCGACCGTCGACCCGCAGCAGGTCGTTGGCCTTGTCGCCGACGTCGGCATGGCTTTCCTTGCTGGACTTGACGTAGGTGCCGATACCGCCATTCCACAGCAGGTCCACCGGGGCCTTGAGCAGCGCGTTAAGCAGCTCGGTGGGGGCCAGCTTGTCGGCGCTGATATCGAAACGCTCTTTCATCTGCGGGCTGATGGCGATGCTCTTGGCACTGCGCAGGAAGATGCCACCGCCCTCGGAGATCAGCGAGCTGTCGTAGTCGCTCCAGCTGGAGCGCGGCAGGTCGAACAGACGCTGGCGTTCGACAAAGCTCTTGGCCGCATCCGGATTGGGGTCGATAAAGATATGCATATGGTTGAAGGCCGCCACCAGCTGCAGGCTTTTCGACAGCAGCAGGCCGTTGCCGAACACGTCGCCGGCCATATCGCCGACACCGATCACCGTGACGTTGTCCTTCTGCACGTCGATGCCGCGCTCACGGAAGTGGCGCTGCACCGAGACCCAGGCCCCCTTGGCGGTGATGCCCATGCCCTTGTGGTCGTAGCCAGCCGAGCCGCCCGAAGCGAAGGCATCGTCCAGCCAGAAGCCGTAGTCGGCGGCAATGCCGTTGGCGATATCGGAGAAGGTCGCGGTACCCTTGTCCGCGGCCACCACCAGGTAGGGATCGTCGCCATCGTGGCGCACCACGTTCTGCGGCGGTACCACGGCCCCTTCCTTGAGGTTGTCGGTGATATCCAGCAGGCCGCTGATAAAGATCCGGTAGCAGGCGATGCCCTCGGCCAGCACCTCGTCACGCGAACCGCCAAGCGGCATCCGCCGCGGCACGAAGCCGCCCTTGGCCCCCATTGGCACGATCACCGCGTTCTTCACCTGTTGCGCCTTGACCAGGCCCAGCACTTCGGTGCGGTAGTCCTCCTCACGATCCGACCAGCGCAGACCGCCGCGGGCGACATCGCCAAAGCGCAGGTGCACACCTTCGACACGCGGGCTGTAGACGAAGATCTCGAACTTCGGCATCGGCCGCGGAATATCCGGAATCGCTCGCGGGTTGAGCTTGAAGCTGAAGTAGCTCTTGGCCACGCCGCTGGCATCGGTCTGGTAGAAGTTGGTGCGCAGGGTGGCCTTGATCAGGTCCAGGTAGCGGCGCAGGATGCGGTCCTCGTTGAGCACCGCGACGTTGTCCAGGGCGACTAGGATGGCCTGCTCGAGCTTCTGCTGCTTGTCGTCCAGATCACCTGCGGTGAGCTTGCGCGCCAGATAGAAGCGGGTCTTGAACAGGCGCACCAGTTCCTTGGCGATGTCGGCATGGTTGACCAGGGTGGCGGCGATATAGCTCAGCGAGAAGCCGAGGCGAATCTGCTTGAGATAGCGTGCGTAGGCGCGCAGCAGGGCCACGTCGCGCCAGGGCATGGCGGCCATCAGCACCAGGCGGTTGAAGCCGTCGTTCTCCGCCGCGCCACCGACGATATTGACGAAGGCATCCTGCAGGGTGTCGTTGAGCTGCTGGATATCCACATCCAGGCCTTCGGCGTAGGTAAAGGCGAAGTCGTGGATCCAGAACTCGCGGCCATCGGCGCGGCGCAGCTTGTAGGGGAACTCGCCGAGCACGCGCAGACCCAGGTTTTCCAGAACCGGCAGGACGTCCGACAGCGGCAGCGGCGTGTCGGCATGGTACAGCTTGCAATGCAGCTGCTGGCCATCCTGGGTCAGCGGCTGATAGAAGCTCATCACCAGCTGGCGTTCGCTGTTCAAACTGAGGATATGCTGCATGTCCACCACCGCCGAATGCGGGGCGAAACGCTCGCGGTAACCGGCGGGAAAACCATCGGGGAATTCGCTCAGCACCTCGGTGCCCTGGGCTTCGCCGAGGCTTTCGACCATCAGGCTGGCGTAATCGTCCTTCCACGAGCGGCAGGCCTGGATAACTTCCTTCTCCAGACGCAGCGGATCGATCTGCACGCGGTTTTTCGGGTCGACCTTGAGGATAAACTGCACCCGCGCCAGCACCGACTCGGAGAAGAAGGTCCAGAACTCGCAATCGGTGGCCTGCAGACGCTCCATCAGCACCTGCTGGATCTTCATCCGGGTTTCGGTGGAGTACACATCACGCGGCACATAGGCCAGGCAGTAGCAGAAACGGCCATAGGGGTCGCGGCGCAAGAACACGCGAATCTTGTTGCGCTCCTGGATCTGCACGATGGCCATGGCGGTGTTGAACAGCTCATCCACCGAGGTCTGGAACAGATCGTCGCGCGGCAACACTTCCAATACCTGGGCCAGTTCCTTGCCCAGGTGGGCGCTGCTACCGAAACCGGCCCGCAGCTCGATCACCTCGACCTTGCGGCGGATATAGGGAATGTTCCATACGCTTTCGGCGTACACCGCCGAGGTGTACAGGCCCATAAAGCGGCACTCTTTGACCACTCGGCCCTTGCTGTCCAGCTCGCGGATCGACACCAGATCCGGGTAGGCCGGACGGTGCACGCGGCTCGGTACGGCGGCCTTGGCGAAGGACAGCAGCTGCGGCTCGCGCAGGTAGGCCACCGCCTCGGGTTCGATATGCAGCTCATCGGCTTTCAGGCCGGTGCGCAGGCGCTTGGACAGGCCGAGCAGTGAGCCCTCGTCATACTGCATGCTGCCGCCACCGGGCACATCGACCACGGTGAACTCTTCGTAGCCGAGGAAGGTGAAGTGGTCGTCGAGCAACCAGTTCATAAACACCTTGATCTCGTCCAGCTCGGCCCCTTCGACCTTGAGCTTGGCCTTGTCCAGCCAGGCCAGCAGTTCCTTGGCCTTGGCCTTCATCGGCTGGAAATCGGCAACGCTCATGCGTACGTCGCGGAACACTTCGTGCAGGGTTTTCTCCAGGGTCTTCAGCTCGCCGGTGTTGGCGCAGCGGTCGATCTCCAGGAACATCAGGGCTTCCTGG
This sequence comes from Pseudomonas sp., assembly GCA_041621875.1. Taxonomy (GTDB): domain Bacteria; phylum Pseudomonadota; class Gammaproteobacteria; order Pseudomonadales; family Pseudomonadaceae; genus Aquipseudomonas. The sequence goes on along the minus strand of JBFJZW010000184.1, from coordinate 1,014 downwards.
CGCACGTCCTTGCCCTGGGTCCCCTTGGGCAGGATTTCCAGCAATTCGCCATTCTTGTTGCGGCGTACGCTGAACACGCTGTTCTGCAGGGTGTGGATGCTGTAACCACGACGATTCAGCTCCATGCGCGCCGAGTCGACCAGGAACGGGATGTCGCTGTGGAGGATTTCCACCGCGGTGTGGGTCGACTGCCAGCCGTGCTTTTCATAATCGGGGTTGAATACCCGCACCTCGGGCGTGGCCGAATCGAAACGTTCCAGTACGCGCCAGGACGACAATGTGCAGCCGACCAGATCGGAGAGGCGACGCTGGGTCAGCTCCTCCAGGGCGATGATGCCGAAGAATTGTTCGGCGAACAGGGCCATTTGTGGCAAGGCCTGTTCACTGACGTGCTGCGCCAGCGCCGTTTGCAGATGATGCTGAAAATCGGCTTTGCTGGCCGCCGTAAAGAACGCCATGGGTTTGCTCCGTTTGGCTTGTTATTCAACTAGAGGCAGTCGCGAGTAATGACCTTCGCCACAACCTTGTGGTTCAACGTTAGTCTAGGAGGCAGCGATTGCATTAAAGTGGCTGCCACTTAACTCTGGCGAGGTTCGAGACTCGCTGGTCACATTTGCCGGATGAGCTTAACGATGGAACACCGTGAAGCGCTTGTCGCGCTGCGACATTTTCTTTCAACACAGATCCTCGGCCAGGAAAAACTCATCGAAAGGCTGCTGATTGCCCTGCTCGCCGACGGCCATATGCTGGTCGAGGGCGCTCCCGGTCTGGCCAAGACCAAGGCGATCAAGGAACTGGCCGAAGGCATCGAGGCGGAATTCCATCGCATTCAGTTCACCCCCGACCTGCTTCCGGCCGATATCACCGGCACCGAGATCTACCGCCCGGAAACCGGCAGCTTCGTGTTTCAGCAGGGGCCGATTTTCCACAACTTGGTGCTGGCCGATGAGATCAACCGCGCGCCGGCCAAAGTGCAGTCCGCGCTGCTCGAAGCCATGGCCGAGCGCCAGGTCA
>JBFJZW010000183.1:0-9492 GCA_041621875.1 Pseudomonas sp. | reverse complement strand
TGAAGAACTCCGGCTGCACGATCTGCAGGCCCGGCTGGAACAGCTCGGCGCGAATCACCATGGCCATGGTGCCGCCGAGGAGGAACATGGCGAAGCTGAACCACAGGTACATGGTGCCGATGTCTTTGTGGTTGGTGGTCAACACCCAGCGCATCAGGCCCTTGGCCGGGCCGTGGTGATGGTCATGTCCGGCATGACCGTGGTCGATCACTGCACTCATGTCCGTTACTCCTGAGCCTGTTTGAAGGCAACGATGTCCTGTGGGGTGACCATGTCACCGACCTTGTTGCCCCAGGCGTTGCGTTCGTAGGTGATGATGGCGGCCAGATCGACTTCCGACAGTTGCTTGCCGAAGGCGGCCATGGAGGTCCCGGGCTTGCCGTTGACCACGATGTCGATATGGCCTGCGGCCGGGCCGGTGGCGATGGCCGAGCCCTTGAGCGCCGGGAACATCGGCGGCAGGCCCTCGCCGGTGGGCTGGTGACAGGCGGCGCAGGCGGTGACATAGGCCTTCTCGCCGCGCGCCATCAGCTCGTCCATGGTCCATTCCTTGCTGGTCAGCTCGCGCTCGGCGGCCGCGGCCAGCTTGCGTTCGGCCAGCCAGGCGGCGTAGTCCTCCTTGGACTTGGCTTCGACCACCACCGGCATAAAGCCGTGATCCTTGCCGCACAGCTCGGTGCACTGGCCGCGGTAGATGCCGGGCTCCTCGATACGGGTCCAGGACTCGTTGATAAAACCGGGAATGGCATCCTTCTTCACCGCCAGGGCCGGTACCCACCAGGAGTGGATGACATCGGCGGCGGTGATCAGGAAGCGCACCTTGGTGCCCACCGGCACCACCAGCGGCTCGTCCACCTCGAGCAGGTAGTGCTCGCCCTTGGCCGCGCGGTTGTCGATCTGCGCCTTGGGTGTGGACATATTGCTGAAGAACTCGACGTCCTCGCCCAGGTACTTGTAGTGCCACTTCCACTGGTAGCCGGTGATCTGGATATCCAGCTCGGATTCCGAACTGTCGTAGATCTCGATCAGGGTCTTGGTGGCCGGTATGGCCATCACAACCAGGATGGCCAGGGGCACCACGGTCCAGAGAATCTCGACTGTGGTGCTTTCGTGGAAGTGTGCGGGTTTGTGGCCGGTGGAACGGCGGTGGACGAGCATCGACCAGAACATGGCACCAAACACGATCACGCCGATCACGACGCAGATCCAGAAGATGGTCATGTGCAAATCGAATACTGAGCGGCTGACCTCGGTGGCACCGGGCATCATATTGACGCCCCAGCCGGCGTAAGCCGAGCTGAATACCAACCACAGCAGGAGGCCCATCCAAACTCGTGGATGTCGCATCATTGCGGGTTCCCCTTATGATTCTTGTTATCCCGCCGAATAGGCCTGCGGCCAAGGTCTCGGGCGTTCAAAAGAGTACGAACGCCAACCCGCCCTATCCATGCCGAGGTTTATCCGGTGTTATCAGGTACTGCCTTTCGAGGTCGAGTATAGACACGGACCCGCACCTGGCAACGCAGAAACAGAAATGAATCGCCTGGCTGCGCCATGGGCAGACGGCCACCGTTACGGCAACGGGGAACGCTGGGTCGGCCGCGCCATATAGCGGACTCGCATAAGTATTTAATAATTATGACAATCGGGTCTTAGCCACGCTGCTCAGCCAGCTATGGTTCACGCCCATGTCCTTTTTTTCGGAGCCGTCATGAATATTGCTGCCTTACACGAACTGATCGAGCGTGCGCACCAGCACGAAGCCAGTACCGGTCAGCTCGCCGCGCAGATGCACGCCCAACTGGAACGCCTGCATCCCTCCATTCGCGTACCAGGCGATGATAGTTCGGGCGTGTTACAGGGTTTTGTCAGCGCCTATATCGACCAGGTACCCGAGGTCTTGCAGGCGGCCAATCAGGTCGCGCGGGAGGCCGGCATCGAGGCGCAGATCAAGCCAGTGCTGAAAGTCGCCGAGCAGTTCTTTCTCCAGCCGCCGGCGCTGATGGCCGGCCATGAAGGCCTCGACGGCTTGCTCGACGAGGCCTATCTGGCCCACCGTCTGGTCGAGGAGGTCAATGATCGCTATATCGCCCATCTCGGCCAGCCGCTGATTCCGCTGGATACCACGGTGGCCAATCTGATCGCCCACCAGCTGATCGGCGAACCCTTCGCCAACCAGCTGGATGAAGCCGTGCAGCATGCAGTGGAGGGCATGCTCGATGACGCCAGCTTTGCCCAGGACTCGGTGCAGGCCTACCGCGAACGCCTGAGCGACCCGCAGACCGAAGCGGCCTGGCAGCGCTGGCCGTGCCTGTCGCGGCAGCTGGGGCTGGAGTTGCAGCTGGACGAGAGCCGCGCGGCCGGCTGAGGCCATACACAAGGCCGGCTGCGAGGCATTGCGCTGCAAGAGCGGGCCATGCCCGCGAAAACCGACAAGGCACAAGCATCGCGGGTATCGCTTCCCTTATCCGGCGCTTCGCGCCACCTTGACCCACAGGGAGGTGGCGAATGCGGCACTCCCGCCGGCGACCCCATGGATGGGGGTAGGAAAACGCCGGGAGCGTTTTCGAGAGCGGGAGCCGCCTCCCAAGGGGGAGAAGGGTAATAGGGAAGGCGTCGCTGCGCGACGCGCAGGCTAACCCGGCAGGTAGCGTGGCCGCGGCGTGGCCATGGGCAGCGGGCCATCGCCGATCAGGCGGAATGCGCCCTGCTCGGCGTCGTAGGCCTTAATCTCGCTGGTCTCGATATCGTACACCCAGCCGTGGATAAACAGCTGGCCACAGGCCAGACGCGAGGCCACCGAGGGGTGGGTGCGCAGGTGATCGAGCTGGGCCACCACGTTCTCTTCGGTAAGGATGCCGAGGGTGGTGTGATCGGCGCAGCCGCAGTTGTCCGCCACCACCGTCTTGGCCACTTCGGCGTGGCGCAGCCAGGCCTTGACCGTGGGCATACGTTCCAGGGTCTGCGGGTCGAGCACCGCCTTCATCGCGCCGCAGTCGGAATGCCCGCAGATGATGATGTGCTGCACACCGAGGGCCATCACCGCGTATTCGATGGCGGTGGACACCCCGCCCATCATCTGCCCGTAGGGCGGCACCACATTGCCGACATTGCGGGTGACAAACAGATCGCCCGGATCGCTCTGGGTGATCAGCTCGGGGACGATGCGCGAGTCGGCGCAGGTGATAAACATGGCCCGTGGCGTCTGCTGGTGGGCGAGCTTCTTGAACAGCGCCTGCTGTTGCGGAAACACCTCCTGACGAAAGCGCTGGAAGCCCTCAACGATGTGTTGCAGTGCCTCTTGCGCGCTCTCCGCCGAGCTGCTGGTCTGTTGCTGTTGCTTATCCATAGGGCTGACCTCGAAAATCTGCGGGTTGCATCCTCCTGGCTCGGAAATATCCTGGGCCAGTGATTACGCACCTTTACTGGACACTCGATGCGCCCCGTGGGTCACCACGAACCCAGTCAATGGTCGCCTGTTCGATCAGCCGCGATGACGACCGCGGAAGAAGTCGATCAGGCCCTGGGTCGAACCGTCCTCGACAGCGCCTTGCTCGCTGCCGACCAGACGCGCATACACGCCCTGACCCAGTTGCTTGCCCAGCTCCACACCCCACTGGTCGAAGGCGTTGGTGCCCCAGATCGCGCTCTGAACGAACACCTTGTGCTCGTACAGGGCGATCAAGGCCCCCAGGCGGCCCGGGCTGACCCGCTCGAGCACCAGGGTGTTGCTCGGCCGGTTGCCGGGGATGACCTTATGCGGTGCCAGGCGCTGCACCCGATCTTCGTCGAGGCCCTGGCTGCGCAGTTCCGCCTCGGCTTCGCCGCGGGATTTGCCCAGCATCAACGCCTGGCTTTGCGACAGGCAATTGGCGAACAGCCACTGGTGGTGGTCGGCGACCGGGTTGTAGCTGCTCACCGGCACGATGAAATCCGCCGGGATCAGCGCGGTGCCCTGGTGCAGCAACTGGTGATAGGCGTGCTGGCCGTTGCAGCCCACCCCGCCCCAGATCACCGGGCCACTGGCCGTGGTCACCGGGCTGCCGTCCTGGCGCACGCATTTGCCGTTGGACTCCATATCCAGCTGCTGCAGGTGCTTGGTAATGTTCCTCAGATAATGGTCGTACGGCAGGATCGCGTGGCTCTGCGCGCCCCAGAAATTGCCGTACCAGATGCCCAGCAACGCCAGCAGCACCGGCATATTGCGTTCGAACGGCGCGCTCTGGAAGTGCTGGTCCATGCGGTAGGCACCGGCGAGCAATTCCTTGAAGTTGGAAATGCCGATCGACATGGCGATCGGCAAGCCAATAGCCGACCACAACGAATAGCGCCCGCCGACCCAGTCCCACATCGGCAGGATGTTTTCTTCGCGGATACCGAAGGCCAGCGCCGCCTCGGTATTGCTCGACACTGCCATAAAGTGCCGGTGCAGCTCGGCCTCGCTGCCGCCCTGGGCCAGGTACCAGCTACGCGCGGCCTGGGCGTTTTTCAGGGTTTCCAGGGTACCGAAGGTTTTCGACGAGACGATAAACAGGGTGGTTTCGGCATGCAGCTTGGCCGCCAGCTCATGGAACGAGCTGCCGTCGATATTCGCCAGGTAATGGCAGCGCACCCCGCGCTGGGCGAACGGCAGCAGCGCCTCGGACACCAGTTGTGGGCCGAGGAAGGAACCGCCGATGCCGATATTCACCACGTCGGTGATCGGCTTTTCCGTGTAGCCGCGCCACAGGCCGTTGTGCACCTTGCCGACCAGCTCGCTCATGCGGTTGAGCACACGCTGCACCTCGGGCATCACGTCCACCCCATCGACCAGTACCCGGTCGCCGATCGGCCGGCGCAGGGCGGCGTGCAGGGCCGGGCGCTGTTCCGAAGCATTGACCTGGGCACCGTCGAACAGATCGCGGATCGCCTGCGCCAGCCCCGCCTCATTGGCCAGGTCAACCAGCAGTTCGCGGCTGCGGCTGTCGATCAGGTTTTTCGAGTAATCGAGAAACAGCCCGCAGTCGTTCAGCGAGAACTCGGCGAAGCGCTGTGGATCCGCGGCGAAAGCCTGGCGCAGGGAGAAGCCGTCCAGCTGGTCGCGGTGGGCGGCGAGGGCCTGCCAACTGGCCAGGCGGGTGACGTCGGATGATAAGGCAGAGTGCGGCATATCAGCTCCTGAGGGGGTGAGACGGTTAATCAGAACGCGTCGAGTTGATGCCCATAGGGCAGGTCGGGGCCGACCCGCGAACAGGTCAGCGCGGCGGCCCCGACCGCCAGCCTGAGCATGGCGTCGAGCTGTTCACGGGAGATGTCGGCCAACCCTTGCGGGCTGTCCAGGTCGTGACGGGCCAGGTAGGCGAGCAAGGCGGCCTGGAAGGTATCGCCGGCACCGACCGTATCGCGAATGTGCACCGCCTGAGCGGGCACCGACCAGTGGCCATGGGTACGGCTGTGCACGCTGGCACCGTCGCCGCCATGGGTCAGGCAGACCAGCTGGCAGCGCTGGCCGAGCCAGCGCTGGGCCACGGCCTGCGGGTCCTGGTCGGGGTAGAGCAGGCTCAGGTCCTCCTCGCTGACCTTGATCAGGTGCGCGTGAGCGGCGAAGGCCTCGATACGGCGACGCCACAGCTGGATATCCGGCTCGACATTGAGCCGCACATTGGGATCGAGGCTGATCAGGCGCTGCTCGCATTCGCGGCCGACCAGCTCCAACAGGGTGTCGGCGACCGGCGTGACCACCAGCGAGTAGGAACCGACATGCAGTCCACGCACCTGCTCGCTCAATTGCGGCAGATGCTCGCGACGTAGCTGGCGGTCGGCGCAGCCCTCGCCGCGGAACGAATACTGCGGCGAACCCTGGGCATCGACGCCGACCATCGCCAGGGTGGTCGCTGCGTCGCTGGTGACCAGGTAATCGCCATTGACTCCTTCCTCGGCCAATACCCGACGCAAGCGGGTGCCGAGGTGGTCGGTCGAAATGCCGGTGAACAGCGCCGAATCGCTGCCGAGGCGGCGCAAGCCGATGGCCACATTGAACGGCGAACCGCCGGCAATCGCCTTGAAGTCCAGTTCGCTAGTGCGCGCGCCGGGCTCCAGGCTGAAGAAATCGAACAGCGCTTCGCCACAGACCAGATACATGGGTGTCTCCAGATCAACAGAACATCAGAAAGGCTATGTCCCCATTGCGTGCTGCAAGGCGATAAGCCATGGATTGGGGCGCTCAGCCCAGCGAGACATGCCAATAGCCGCTGGGCTGCCGTACGCCCCCGAGACTTAGAACCAGGTTTCCATCTGCACGCCGAACTGCCAGAGGCCGCCGGCCTGGAAGCCACTCTCACCGAAGGCGTCGGAGCTGCTGTAGTTATCCAGATCCGCCGACCAGTCCATCAGGCTGGCGTACACACGCAGTTCCGGGCGGGTGAAGAAGTCGCCCATGTCCGGCTTGAAGGTCGGGGCCATGGTGAACTTCCAGAAATCCCCGTCGACCGCGTTGCGCGCCTGGTAGCCCATGGGCTCGAGATCCATGGTTTGCCAGCTCATTTCGTAAACCATCTCGAAGTTGCTGTTGATCTCCTGGGCCAGGCGCAGGTTCAGGGTCAGCCAGCTGTAATCGTCGCCGCCTACGTAGCGGTCCTGGCTCTGCTCGGCGAGCAGGCTCGGGGCGATCCGCCAGCCGGCCGCCAGGGGCGTCTGACCATAGAGCGCCAGGCGCAGGGCGCGGGCGTCGTCGAGCAGCTCGCCGTCCGAACCCAGGTTCTTCACCTCGGCCCCCAAACCCTGGCCATACAGCAGCGCCGTCTTGAAGAAGCCCTCGCGGCCGAAGAAATCCTTCTGATGATGAGCCAGCATGCTTTGCACGCCGGAGTCGGCAGGGGTCAGCCCAGCGGCGTTGCTGCGGCTATCGTTCTTCTTCGCGCCAATAGCGTTGACCATCCATTGCCAGCGGTCTTCGGCAAAGAACTGGTTGGCGGTGAGGATGTAGCTTTCCACGTCGGCGTCACCGCCACTGGCGCTGAAGTCGCCATAGTCGCGGCCCATCAGGGAGAAGTTGGAGCGCCAGCTGTCGCCGAGCTGCACGTCATAGATACCGCCGCCGGTGCCAGCCAGATAGACCACATCCGAGTCCAGCCAGTGGATGTCGAAGGTGTCGCGGTCATAGCGTTTGCCGGCCCAGAGCGTGGCGTTTTCCAGCACGGAGTTACCCTTGAAGGCGGCGAGTTCACTGAGTTCGGCGTAGGCCTGGCGCACATTCAGGCTGCTCTCGTCGGCCGTCCAGTCGTTGGAGGTTTCCACCCCGTCGGCGATGGAAACGGTGAATTTCGAGCGGGTGCCGTTCTGCGCGTAGGCTTCTTTCGACAGGTCGATGCGCATATAGGTGTCGTCTTCGTTGCCGAGCCGGCCGACCGCGCCGCCGACCGAACCGGCCGGCGTGACATAGGGGCCGCCACGCCCACCGCCGAGCCCTTCGCCGACCAACAGGCCGGAACGGGCATAACCGTTGAAGCTGAAGCCATCGCTGAGGTTGCTGGTGCTTTTGCTCCTCTCCTGCTGCTGTCCCAGAGCCGCTTCGACTTGTGCCAGGCGCACGTCCAGGGCCGGTGATGAGGCGGGCAGGGCAGCGCCGTTTTTCAGCCGTTGCAGTTCCAAAGCGGTGGCCCGGGCTTGCTGTTCGGCGGCGGATGCACGGCGTTCGGCGGCGCTGGCTCTGGCCTCCAACGCGGCCATTCGCTCTTCCAGGCTTAGCGGTGTGGCGGCCTGGGCCAGGGGGGTTAACGCGCACACGCCGAGCAGGCTGGCGGCCAGCCATAGTGATCTGTGCTGCATGGGTGAAATCCTCTTTTGTTTTTATTTTGCGAGCCAACTCTGGGCCGTGACCCATCAGTCGGGAGAACCTTGAAAAGTGGGTGTACATCTCAGGAGGCGCTGTTATATTAGCGATGTTAACGTTATCTTCAACAAAAATAAAAATTAAGAGAGGCTTTATGAAACACCTGAAATCGCTTCTGCCGGCGGCGTTGCTGACGATCTGCAGCGGTCTGCCCGCGCTCGCCGGCGCGGCCAACCTGACCATTTCCTGCGGGGCCGTGGGTGCGGAATTGCAGCTGTGCAAGGACGCCGTCGAGGCCTGGTCGAAACAGACCGGGCATAGCGTCGAGGTGGTGTCGACGCCCAATTCCGCGACCGAGCGACTGTCCTTCTATCAGCAGATCCTCAGTGCGCGGTCTGCCGATATCGACATCATTCAGATCGACGTGGTCTGGCCGGGCATGCTCGCCAACCATCTGCTGGATCTGCGCGAGGTGCTGCCGGCCAACGCCACCCAGGGCTATTTCCAGGCGCAGCTGGACAACGCCACCGTCGACGGCCGACTGGTGAGCATGCCCTGGTTCACCGACTCTGGCCTGCTCTACTACCGCCAGGATCTGCTGGAAAAACACGGCAAGCCGGTACCACAAACCTGGGATGAATTGACCGTCACCGCCCGCGAGATCCAGCAGGCCGAGCGCGATGCCGGCAACCCCAATCTCTGGGGTTATGTGTTCCAGGGCCGCGCCTACGAGGGCCTGACCTGCAACGCCCTGGAGTGGATCGGCAGCCAGCCGGGCGGCGGGCTGATCGACGCCCAGGGCGAGATCCTGATCGACAGTCCGGCCACGCGCACCGCCCTGAACCTGGCCAAGAGCTGGATGGGCGACATCTCCCCACGCGGCGTGCTCAATTACACCGAAGAAGAAGGCCGCGGCGTATTCCAGTCCGGCAATGCGCTGTTTATGCGCAACTGGCCCTATGCCTGGGCGCTGGTGCAGAGCCCGGACAGCGCGGTCAAGAACCAGGTCGGCATCGCCGCGCTGCCCAAGGGCGGTGAAAACGGCACGCACGCCTCCACCCTCGGCGGCTGGGGCTTGTCGGTGTCGCGTTACAGCGCCGAGCCCAAGCTCGCCGGCGAGCTGGTGGCCTACCTGACCAGCGCCCAGCAACAGAAGCATCGGGCCCTGGTGGGGGCCTATAACCCGGTTATCGAATCGCTCTACGACGACCCCGAGCTGCTCGCCGCCATGCCCTATTACGGCCAGCTGCGCACTATTCTCGATGATGGCGTGATGCGCCCGGCGGCGGTCACTGCCAGCCGTTACCCGCGGGTGTCCAATGCCCTTTTCGACCGCGTGCACGGCGTGCTCTCCGGCGAGGCCCCCGTCGATCAGGCGGTGACCGAGCTGGGCAACGATCTCAAGCGCATCAAGCGCCGCAACTGGTAACCGCCAAGGAGCTGCCATGACGACCTCTCTCTCCCAGGCCCAGCCGTTTTACGACGAGCCCCTGGCCATCAAGGAAACGCCCGTGCAGCGCCGTCGCGTGCGGGCCGCCTGGCTGTTTCTGACGCCGATGCTGCTGTGCCTGCTGCTGGTGGCGGGCTGGCCGTTGCTGCGCACCTTCTGGTTCAGCCTCACCGATACCAGCCTGAGCGACAGCGGTGCCGGAGCCTTCGTCGGCCTGAGCAACTACCTGGCC
>JBFJZW010000182.1:0-9571 GCA_041621875.1 Pseudomonas sp. | reverse complement strand
TGACCGTTTCTCGCGATATTTTGGCCGATTCCCGCATGGTCTTAATTCTCTGTCTGGCTTCTTATTAGAACAGCAAATGTTCTGCTGAATTACTTCAGTTAGCCAGAAGGTTTTCATGAAGACAATGAGTGTTACCAATCGCGCTGCGGTGGTAATTCCCGAGGCGGTCGCAATGCTCGATCGTCTTTCACCATCCCGAGTTCTTGGCGGCTACGGCACCTGAACCAGGTTCCAGGACAAGGCCTGAACGCCCGCGATGGCTAGGGCCCATGCCCCGGATTACGCGCAAGCCTGATACCGGTCGAACCGACAAGCCGCCGTGGTGCAGTTATCCATACACCTCTGCCTGTCAGGTGGAGAGAGGAAAATAAGATGAAACGCTTGAGTAAGTTACCCCTCAGTCTCAACAGTCTCTGTGGTCTGGCATTGGCCGGCCTGTTGGCCAGTGCCCCTGGCGTCGAGCCTCAGGCCGCAGGTACCAGCGATAAGGCAGTCCCCACGGCGGATGAGCATTTCGACGCCAAGGGCAAGGTACCCTCGGCGTTTACCGCCAAACTCCAGAGCGAATTGCGCAAGAGTTCCGCCTTCCAGGATCAGCGCGACTTCGAGGAGTCCAAGCAAGGTTTTATCGCAGCTCCCGCGTACAAGCAGATCAAGGCCGAGGCCGGCCACGTGGCCTGGGACATGGGCAGCTACGAGTATCTGCTCAAGGGCGAGCAATTCGACAGCATTCACCCATCGCTGCAGCGCCAGGCCACGCTCAACATGGCCTATGGCCTGTACGAGGTGGTACCCGAGCGGATCTACCAGGTGCGCGGTTTCGATCTTGCCAACATCACCTTTATCAAGGGCGATACCGGATGGATCGTCTTCGATACGCTGACGACCAAGGAAACCGCCAAGGCCGCGCTCGAGTTCATCAATGCGACTCTCGGCCCCCGCCCGGTGGTCGCGGTGGTCTACTCGCACTCCCATGGCGATCACTTCGGTGGGGCGCATGGCGTGGTGGACGTAGAGGACGTGAAGAGCGGCAAGGTGCCGGTCATCGCGCCCGTAGGCTTCATGGAGCACGCCATCTCCGAGAACGTGTACGCCGGCAACGCGATGATCCGGCGGATGTTCCTTCAGTACGGCTCAATGTTGCCGCGTAGCCCCTACGGCCACGTCGATCAGGCCATCGGCAAGAACGTCGCTGTCGGCACTATGGGGCTGATCCCGCCGACTCGATACATCGAAAAAGACTTCGAAACCCTGACGATTGATGGCGTGATCATGGAGTTCCAGAACACGCCCGGAACCGAGGCACCGTCGGAGATGAACACCTGGTTCCCGCAGTTCAAAGCCTTCTGGGCGGCCGAGAACATCGTCGGCACCATCCACAACATCTACACCCTGCGCGGCGCGCTGGTGCGCGATGCCCTGCTCTGGTCGAAGAACATCAACGAGGCGCTTTACCGTTACGGCACTCGTGCCGAGTATCTGTTCGCTTCCCACAGCTGGCCGCGCTGGGGCAATGAGCGCATTCAGGAAGTAATGCGGGCGCAGCGCGATGCCTACGCTCACCTGAACAACAACGTTCTGCACCACGCCAATCAGGGCGTGACCATCAACCAGATCCACAATGTCTACAAGTTGCCCAAGAGCCTGCAGGAACAGTGGGCGGCACGCAGCTATCACGGCTCCGAGGAACACAATAGCCGTGCCGTGATCAACCGCTACCTGGGTTACTGGGACGGCAATCCGGCGACCCTGACGCCCCTATCTCCCGAGGAGTCGGCTCCGCTATACGTGGAGATGATGGGCGGTGCCGAGAAGATCCTGGCCAAGGGCCGCGAGCTGTACGAGAAGGGCGAGTACCGGCAGGTCGCGGAGCTGCTCGACAAGCTGGTTCAGACCGAGCGTGGAAACCGGGCCGCCAAGGGCTTGCTGGCCGACGCCTACGAGCAGATCGGCTATCAGAAGGAAAGCTCGAGCCTGCGCAATACCTTCCTCGCCGCTGCCTATGAGCTGCGCAACGGCATTCCTAAGGGCGTCGTGCTTAAGGCTGATGGTCCGGACACCATACGCGGCATGTCCACTGGGCTGTGGCTCGATGTCCTTGGCATACGTTTGAACAGCAACAAGGTTGATGGCGTGCAGGCGATCATCAATCTGCACACGCCCGACAATGGTGAGCAGTTCGTCGTGGAGCTGAGCAATGCCACCCTCACCAATATCCGCGGCCAGCAAGCGCATAACCCAGACCTGAGTATCACTGTCAATCGCCGCGACCTGGAGTCGGTGATGAGCGGGGCGGCCAGCTTCGATAACCTGCTCAAGGCGGGCAAGGTGACCTTCGTCGGCGACCGCAAACCTCTCGATCTGCTGCTCACGTCACTGGATAGCTTCACACCGGACTTCGAGCTGTTGCCTGGCACCAAGACCGACTAGCCGGGCCTGTCGCCCTGCGGCTGCGGACGACTGTGTCCAGCCCCCCAGTACTGCAGGCAATTGCCTGCCTCATACGACGCGAAGAATTGGCAGAGAGAGTGGTGAGCGATGAGTAACGAAGAGTTCGATTACGTGATAGTGGGGGCCGGTTCCGCCGGGAGCGTGCTGGCGAGCCGACTGAGTGAGGATCGGGGGGTTACGGTCTGTCTCTTGGAGTCGGGAGGCCCGGACAAGAGCGTGCTTATCCACGCGCCGGCCGGCTTCGTCGGGATGGTTGCGACCCGCTACAATAACTGGGCGTTCGACACCGTGCCGCAGCGGCACCTGAACAACCGCATCTGCTACCAGCCGCGCGGCAAGACACTGGGCGGCTCAAGCTCGATCAATGCGATGCTCTACGTGCGCGGTAACCGCTGGGACTATGACCACTGGGCGAGCCTGGGCAATCCGGGCTGGTCCTACGATGACGTGCTGCCGTACTTCAAGCGTGCCGAGAATAACGAGACCCACGGGGCCAGCGACTATCACGGTGCCGGCGGGCCGCTGAACGTCGCCGAGCTGCGCAGTCCAAGCGCCCTGAGCAGGGCGTTTCTCGCGGCGGCGGCGAACCATGGTCTGCCCCTGAATCCCGATTACAACGGGGCCGAGCAGTCCGGCTCCTTCATGTACCAGGTCACGCAGAAGAATGGTGAGCGCTGCAGTGCCGCCAAGGGGTACCTGACTCCCCACCTGTCGCGCCCGAACCTGTGCGTCAAGCTCCATGCCCAGTCGGCGAAGCTGATCATGGAAGGCAAGCGCGCCCGTGGCGTCGCCTACTACCAGGGCAGCGAACTGAAGCAGGTGCGCGCGCGCCGCGAGGTCATCCTGAGTGCCGGTGCCTTCGGCTCGCCTCAGCTCCTGCAGCTGTCCGGCATCGGCCCTGCCCGGGAGCTCCAGGCCCTGGGTATTCCAGTGGTGCACGACCTGCCGGGGGTCGGCGAGAACCTGCAGGACCATCTTGACCATGTGCAGAGCTACACCGCCCGCAGCGACAGCGAGAGCTTCGGCCTGTCCCCTCGCGGCCTGGTCAAGATGACGCAGGGTGTCTTTGAGTGGCGCAAACGGCGCAGCGGAATGATCGCCAGTTCGATCGCCGAGGCCGGGGCGTTCTTCCGCTCCTCGCCCGAAGTGGCCGTGCCCGACCTGCAACTGGTGTTCGTGATCGCGCTGGTCGACGACCATGGACGCAAGATGCACACCAGTCATGGCTTCTCCAGCCATGTCGATATCCTGAGGCCCTTCAGCCGCGGCTCGGTCAAGCTGGCCAGTGCCGACCCTCGGGTCGCACCGAAGATCGACCCGAACTTCCTCTCCGACGAGCGCGACCTGGACATACTGGTCAAGGGCGTGCAGAAACAGATGGACATCCTGGCTGATCCGGCCTTCGCGCCCTGGCGCGGCCAGCTGCTCTATCCGGCCCAGCGTGGCGACCTCTCCAGCCTCATCGAGGACATTCGCGCGCGTGCCGATACTCAGTACCACCCCACCAGTACCTGCAAGATGGGCCCTGCCGACGACCCCATGGCGGTGGTCGACTCGCAACTGCGGGTACATGGGATCGACGGGCTGCGGGTGGTGGACGCCTCCATCATGCCGACCTTGGTCGGCGGCAACACCAATGCCCCGACCATCATGATCGCCGAGAAGGCCGTCGACCTTATCCGCGGCGTGCGCACCCTCTCGGCACAAGGGGAGTCGGCGAGCTGCGCCTAGTCGCAATCGAGCAGCCATGTGCTTTAGGGATGGCAAACCGATTTTTCTGATAGGGCCTGGTGCATCTAAGGGAGAGTGCCCTGCACCTTTGGCTAGCGATCTATTCCGCCGAATGCCTACAAGAATCTAGAGGTTCGCAATGCAAGATATGATGATGAACGACCAGCTCTGCATTGGCATGATCATGCGCCACGCCGAGCAGATTGCCGCCGAGGTGGAGATCGTCTCGGTGCTGGGCGACGGTAGTCGGCACCGCTACACCTATGGCCAGGCCTTCGCTCGCGCGCGGCGTCTGGCCAACGCGCTGGAACGCATGGATATAGACTCTGGGGCTCGCGTCGGCACCCTGGCCTGGAACGACTATCGCCACTTCGAGCTGTATTACGCGGTGCCTTGTTCTGGACGGGTGTGCCATACCATCAATCCGCGGCTGTCCCCTGAGCAGATCGCCTACATTATCCGCCACGCCGAGGATCAGGTGCTGTTCCTCGACCCGCAGTTCATCCCGCTGCTGGAACAGCTGCAGACCGAGCTGCCGAGCGTGCGCCACTACGTTGCCTTGTGTGCGGCGCATGATTTGCCGACCAGCAGCCTGCCCAACCTGCACAGCTACGAGGCGCTGCTGGCGGTCGAGACTGCGGACTACGTCTGGCCGGAGCTGGACGAGCGCACCCCCAGCGGCCTGTGCTACACCTCCGGTACCACAGGCAACCCCAAAGGCGTGCTCTACAGCCATCGCAGCACGGTGCTGCACAGCCTGGCGGGAAACCTGGCCGACCTGATTGGCTTGCGCGGCGAGGACGTGGTGTTGCCAATAGTGCCGATGTTCCACGTCAACGCCTGGGGCATGCCCTACAACGCCGCTATGGTCGGTGCCAAGCTGGTGCTGCCGGGACCCAGGGCCGGCGATGGTGCGACTCTGGCCAGTCTGATCAACGACGAACAGGTCAGCTACGCCCTCGGCGTGCCTACCGTCTGGCTGGCACTGGCACAGCATCTGGAACAGAGTGAAGTGCGAATCCCCAGCCTGCGGCGGGCGGTCTCCGGTGGTGCCGCCTGCCCACTGGCACTGATCGAGCGCATGGGACGTCATGGGGTGACTCTGGAAGTGGGCTGGGGCATGACCGAAACCAGTCCGTTGGGCAGCTATAACCGCTATCAGCCCTGGTACGACGAGCTGCCAGCGGCCGAGCGGGGGGCGCAATTGGTCAAGGCCGGGCGTCAGGTGTTCGGTGTTCAGTTGCGCACGGTCGACGAGCAGGGCCATGAGCTGCCGCGCGACGGAGTGTCTGGTGGTGCCCTGCAGGCCCGGGGGGCCTGGGTGTGTGCTGGCTATTTTGGCGGCGAGCGGGTCGACGACTGGTTCGACACCGGCGATGTGGCTTCCATCGATTCCAGCGGCTACTTGCAGATCACCGACCGCACCAAGGACGTGATCAAGTCCGGTGGCGAGTGGATCAGCTCGATCGATATCGAGAATGCGGTGATGGCGCATCCGCAGGTGGCTGAGGCGGCGGTGATTGGCGTAGCCCACCCACGTTGGAGCGAACGGCCGCTGCTATTGGTGGTGCCTCGTGGTGGCTGTTCGCTGCACACCGACGAACTGCTTGGCTTTCTCAAAGGCAAGGTGGCCAAGTGGTGGCTGCCGGACGCCTGCGAGCTGCTCGACGAACTGCCGCATACCGCCACCGGAAAGGTCAGTAAAAAGGATTTGCGCGAGCGCTTCATGGACTACCAGTGGCCGAAATAAATCTCTATGTCCGCTACCGTTGTGACGCCTGCCAGCTTTCCTAGCAGTCTCCCTTCATGGCTTTTTCGGAGTCGCTTCAGGTGCGTTTAGGTTGGACTGCCGGGCGTCAGAGGAAATAGGGGCACCACCTTCCCTGGCAGTACTACTCCAACCTAGAAGGTCTTGCTCACCCCGACCACCACAGTGGCTGAGCATAGATCATCGAAACCGTTGTAGCTGGCACACTCAGCCTTCGAGAGGTCGGTGTCCACGTAGCTCAGCGACCAGTCCAGCTCGAACAGCGAGCGGCTGAGCTTGGCTTCCCACTCATGGTAGCTGCTGCGGTCGTCGCCATTGACGGAGAAAAACACCGGATCCTTGTAGTCCACCTGGCCGTAACGTAGTTCCAGGCCAAGTTCCAGAGGCAGTTCGGCGCGGTAGCCGAGGTAGCTGTACAGGTAGCTCTGGTCGCCGGCCAGGTCGTCCGAATAATTACCTCCGAGAAAAGCACCGTATACGTTGAGTTCGACGTGATACTCACCGTAGTTGAAGTCGCTCTGCCGTGGGTAGGCGTAGTCGATGTAGGAAAGATCCAGGACGATGTCGTCGTTGATCTGCCAGTAGTAGCCGGCGTAGTAATCAACCTCTTGGCGGGTGTGGATGGCGTAGCCGAAGTCAACGTTGGAGCTCCATACCCCGGCGTACAAGCCACTGCTGTGCAGCAGGGTGGCCGAACCCTGCAGGGCCGGGTCGTTCTGCGTCTGCGAGATGCCGCGGGTGCGGTAGTCGCTGTAAATGCCGGCATTGAGTTCCAAGGAAAAGTCCTGGTTGAGCTCGATAGCCTGGACTGCGGGGGCCAGCAGGGCGGTGATCAGGGCGAAGGTGAGGCGGCGCTTCATAGTGGGTCTCTCTTGTTGTTGTGATTAGGCACCCGCCGCCCATGCGAGCGCGACGGGGAAGAAGGGGCGTTTCAGGTTTGCGGGCAGGGCGCGGCGGCCCAGCGCGGGGCGTCGATCTCGGCCAGATCGAGGTGAGCGGTCTCGCGCAGCAGCCAGGAGCACAGCGCGACGATGGCCAGGGCTGCGGAGCCGTACAGGGCCACACCGAACGGGTCGCCATCATTGGCGATGAGGATGGCGGTGGCGGTGCTGGAGGCGGTGCCGCCGCCCAGCGCGGCACCGATCTGGTAGGCGGTAGATATGCCCGAGTAGCGCACGGCCTGGGGGAACTGTTCGGCGAGGAAGGCCGGGATCGGCCCCTGGGTCGCCCCCATAAAGGCCCCGATCATCATGTAGGCGGCACAGGAGATCGGCAGCTGATGCAGGCCGACCAGCGGAAAGAATGCGAAGAAACCGGCGGCCATGATCGCCGCGCCGAGGATCATCACCCGACGCCGGCCGATACGATCGGAAAGGCTGGCGAACAGTGGCGCACTGAATACGATGGCGATGGACAGGGCGATGTCGAACAACAGCGCTTCGGTGCTGCCGTAGCCGATCTGCGTTGCGTAGGCGAGGAAGAAGGTGCTGCCGATATAGGCGATGGTCACGTAACCGAAGGCGATACCAATGCACAGCAGCATTTCCCGCGGGCGCGAGCGCAGGGCTTCGAGCAGCGGAATGCGCACCTGTTCGCTGCACTGCAGCGGCTGGCTGCGGGTTTTCTGCAGGCGCGCGTAAAGGCCGATCAGCACCAGCACGCCACCGAGCCAGAAGGGAATGCGCCAGGCGAAGTCGGCCAGGTTGTCATCGTAGGCCAGGCTGACCAGGGCGAACGCCAGCGAGCCGAGGGTGCCGCCGATGCCGATACCCATGCTGGTGAAGCTGCCCCACAGGCCACGCTTGCCGGCGGGGGCCGATTCGATTCCAAACAGGGCGGCACCACCCCATTCGCCGCCGGCGGCGAAGCCCAGCACCAGGCGCAACAGCACCAGCAGGATGGGCGCGGCAATGCCGATGCTGTCGTAGCTGGGCAGACAGCCGATCAGCAGCGTGCTCAAGCCCATCAGCAGCAGGGTGATCACCAGCGCCTTCTGCCTGCCGGCCTTGTCGCCGAGATGGCCGAACACCACGCCGCCCAGCGGCCGAGCGAAGAAGCCCACACCGAAAGCGGCGAAGGCCACCAGGGTGGCGGTGAGCGGGTCGAGGTCGGGGAAGAACACCTGGGGGAAAACCAGGGCGGCGGCGATACCGTAGATGACGAAGTCGTAGAACTCCAGCGCGGTACCCATGCCAGAGACGAAGAAGGTGCGCAATGCCGACGGTGAGCCCGTCTGCGTCGAGTGGTCAGCCATTTGTCATGTCCATCTTGTTATTGGAGTAAAGGGACACCGGCCGCCCTGCAGCCGGTTGGTGTTGGATCAGAAGCGCAGGTAGCCATCCCTGGCCAGGGCCATGGGGTTGCCGGCGCGGTAGAGCAGGTCGCTTTGTGCGGTGTCGATGCCAATGGTCAGCAGGGTTTCCCAACGCTCCTTGGGGGGCAGAGACAGGTCCGGATGGAAGCAGATCGGTGCCTGCTCGCCGGCCGCGCCGCACATGGCGCGGGCGCGGGCGGTCAGGTCGGCTTCACGCATGGCACTGCGCTGGGTATCGACATGGGCCAGACGCAGATAGGTGGTGGACACATCCGCCGTGCGTTCGCCAGGCACCAGCTCGGGAGCCAGGAAATGGTTGGTGTGGGTGATCCAGCCATCGGCGGCCGGCAGTACCAAAGCGGTAGCCTGCGGCGATAGCTCGATGCTGGCGGCGCGCGGCGCATTGTCCTGACGGCTGAATACGGTCAGTACGGTGGAAGCGCTGACTCGCGCCGAGCGCGCTAGCTCTGTGGCCTCATCGACGCTACGCGCTTCTTCCAGCAGGCGGCGAGCCACGGCATGCACCGGCACCCCACCGCTGCCGTTGTCACTGGCGTGATGGAGGATGTTGAAGTGCAGGCCGAGGCCGGCGCTGTTCACGCCGATCTTGCCGAGCATGCCGAACTCGGTGAACAGTTTGGCGGTGAGACCGCTGCTGCCGGTTAGTTGCAATAGCAGGCCGTTGGGTACCAGGCTGTCGTGCCAGTCCCAGGTCTGGATGGTGTATGGCACCTCGGCACCGGCCGGGGCGAACACGGCGGTGGAGCATTCTCCTTCGGCGTCGGCTGGCATGGTGGCTAGGATTTCCGTGCGCGCATTTAGCGCCGCCAGCTGCCACAGCGGTAGGCCGGCACCTTCTGCAGTGGCTACCAGTTCTTGGGCAAGGTTGGGGCTCCAGGTTTGCAGCGATTCCAGGCTGGCCTCGCCGATGGCACGCACCCGTTGCGGGTCGATGTCCACCTGGGAAAAGAAGTCGAGGTAGAACGCGCAGGTCTGCTGGATTTGCGAAGCCCAGCGTTCACCGATCTGGCGGCCGCGCTGCTGCGGGTTCTGGGTGTCGGTGACGAAAGTATGAAGTTTCACTGCGGATGTCCTGTGGTATTGCGTTTTGCGGGTATGGCTCGGCCGTAAGGCACCGAATGGGCACCCTGCGGCGAAACCAAGAGCGTTAGCGGGAGAAGACTTCGCGGCCGGCGAAGTAGGTTTTCAGCACCCGAGTGCCGGCCAGCTGCTCGGGCTCGACCTGGAACACGTCGCGATCGAGAACGATCAGATCAGCCTGCTTGCCGGGTTTGAGTGAACCGATC
>JBFJZW010000181.1:0-9573 GCA_041621875.1 Pseudomonas sp. | reverse complement strand
TGCCCAGCGCCTGGCGCGCAAGCTGTGCAACAGCTGCAAGAAAGAGGTGCAAATCCCGCGAGAGGCCCTGCTTGAGGAAGGTTTCCCGGAAGACAAGCTGGGTACCTTCAAGATTTACGGCCCCGTGGGTTGTGAAAACTGCAACGGCGGCTACAAAGGTCGTGTCGGTATTTATGAAGTGGTTAAAAACACGCCTGCCCTGCAACGGATTATCATGGAGGAAGGCAATTCCATTGATATCTCGATCCAGATGCGCAAAGACGGCTTTAATGACCTACGCACCTCAGCCCTGCTGAAGGCCATGCAGGGAGTGACCAGCCTCGAAGAAGTGAACCGCGTGACTAAGGACTAACCGATGGCCGTGAAAGCAATAAAAACCAGCACCTTCGCGTGGGAAGGCACCGACAAGAAGGGTGCCAGGGTAAAAGGCGAGACCAGCGGCCAAAACCCAGCCTTGGTCAAGGCGCAACTGCGCAGGCAGGGCATCAATCCGCTCAAGGTGCGCAAAAAATCGGCCTCATTGTTCAGTGCTGGCAAAAAAATCACACCTCTGGATATCGCCCTGTTTGCGCGGCAGATGGCCACCATGATGAAAGCCGGCGTGCCTCTGCTGCAGTCGTTCGACATTATCGGCGAAGGCGTGGACAACCCGAATATGCGCAAGCTGGTGGATGACATCAAACAGCATGTGGCCGCAGGCAACAGCTTTGCCGCCGCCCTGCGCACCCGCCCCGAATATTTCGATGATCTGTTCTGCAACCTGGTGGACGCCGGCGAACAGGCCGGGGCCCTGGAAAGCCTGCTGGACCGGGTGGCCACCTATAAGGAAAAGACCGAAGCGCTAAAAGCCAAAATCAAAAAGGCCATGAACTACCCCATCGCAGTGGTCGTAGTGGCCATTATCGTTTCAGCCATTCTGCTGATTAAGGTAGTACCGCAATTCGAGTCGATATTTGCTAACTTCGGTGCAGAATTGCCTGCATTTACTCTGTTCGTGATCGGTTTATCGCAGGGCTTGCAAGAGTGGTGGTTCGTTATCCTGCTTCTCATGTTCGCCAGTGCTTTCGCCCTGACGGAAGCCAAGAAACGCTCCGAGAAATTCAGGAACTGGATCGACCGTATGGCGCTGAGAGCGCCCATTGTTGGCGATATCATCTACAAGTCTTCGGTGGCACGTTATGCCCGCACCCTGGCCACTACTTTTGCCGCCGGCGTGCCCCTGGTGGAGGCATTGGACTCGGTGGCAGGCGCAACCGGCAATATCGTGTTCAAGGATGCCGTACTCAAGATCAAACAGGACGTCACTTCCGGTATGCAGCTGAATTTTTCCATGCGCAGCACGGGTGTATTCCCTTCCATGGCCACCCAGATGACCGCCATTGGCGAGGAATCCGGGGCACTCGATACGATGCTCGACAAGGTGGCCAGCTATTACGAGGCAGAAGTCGACAACGCCGTCGACGGCCTGACCGCTCTGATGGAGCCGCTGATCATGTCGGTACTCGGCGTACTGGTTGGCGGCCTGATCGTCGCCATGTACCTGCCCATCTTCCAGCTCGGTGCCGTTGTTTAACCTATGCCAGTGATCGACTTTCTGGCCAGCCATGCGCTGGCCTTTGTTTTATTTGCGCTGCTGATCGGCCTGCTGATCGGCAGCTTCCTTAACGTAGTGGTCTATCGTCTGCCGCTGATGATGCAGCGCGACTGGCGCGAGCAGGCCCGCGAAGTGCTTGAGTTGCCGGCGGAGGATCGCGGTGCGACCTTCAACCTGCTGCTGCCCAACTCGAAATGCCCGCAGTGCGGTCACGAGATCAAGGCCTGGGAAAACATCCCGGTGATCAGTTATCTGTTTCTGCGCGGCAAATGCTCCAGCTGCAAGACGCCGATTAGCAAGCGCTACCCCCTGGTGGAGCTGACCTGCGGCCTGCTCTCGGCCTATATCGCCTGGCACTTCGGCTTTACCTGGCAGGCCGGCGGCATGCTGCTGCTGACCTGGGGGCTGCTGGCGATGAGCCTGATCGACGCCGACCACCAGTTGCTGCCGGATGCCCTGGTGCTGCCGCTGCTGTGGCTGGGCCTGATCCTCAACCACTTCGGTCTGTTTACCAGCCTGGAAGACGCGCTCTGGGGCGCGGTGGCCGGCTACCTGAGCCTGTGGTCGGTATACTGGCTGTTCAAGCTGATTACCGGCAAGGAAGGCATGGGCTATGGCGACTTCAAACTGCTGGCCATGCTCGGTGCCTGGGGCGGCTGGCAGGTGCTGCCGCTGACCATTCTGCTGTCCTCGCTGGTCGGCGCGGTACTCGGGCTGATCATGCTGCGCATGCGCAACGCAGAAACCAGCACCCCAATCCCGTTCGGCCCCTACCTGGCCATAGCCGGCTGGATCGCCTTGCTCTGGGGCGAGCAGATAACCAGTGGCTACCTGCAGATTGCCGGGTTCCGCTAACAGGCCGTTGGAAAACTACCTGCGTTGGCAATACTGCGTTAAAAACAACCGCCCCGTAGGGTGCGCCGTGCGCACCGGCCCTACCACCACCGCCCCGACTGCAGATCATAGAGGCCGTGCGACTCCGCACGGCCTGCCCGCAATAGGCAAACGGCCATGCGGTTCGCCAGCCCCCGACCAGGTGCTCTACAATCCGCGTTCTTCTACGGCATATGATGTACGGACTATGAAACCCTGGATTCTTGGCCTAACCGGCGGCATTGGCAGCGGCAAGAGCGCGGTTGCGCAACACTTTATCGACCTGGGCGTGCACCTGGTCGATGCCGACCACGCCGCACGCTGGGTGGTCGAGCCGGGCCGACCGGCACTGAACAAGATAGTCGAGCACTTTGGCGGCGATGTCCTGCAAACCGACGGCCAACTGGATCGCAGCGCCCTGCGCGCGCGCATCTTTGCCGACAGCGATGAACGACGCTGGCTAGAGGCGTTGCTGCATCCGCTGATTGGCCAGGAGATCATGGATTATCTGGCCCGCGCCGAGTCACCCTATGCGATCCTGGTTTCACCCCTGCTGATCGAATCCGGGCAACACCGGCTGACCCAGCGCGTGCTGTTGGTGGATGCCCCCGAACAGCTGCAGATCCAGCGCACCATGGCCCGTGACCAGAGCTCGGAGGAGCAGGTGCAGGCCATCCTCATGGCCCAGGCCAGCCGCAACGAACGACTGCAGCATGCCCACGACGTGCTGGTTAACGATCGCGACCTGCACTGGCTGCAAGCCGAGGTCGAGCGCCTGCACAACTTTTACCTGACCCTACGCGGAGGCCAAGCATGAGCACCCCCACCACCGTTGCCTGCCCGACCTGCGGCGCCCCCGTCGAATGGGGCCCGCAAAGCCCTAGCCGACCCTTTTGCTCGGAACGCTGCAAGCTGATCGACCTCGGGGCCTGGGCCTCGGAGGATCACGCCATACCCGGCAACCCGCTGGAAGACGATCTGTTTTCCGGCGAACTGCCGCCGCGCGAGCATTGATCGCCATCAGACCGAGCAGGGAGCCCCAGACTGGCGTGGCCTTGGTGCGCGCGGCGCACCCTACAAGAGCGGCCCAACCTCGCTCTGATCGCTTCTAGGGCCGCATAAAGCCATAGTCGCGCTCATCGTCCAGGTTATCGGCCAGAAATTGCAGCTCGGCCGCTAGGTCGGCAGTGTCGCGCTGCAAACGACTGCGCTCGACCACCGCACTGAGCAGCGCGCGCAGGCTCAATGCGGTATCGAAGCCCTGCTCGTGGGCGTGCTGCAGGCTCTGCTCAAGCTCCTCTCTGGCCCATTTGTGTATGCCCATCTCACACCTCCTCGGTTGCTCCAGCAGGCCGCTGAAAAGGCTATGTCCCAGATATGGGTCGCACGACTGCCCGGATTCCCCCTCGCCCTTGTTGAGGGTGAAGGGGAAAACCGCGCTATCTGCAGGAGCGGCCCATGGCCGCGAAAGGATCTACCCGCGTGCGGATCGCGGGCATGGCCCGCTCCTACAAGGAATTGCTGCATGCAACAGGTAAATGGGGCATAGCCACTGAAAAACTACCTACGTTGCTCCTGCTAACCGAGCGTGCCAAACCGGCCGCGCCGCACCTTGATCTGGATCAACCGACTGACCTCGATAAGCGCGCCGAAGGACGCGTTATCACTCGGGGCGGTTATCGTCCTTCCAGGGCGCTGCCAGATAACGCGAGCGATTGAAGGTTTCCAGCCAGTCCGGGTAGAACACCACCAGCGCCGTCACCAGCATGCCGTTGATAAAGGCCTCGGGGAATATCACCAGCCACAGGTAGCCGACAAAGTCCCCCAGCCAGGGCGGCATGGGAAACAGACCATCCATCCACAACACAGCGAACCCCGCGCCGACGCACAGCAATACGGCCAGGGCCGCGGCAAAAAAGCCGCTGAAAAAGATATAGACGAACAGGTTGCGCGGCTGCGCGCGCTCGACCCACAGCGCGCAGGCTTCGGTCACCGCCACGGGAATCGCCACCAGCAACAGGCCATTGACCCCCAGGGCGGCCAGATCCTGTCGCCCCAGCGCGACCAGCCCCAGCTGTGCGGCAACACCGGCCAGGACCGCCAGCGGCCAGTCCAGCAGCAGGGTCACCGCCGTCATGCCGATAAAGTGATAGGACAGCCCGGAATCGAAATCGCGCCGCACCAGCCACAGCACAAAGAGCACCAGGGCCGTACCACCGAGGAGATGCTGCCGGCGCAGATCGCTGAACAGTTCCAGCCAGGGCGCACGCCACAGCGCCCAGCCCAGCAGCGGCAGGTAGAGCAACCAGCCAGCCAGCTGGGTGGCGGGTTGCAGCAGTTCGGCAGCGATCATGGTTTCCCCCGATAAGCCGACGGAAGAGCACGCCAGCCACCCGGATCTTGCCTGCGAAAGCAGAAGATGAGCAAGGCAGCCCGACGCAGAGAGCTGACGCGGACCAGCGCAGTCCGGGAGAATGTAGGCGGGGCGTATTCGCCATATAGGGCATGGCCACAGCTTCGGCGTCGACTCCTTGCCGGGTTGCGCCAGGGCTTATCGTGATGGGCTACGGGCTCGGGGTTCACAGGAGATCCCCTGCGGCCCAGACGCCGCGCTGTCGCGCAGCAAACTGGGGTGCCATTGCGAATATCAGTTTGTGAGCAGCTGCAGGAGCGGCCCATGGCTGCGATGCGTTTCGCGGGCATGGCCCGCTCCTACAGGTCTTTGTGCAGATTTAATCTCTATAAAAAACAACGGGTTATTTCTTGTTTGATGAGAGCGCCCCATGCTCGCGAATAGGCATGCCCCGCAAAGCCATCGCGGGCATGGCCCGCTCCTACGGCCTGTGCGACTTGCGTAGAAACACAAGATCTACCGAGCGCGCTGCAGGGTGAATGACGCCTTTCGCATCCAGCCTCGCGGCAGAACATCCCGTCGCACCGGGGTATACCAACAACCCGGCCGCGCAGGCTAAGCTGACAACATGGACGATTCGGATTATCTGCGCCTGCTTACCCATCAGGCCGAACAGGCCAATGCCTTTCTCTCCAATGCCCGCAAATGGGAGCGTGAGCGTTGGGTCTGCCAGCGCCTGCTGCAAGCACTCAACGTCAGCCACCGCCTCGACGAGTTCAGCGCCGCCCAGCAGGATCCACCGGACGTGCTGTTTCGCGATGCCTGTTTCGAGGTGTTCTTTGTCCTGGATGAGGGTCGCCGCCTGAACGACGAGTGGCGTGCCGAGCTGGAGCGCCGGCGCAGCGCCGTCTCCCTCAGCCAGCTGGTGCGCCGCGAAGCCCGGCCCCGGCGCATTGGCGCGGCCGAACTGCAGCAACGCCTGAGCCCCACCCTGCGCAAGAAGGCCCACAACTACGGCGAGCGCGGCATGGACCTGGGCGAGCTGGACCTGCTCGCCTTTGTCAGCCTGAAGCGCGCCACCCCCGACTTCAACAGCCATTTCCCGCCGCCCACCGAGTTCCTGCGCCAGGGCTGGCGCTCGCTGTCGCTGGTCGGGCCGACTTTCGCCCGGGTGCTGTTTGCCCACCCGGATGCGCCGGACTTCCTGCGCAACAACCTCGGCCGCAGCGTGCTTTTCGACGTAGGGATCAGCCTGTGAGCCCCTTGCAGGAGCTGCTCGCTGCCGTACCGCAACAAGGCCGGGTGCGCTGGATCGGCGTACGCCCGGCAGCGCGGGCCGAGATGCTCGAACTGCAGGCGGTGGAAGCCCGGCGCGAAGCTGGCCTGACCGGCGACCACAGCCGCCCGGGCCTGCACAATGCGCGGCAGGTCACCCTGATCCAGTGGGAACATCTGGCCGTGATCGGCGCACTGCTCCAGCGCCCGCCCGAACAGCCGATCACCCCGCAGGAGCTACGGCGCAATATCGCCATCAGCGGCATCAATCTGTTCAGCCTCAAGGGCCGGCGCTTCCGCCTCGGCCAGGCGATTCTGCAGACCACCGGCTGGTGCCAACCCTGTGCGCGTCTGGAGGAACGCCTGGGCAGCGGCACCTTTCAGGCCGTGCGCGGGCATGGCGGCATCACCGCACGGGTACTTCAGGGCGGCATTATTCGCCTGGATGACATACTGTGCGTTGAACCGCTGTAAGGCACACCGCTAGCAGGGTGTTGAAACGTATGCGAGGCAGGCAAGACAAGACGCTACGTAAGTAACAGCCAGCGGCTGGCCCACAGGGTGAACGCAGCGAATAAAGCGGAGTTTACGGGTTTAAATGAGCATGACTCGTTTCACTCGCCCTTCGGGCCGCGCTAAAGCGCGTTAGCCGCAAACGGCCTGCGGAGCCTGTTTTTAACGCAGTATTGCCAATGTAGGTAGTTTTCAACGACCTGCTAGAATGCCCACCATCGCTCAACCACGCCCCCGCAAGCAGCCTCGCTTGCCGAGCGCCCCGAGCCCGTGAGGATCCCTATGTCCAGCCGCCTGAATGCTGATGACCAGAAACGCGTCGAGCAGTATCTGAGTGCCCCGCAGCACCAGATCGAGCGTCAACCCTTCAGGGTCTGGCGACTGCTGACGGTCATCGTCGTCATCGTGATCGGGCTGGGCCTGTTAAGCCGTCTTCTGAGTCGACTGGTGCTATGAGCTGCATTGCGCTCGCCCATGACGACTCGCCACGTTTTCCTAAAAGCCTTGTGAGTGTCGCAAATGACTCATCGAATAGTGATTGTCGGCGGTGGTGCTGGCGGTTTGGAGCTGGCCACCCGCCTGGGTAGAACCCTGGGCAAGCGCGGCCAAGCGCAGATAACCCTGATCGACGCCAACCTTACCCATATCTGGAAGCCCCTGCTGCACGAAGTCGCCGCCGGCTCGCTGAACTCCTCGGTGGACGAGCTGAACTACGTGGCCCAGGCCAAGTGGAACCACTTCGAATTCCAGCTCGGACGCATGGCCGGCCTCGATCGCGCCCAACGGCGGGTGCGCCTGGCCGCCACCCTGGATGACGACGGCACCCTGCTGATGCCCGAGCGCGAGCTGGGCTACGACAGCCTGGTGATCGCCGTCGGCAGCACCACCAACGACTTCGGCACGCCCGGCGCAGCCGAGCACTGTCTGTTTCTCGATACCCGCGAGCAGGCCGAACGCTTCCACCACCAGCTCCTCAGCCATTACCTGCGCGCCCATGCCAACCAGGCAAGCAGCAGCGGGGTAATCAACGTGGCCATCGTCGGCGCGGGGGCCACCGGCGTCGAACTGGCCGCCGAGCTGCACCACGCGGCCCACGAACTGGCAGCCTACGGGCTGAACGGCATCCGCCCGGAAAATATGCGCATCACCCTGATCGAGGCCGGCCCGCGGGTATTGCCCGCCCTGCCGGAACGCATCGGCAAGCCGGTACACAAGACCCTGGAAAAACTCGGGGTCACCGTACTGACCGGGGCCGCCGTCAGCCAGGTCACTCAGGACGCCCTGCACACCGCCGATGGCCAGGAGATTCCCGCCAGCCTCAAGGTCTGGGCGGCCGGCATCCGCGCCCCCAGCTTCCTCAAGGATCTGGACGGCCTGGAGAGCAACCGCATCAACCAGCTCCAGGTCAAACCCAGCCTGCAGACCACCCGCGACGACAATATCTTCGCCTTCGGCGACTGCGCGGCCTGCCCGCAGCCCGGCAGCGAAGGCAAGAACGTGCCGCCACGCGCCCAGGCGGCGCACCAGCAGGCCTCGCTACTGGCCAAATCGCTGAAGCTGCGCATCGAAGGCAAGGCCCTGCCGGAGTATCGCTACCGTGATTACGGCTCGCTGATCTCGCTGTCGACCTTCTCCGCGGTTGGCAACCTGATGGGCAACCTGACCGGCAGCGTGATGCTCGAAGGCTGGCTGGCGCGGATGTTCTACGTGTCGCTGTATCGCATGCACCAGATCGCCCTCTACGGCACCGTGCGCACCCTGCTGATGATGCTGGGCGACCGCATCGGCCGCAGCACCGAGCCGCGCCTCAAGCTGCACTGACGTCGTAGATTATCGGCTCACAGTAGGGTGGGTTAGCGGCGCTATGCGCAGAGCGACCAGACACAGCAAGCGTCGCGCGCCGCGTAACCCACCAGGCTATCGGGTGTGCAATTGCGATTGTCAGCTGCGGATACCTGTAGGAGCGGCCCATGGCCGCGATGCGTTTCGCGGGCATGGCCCGCTCCTAAATTTATTTAAGTGCCAGAAAGGCTACCGCCATAAATCGCAGGCAATAAAAAACCCGCACTAGGCGGGTTTTTTATCATTCAAGCGAACTTGAAATGGTGGGTCGTGTGGGATTCGAACCTACGACCAATTGGTTAAAAGACAATTGGCCCGGGAGCGTCTAGGAAGGGTCTCTAAGAACCCGCAGAAGCCCGGCCAGCTAGCTGTTGCAGCCTCTAATGAATTCACATTAGAGGCGCTCTACCATGAAAACCGCATCGATCGTATCGACCAAAGGTGGCCCTGGGAAAACCACAACAGCGGCCAGCCTCGGCGCTTTTTGCGCTGATGCCGGCCTAAGAACACTCCTGATAGACCTGGACCCCGTCCAGCCCTCACTTTCCTCGTATTACCCATTACTTGAAGAAGCGCAGGGCGGAATCTACGACCTGCTCGCCTTCAACGTGACGGACTGTACCCGGATCGTTTCCAGCACCACCATCCCGAATCTGTCGCTGGTGATCTCCAACGACATCAACAACCATCTGATCAACCTTATCCTGCAAGCTCCCGACGGCCGGCTTCGCCTGGCCAACCTGATGCCGGCGTTCGAAGACCATTTCGACCTGGTCCTGATCGACACCCAAGGCGCCCGCTCGGCCATGCTGGAGATGGTTGTCCTAGCTTCCGACCTGGCTATCTCCCCTCTCCAACCTAACATGCTCACCGCCCGCGAATTCAGCCGCGGCACGATGCAGATGCTGGATGGGCTACGCGCCTATGGACGTCTGGGCTTGAACATCCCACCGGTCCGCATCGTGGTCAATTGCCTGGACCTGACCGCCGACGCCCAGATGATCTACCAGTCGGTTCGCGAGATATTCCAGGACAACCTCGAGATCAGCGTCCTGGACTGCACCATTCCTGCCGCTGTTGTGTTCCGCAACGCCGCCTCCCGTGGAATCCCGGCGCACCGGCT
>JBFJZW010000180.1:0-9577 GCA_041621875.1 Pseudomonas sp. | reverse complement strand
GTGGCCTACCGCTTCTTCGCCACCGACAAGCGCAAGTTCATCGTCGCCGACACCCCGGGGCACGAGCAGTACACCCGTAACATGGTGACCGGGGCGTCCAGCGCCGACGTCGCGGTGATCCTGGTCGACGCGCGCAAGGGTCTGCTGACCCAGACCCGCCGGCACAGCTACCTGGTGTCGCTGCTGGGCATCCGCCAGGTGGTACTGGCCATCAACAAGCTGGACATGGTCGGCTATTCCCAGGCGGTGTTCCAGCGGATCGAAGCCGAGTACCGCACCTTCGCCGCACAGATCGGCCTGCACAGTATCCAGTGCATTCCGTTGTCGGCCCTGCGCGGCGACAACCTGATCGAGGCCAGCGCTCATACCCCCTGGTACCAAGGGCCGACGCTGCTGGAGCACTTGGAGAATGTACCGTTGCAGGACGAGGCGCAAGGCGCCCAGCCATTCCGCCTGCCGGTGCAGTGGGTCAACCGGCCGCACCTGAACTTCCGCGGCTACGCCGGCACCGTGGTCGCCGGCGGCATCCGCCGCGGCGACCGCATCCGCGTGCTGCCCTCGGGCAAGGAGAGTCGCGTCGCCAGCATCCTCACCGCCGCCGGCGAGCGCGACGCGGCAGTCTGCGGGCAAGCGGTGACCCTGTGCCTGGAAGACGAGATCGACATCAGCCGCGGCGATCTGCTCGCCCTGGCCGACGCCGCGCCGGCCAGCGCCGATCAGTTCGAGGCAACCCTGGTGTGGATGGACGAGGAGCCGATGCTGCCCGGCCGCCCCTACCTGCTGAAAATCGGCACCCGCACCCTGGGCGTGAGCTGTACCGAACTCAAGCACAAGGTCAACGTCAACAGCCTGGAGCAGCTGGCGGCGCGCACCCTGGAACTCAACGAGATCGGCGTCTGCAACCTGCACCTGGACCAGGCCATCGCCTTCGACCCCTACAGGGAGAATCGCGATACCGGCGGCTTCATCCTGATCGACCGCCTGAGCAACAACACCATAGCCGCCGGCATGCTGCACTTCGCCCTGCGCCGGGCGCAGAACGTGCATTGGCAGGCGATCGACGTCAACCGCCAGGCCCACGCCGCGCTCAAGCGCCAACGGCCGCTGATTCTCTGGTTCACCGGCCTGTCGGGGGCGGGCAAGTCGACCATCGCCAATCTGGTGGAGCAGAAGCTGCACGCCCTGGGCCGGCACACCTATCTGCTGGACGGCGACAACCTGCGCCACGGCCTGAACAAGGACCTGGGCTTCACCGAAGCCGACCGGGTCGAGAACATCCGCCGGGTGGCCGAGGTGGCGCGGCTGATGCTGGACGCCGGGCTGATCACCCTGGTGTCCTTTATCTCGCCGTTCCGCGCCGAACGCGCCATGGCCCGTGGCTTGGTCGGCGAGGGCGAGTTCGTCGAGATCTTCGTCGACACCCCGCTCGAGCTCGCCGAGCAGCGCGATCCCAAGGGCCTGTACCAGAAGGCACGGCGCGGCGAGCTGAAGCACTTCACCGGCATCGACTCACCCTACGAGGCGCCGGAGAACCCGGAAATCCGCATCGACACCCGAGCAGACTCGCCGCAGCAGGCGGCCGAATCCATAGTCGCGCATCTGCTGGCGCATAAGCGCGGGCAGTGACGTCCGCTCGCCCGGGCCTACCCGCTCCTGCCAGAAGGGGGCGGCGGCCTGGGTCCTGAACCGACCGCCCTGGAGCAATCAACGGCGGCTAGGCCAAACGGACGATGCCCCCCGCCACCGACTTGGCGAAGCTCAGCCCAGCACAGGGAACTCACCCGAGTCGCTGCCCGCGGAGGCTAGTAACATGCCGATCACCACAGCGCCCGAGCTGTTCGACACCGCCGCGCTGCACCCCAGCCAACTGAGCGCGCTGCTCGGCCAGGTCTATCAAGGGCCCACGGAGTCGACGCCCTGGTCGAGCCTGCTCGAAGCCCTCCGTCAGCAGTTGCAGGCCAGCTTCGCCACCCTGGTGTTGCGCACCCCGGCCAGCAACCGTCCGGGCCTGATAGTCAACGCCTCGGCCTATGGCCCGCTGTTGCCGGGCGAACCCTCCTACAGCGAGCACTACTATGCGGTCTGCCCCTTTATCGACTGGCCGGCCGACCGCATCGCCACCGCCGACGAGGTGCTCGGCAGCGCCACCTGGTGCGCCCACGACTTCTACCTGCAGTACCTCAAACCCCTGGATCTGCGCTATATCCTGACCAGCAACATCCGCACCGACGCCGGCGTGGAGTGCGCGCTGTTCGTCTCCCGCGCGCATGCCGGGCGCGACTACGACGCGGCCGACAAGGCGCTGATCGGCATCCTCCTGCCGCACCTCAAGCGCGCGGTCGACCTGCACGCGACCCTCGACGTGCTGGAGTCGGAACGCGGGCTCTACGCCGGCGCCATCGACCGCCTGCTGGTCGGTACCCTGATCCTCGACGAGAGCGGCCAGCTGATGAAAAGCAACGCGGCGGCCGACGACCTGCTGGCCAAGCAGGATGGCATCCACAGCCGCCACAACCGCCTGCACGCCTACTGTTCGATCGAGAACCGGGCCCTGCAGCAGGCGATTCAGACCACCCTCGCCCAGCACCTCGCGGCGGCCAGCGCCAGCTGCGAGGTGATCGCCTTGTCGCGGCCGAGCGGCGAGGCGCCGCTGAGCCTGCTGTTGCGCCCCATCCCGCTGAACTATTGCGCCGATGACAGCAGCAGGCGGCCGGCGGTGGCGGTGTTTATCCGCGACCCGCTGGGCTCGCCCCAGGCCTCGCGCGCCACCCTGCGCAAGCTGTTCCAGCTGACCGCGACCGAGACCGAGGTGGCGCTGCTGATGCTGGACGGGCTGACCCTGGACGAAGCCGCCGACGCCCTCGGCATCATGAAGAACACGGTGCGGGCGCACCTGCGCGGGGTGTTCGCCAAGACCGGCGCGACCCGCCAGGCCTTGCTGGTAAAGACCCTATTGAACAGCGTGGTGGCCCTGGCCTGAGCGCTGCCTCCCCATCCCGGCTCGCGAGCCGGCTTCATTGACTCACCAGCAAGAGGTAGTGAACGTGACAGATCTGCAAGGAAAGGTGGCCTTGGTCACCGGGGCCGGCCAAGGCGTGGGCCAGGGCATCGCCTATGCACTGGCCGCAGCAGGCGCACGGGTGGCCGTGGCCGGACGCACGCTCGGCACGCTGGAGGCGACCTGCGCCGAGATCCGCCGCCGCGGCGGCAGCGCCGAGGCGATAGTCTGCGACGTGATGCGCAAGGACCACATAGAGCGCTGCGTGGCGCAGACGGTGGCACGCTTCGGGGCCCTGAATATCCTGGTCAACAACGCCCAGGTGGTGCCGCTGGGCCCCATCCTGGAGCTGAGCGACGAGGCCTTCATGCAGGGCATGGATTCGGGTCCGCTGGCCACCCTGCGCATGATGCGCGCCTGCTATCCCTACCTCAAAGGCGCGGGCGCGGTGGTGAACCTGGCCTCCTCTGCCGCCGTACGCTGGGACGCCTCGGGCTACGGCGCCTATGCCGCGGTCAAGCAAGCCATCCGCGCCCTGACCCGGGCGGCCGCCTGCGAATGGGGCGCCGCGGGCATCCGCGTCAACGCCATAGCGCCGAACGCCCTGTCGCCGGGAATGGCCGGCTGGATCGACGCGCGCCCGGCTGAAGCCGCCGAGTTCATCAAGTCCATCCCGCTGCAGCGGGTCGGCGACTGCGAGCGCGACATCGGCAGGGCCGTGGTGTTTCTGGTCGGAGCCGCCGCCGGTTACCTGACCGGCGCGACCCTCCCGCTGGACGGCGGCCAGGCCTACTGGGGCTGAAACTC
Organism: Pseudomonas sp.; assembly: GCA_041621875.1. Classification (GTDB taxonomy): domain Bacteria; phylum Pseudomonadota; class Gammaproteobacteria; order Pseudomonadales; family Pseudomonadaceae; genus Aquipseudomonas. The sequence continues at coordinate 5,772 of JBFJZW010000180.1, read as the reverse complement.
ACACCGCACATGGCTGGCCCTAGCGCGGTCCACCACCCTAGCGAACAGGGCCGGGCGCATAGCCGAGCGGCCCTCCACCTCTCTCTCCACCACCGAGAGCAGTGCCGAACATGGAAAAGATCATCTACACCCTCTGGCGCGATCCCCAGATCAGCGCCGACTCCTTCGCCCATCGCCTGCGCAACGAGGTCGCCGAACAGCTGCTCGCCCTGGGCGCCCGCGGCCTGCAGCTGAACGTCGCGGACCAGCACGTCGAGCCCGCCGCCGGGCTACGCCAAACCAATAGCCAGCCACCGATCGACGGCACCCTGGCGCTCTGGGTCGACAGCGTCAACGGGCCATGGCGCCGCCCCTTCGATGCAGTGCTCGGCACCGCAATGGCCCGCTTTGCCGGTTACCTGGTCAGCGAGTCGGTGGCGATCCGCAACACCCGCTACCCGGCGCAAGCCGGCGAGCGCACCCACGGCTTCGCCCAAATGGCCCTGCTCACCCGCCCGCCACGGCTCAGCGCCGAGGCCTGGCTGGACATCTGGCGCAACCAGCACACCCAGGTGGCCATCGAGACCCAGGACAACTTTCTCTACGTGCAGAATCTGGTGGTACTGCCGCTGACCCACGGCGCCCCGCGCCTCGACGCCATAGTCGAGGAGTGCTTCCCGCCCGCGGCCATGAGCGATCCCCAGGCCTTCTTCGATGCGCTCGGCGACGAGGAGAAGTTCCAGCGCAACCTGACGGCGATGCTGGACAGCTGTAAACGTTTCCTCGACTTCGACAAGATCGATGTAGTGCCCACCAGCCAGTACCCGATCAAGCTGCCGACGGCGGTCTGAGGCCAGGTGGCGAGGCCTGCGCAACAACCAACGGGCCCTAGGGCCCGTTGGTTTTTTCCACTTCAGATCACCCGCGCCGGATGCTGCTGGCGCGGCGCGCCGAGCATCTCGCGGTAAGACGGCGGCTGGCGGCCCTCGGCCTCGCTGATGGCGTAGCGCGGGGCGATCTCGGCGGTGACCAGGGTCTGCCCGCTCAGGCTGGGCAACTCGGGGTCGCCCAGCAGCGCGTGGATCACCCGGCCGTTGAACTCGGGGGGCTCGGCCTGGGCCAGAAACGCCTGGTACTGCTCGCCGTGCTGCTCGCCGGCGAGGCACGTGCGCTCGGTCAGCTGCGGACCCAGCCACAGCGACAAGGCGGCCACGCCGCTGCCCTCGAAGTCGATGGCCATGTCCGCCGCCAGCTTGTCGACCCCGGCTTTCTGCGCGCCGTAGGCCGGGCCGTGCATGTAGCAACCGGCGCCGAACGAGGAGGTGAAACAGATCAGCCCACGGCCCGCCTTGAGCAGCAGCGGCGCGGCGTAATAACTGGCGACATAGGCCGAGCGCAGGCCGACCTCGAGGATGTCCACCAGCTCCAGCGGCTTGCTCCAGAAGGGGCCCGGCTCGATCAATTGTTCATGGATAAAGGCGGCGTTGTTCACCAGTAGGTCGAGGCGCCCGCATTCCTCCGCGACCCGGGCGAACAGCGCCCGCACCTGGTCATCCTCGGCATGGTCGCAGTGCACCGCGATGCCGCGACCGCCGGCGGCGCCGATGGCCGCGGCGGTGCCTTCCAGCGAGCCGTAGAGTACCTGGCCATAGAGTTTGGAACCGGCCTGGGCCGGGGCGCGACCGGTGACATACACGGTCATGCCGGCGGCGCCCAGGGCCAGGGCGATGCCCCGGCCGACACCACGGCTGGCGCCGGTGACCACGGCGACTGGGGGCGTTGCAATTGGCATAGGTAGCTCCTGAGGTTAGGCCTGATCGGCGGGTTCGGCGGACAAGCACGGGCGGTGCCGGCGGTGTTCGACTTGACTCTTGATATGGTTGGCCGCCAGGTAGGCGAAGCACATCGCCGGGCCGATAGTCGAGCCGGCGCCCGGGTAGGTGCGGCCCATCATCGAGGCGGCGCAGTTGCCCACCGCATACAGCCCGGCGATGGCTTGACCGTCGACATGCAGCACGCGGGCATGCACGTCGGTGAGCAGGCCGCCCTTGGTGCCGATGTCGCCGGCATCGATGCGCACTGCGTAGTACGGCCCCTTGTGCAGCGGCGCCAAACAGGGGTTGGGCTGCACATGAGGGTCGCCGTAGTAGCGGTCGAACAGCGACTCGCCCTTGTGGAAATCCTCGTCGCGGCCCTGCTCGGCCATGCCGTTGAAGCGCTCGACGGTAGCGGCCAGGCCGGCCGGGTCGACGCCGATCTGCGCGGCCAGCGCCGCCAGGCTGGCGGCCTTGTGGAAATAGCCGCGCAGCGCCTTGGGCACCTGCCAATCGGGCTGGGCGTAACCGGGCAGCAGCGCGCCGCAGGGGTATTTGCGCCTGAACTCGGCGTCGAAGACCATCCAGCAGGGCACGCTGGTCGTCCCCTCGCGGTTGTGCGCGTACATGGCGTAGACGATGTCGGTGTAGGGCGCCGCCTCGTTGACGAAACGCTGGCCGGCGGAGTCGACCAGGATGCAGCCGGGCAAGGTGCGCTCGACGAACATCGCCCGCTGCTTTTCCTCGCCGGCGACGTGGGTGGTCGGCGCCCACCAGCTGTGTTCCATCAATGCGGTGGCGGCGCCTATGCCCTGACCGGCGCGAATCGCATCGCCGGTATTATTAGGCGGCGTGGCGCTCCAGGCGGCCTGCGAGGGTTGCGGCAGGTACTGCGCGCGCATCGCCTGGTTACGCTCGAATCCGCCGGCGGCCAGTATCACCCCATGGCGTGCCTTGATCCGCAGCAGCTGGCCCTCGCGGCTGGCCAATGCGCCGCAGACCCGACCGTCGTCGATGATCAACTCTTCCAGCGCGCAGTTCAGCCACAGCGGCACGCCACGGTCCAGCAGCGAGGCACGCAGGGCGCCGATCAGCGCGTTGCCCAGGGTCAGAAAACGGTCGCGGCGCGACAGCCGGCGGCCCTCCAGGTCGCGCCAGTAACGCCACATCACCTTGGCGGTCAGGCGCAGCCAACCGGCGCCACGACACAGCAGCACCTGCGCCTCCTTCATGGTCATGGCCATGCGTCCGAGCATCAGGGTGCCGGGCGACGGCGCGCGCATGCGCAAAAATTCCTCGCCCAGCTCGGCGGCGGCGAACGGCAGCGGGTCCATCGAGCGATACCCCGGTTTGCCGCCCGCCACCTCGGGGTAGTAGTCGGCGTAGCCGGGTTGGGCTTCGAAGCGCACCCGGCTGTGGGCTTCGAGGTATTCGACCATCTCGCGGCCGTGCTCGACATAGGCCTCGATGCGCCCATCGGCGATTTCCCCCTGGGTCACCGCCTGGATATAGCGGATGCCCTCCTCCACCGAGTCGCTGCCACCGAGGGCGGCGATGCGGTGGTTGTTGGGAATCCAGATGCCACCGCCGGACACCGCCGAGGTGCCGCCGTACTGCGCGCTCTTCTCGATCAGCAGCACATCCAGGCCGTGGTCATGGGCGCGCAACGCGGCGGTCATGGCGCCAGCGCCGGAGCCGACCACCAGCACATCGCAGCAGTCGTCCCAGTCGATCTTGGGTTCGTTCATCGCTCACCTCCGCCCAGGGCCTGCACAGTCATACAAGGGGCCGCGGCAGCACGGACGTGCCGGCGGTCATGGCAGCGATTGTTCGCAGCCGCCGGGGTAAAGGGCATCGTCCGATGGGACTAAAATGACAGGAGGAAATTTGCGCCGATTGGGTTAGTCCGCTTGGACGATGTTGGGCCTTCGGCTATGACTCCATAGTCACGCCAGCTCCCCCAAAAACCTGAAGTGCAGGTCGGGTAGCCCCGACTTCTGTAAGAGGACGACATGATAAAAACAACAATCGCCCCGCAACCGCTACGTACCGCCATCCGCCTCGGCCTGGCGGTGCTCGTCGGCGGCCTGGCCAGCCAGGCCAGCGCCCTGTCGTTTCAGCCCAGCGATGAGCTGAGCGTCGACTGGGACACCACCCTGAGCTATGGCCTGGCCTGGCGCACCGAGGGCCGCGACCGCCGCCTGACCGCGGACGCCAATGGCAACGACGGCGACAACGCCTTCGATAGAGGCAGCCTGATCAGCAACCGCATCGGTTTTCTCACCGAGGCCGACTTCAAATGGCGCGGCGACTACGGCCTGTTCGTCCGCGCTGCTGGCTTCTACGACAACGTCTACGACCAGGGCAACGACAACGACACTGGCAGCTCCAACTGCTTCGCCGGTGGCCAATGTTCGCGTCCCGATCGCTTCTCCCAGGAGACCATCGACCAGCACCGCGAGGACCTGCGTCTGCTCGATTCCTACTTCTATGGCACCTGGGACATCGGTGGGCGCAACCTCAACCTGCGCCTCGGCGATCAGGTAGTGAGCTGGGGCGAGAGCCTGTTCTACCAGGGTATCTCCTCGGCGCAGAGCCCGGTGGACGCGACCAAGACAACCACCCCCGGGGTCGAGGTCAAGGAGATTCTGCTGCCGGTCGGCCAACTCTTCGGCCAGTTCAGCCTGACCGACAACCTCGACCTGCAGGCTTACTACCAGTACGAGTGGGAGAAGACCGAACTGTTCGGGGTCGGCAGCTACTTCTCCACCACCGACCTGATCGACGAAGGCGGCTTCAACGACTCCACCGGCTTCCTGCGTCGGCTGAAGGACGACAAGCCATCCGACAGCGGACAGTACGGCGTGGCCCTGACCTACACCGCCGAGTCGCTGAACAACACCGAGTTCGGCCTCTACTATTCGCGCTATCACGACAAGACTCCGACCCTGGACTTCCTCAGCGACTTCGGCAGTTACCGGGTGCGCTACTTCGACGATATCGACCAGTACGGCGCCAGCTTCGCCACCGTGCTCGGCGAGACCAGCCTCGCTGGCGAAGTCAGCTACCGCGACGGCCAGCCGGTGCTGGTCGACACCGCCACCACCTTCAACGGCTTCGGTTTCCCCATCGACATCCCGCTGCCGCCCCACGCGGTCAGGGCCAAGACCCTGCAGGCGCAAATGTCGATGATCCACGTGCTCGGCCCCACTGCCTGGGCGGACAACACCACCCTAGTCGGCGAGGTGATCTACAACAACGTCCTCAGCCACGACAAGGCGGAGTCCTTCACGGTGTTCATCCCCGGTATCGGCCCGCTCGACAGCCCGCGCTCCGACACCCTGTTCAAGGACCGCGACGCCTGGGGCTACACCGTGCAGGCGACCTTCGACTACAACAACGTGTTCAGCGGCTGGGACATGTCGGTGCCCATCACCTACAGCACCGCAGCACAACGCGACAGCTCGCTGCTGGGCTCGATCAACTCGGGTGAGGGCGACGACCGCATGAGCGTCGGCAGCACCTGGCGTTATCTCGGCAACTTCACCGTGGAGGCTAGTTACAACGTGTTTCTGGGCAACGCCAAGAATTCGCCCCTGGCGGATCGCGACAACCTTGCCCTCAACTTCAAATACCGCTTCTGAAGCCTCTGACGGAGGAACCCAGCATGACCCTGAAAAACCATCTTCTGCTGCACACGGCCCTGGCCGCTACCCTGCTCGGCGCCAGCCTGGCCGCCCAGGCCAAGATCAGTCCGGAACAAGCCGCGCGCCTGGGCCAAGACCTGACCCCAATGGGCGCGGAAAAAGCCGGCAACGCCGACGGCAGCATCCCCGAGTGGTCCGGCAAATGGCGCGGTGCGCCGCCGCAAGTGAAATTCGCCGGCCCCGGCGCGGTCTATCCGGACCCCTATGCCGACGAGAAGCCGCTGTTCGTCATCACCGCCGAGAACATGGCGCAGTACGCCGACAACAGATCG
>JBFJZW010000179.1:0-9661 GCA_041621875.1 Pseudomonas sp. | reverse complement strand
CTTCATCACCCGCAAGGTCGACCAGCAGGCCACCAGCGAGGCCCAGATCATCGCCTTCTGCCGCGAACACCTGGCCGGTTTCAAGGTGCCCAAGACCGTGGTCTTTACCCAACTGCCGAAGACCAGCACCGGCAAGATCCAGAAGTTCGTTCTGCGCGATATGGCCAAGGCCCTCTGATTCCCCGTAGCCCGGATGCAATCCGGGCTACGGCAAGAACACACCGTTTGCACAACAACAAGAACCGGCCCAGGCGGCCGACGGAGAACCCTGATGCAAATTTTCAAGCGTCGCGACGGCGACGAGCAACCCTACTGGCCCCTCGGCCCGTTCAAGGTGCGCCTGCCCTTCGTGCATTACCGCTGGGAAACCGCGGAAATGCTCCAGGCGCTGATCATGTTCGTGGTCAGCCTGGCGATGATTCCGCTGCTGGAGAAATACCTCGGCCTGCCCTATGACGTGGCCCTGGCCTATGTGGTGGTGTGCGGCATCGGCTTTATGCTGCCGGCGCTGCTCGGCGTGCCTTTCGTGCCCGGCTGGATCACCCCGGGGATTCCGGTGGTGCTGCTGTTTCTGGGCAACTTCGAGCCCGGCCCGCAGGCCATCCAGGCGCTGTTCGCCCTGCAGTTTCTGGTGTTCGTGATCTTCCTGGTGCTGGGCGTGACCCGCCTGGGCAGCACCCTGGTGAAGATCATCCCCAACTCGATGAAGGGCGGCATCATCATCGGTGCCGGTATCGCCGCGCTGATGGGCGAAATCTCTACCGGCGGACGCCTGGCCAACACCCCGATCTCCCTGGTGCTGGGCAGCCTGATCTGCCTCTACCTGATGTTCTCGGTGTCCTTCAAGGGCCTCACCGAGCGGGTGCCCCTGGCGCGCAAGATCGTCAACTACGGCATGGTGCCGGGCATGCTGATCGCCATCTTTATCGGCATCGCCGTGGGCGAGTACAAGATGCCCGATGTGCGCTTCGGCATCACCGCGCCGGCCTTCGCCGAGATGTGGAACTACCTGCCGTTCAACGTCGGCTTCCCCGGCCTGGACGTGTTCCTGCTGGCCGTCCCCACCGCGGTGATCGCCTATATCATCGCCTTCGGCGACATCATTGTCGGCCAGTCGCTGATGCAGCGCGCCGACGAACTGCGCACCGATGAAGTGATCGAGAACAACATCGACCGCGTGCACCTGGTAACCGCCCTGCGCAACGCCCTGCACGCCTTCTTCGCCCCCTACCCGGGCCTGGCCGGACCGCTGTGGACCGCCGTCGCGGCGACCATGGCCGAACGCTACAAGTACGGGCGCAAGGCCATGGACTCGATTTACAGCGGCGCGGGGACCTTCTGGATCACCGGCTTTATCGCCCTGTTTATGCTGCCGCTGGTGAGCTTCTTCCAGCCGGTACTGCCGATCGCCCTGTCGCTGACCCTGATCCTCACCGGCTATATCTGCCTGATGGTCGGTTTCGAGCAGCTGGGCAACAACACCGAGCGCGGCGTCGCCGGCACCATGGGCGTGGTCCTGGCCGTCTACGGCGCGGGCTGGGGCCTGGCCGCCGGGGCGGCGCTGCATATCCTGGTGGAACGCACCCACCTGCTCAGGTTCGCCTCGAGCAAGGACAAGACCAGCGGTGCCCCCGAAATCGACTGACGCGCTATAACCCTATTCACCCGCTCACCCGCCGCAGGTTCGCCTGCGGCACCCTGCTTTGAGGTGCCCCATGCCCGACTACAACGCCCCCCTGCGCGACCTGCGCTTTGTTCTCCATGAAGTGTTCGACGCCCCCAGCCTGTGGGCCCGCCTGCCGGCCCTGCGCGAAACCGTGGACGCCGACACCGCCGACGCCATCCTCGAAGAAGCGGCCAAGGTCACCGGCAGCCTGATCGCCCCGCTCAACCGCAGCGGTGACGAGGAAGGCGCGCAGTGGGAGGGCGGCGCGGTGCGTACCCCGGCCGGTTTCAAGCAGGCCTACGCCACCTATATCGAAGGCGGCTGGGTCGGCCTGTCCGGCAACCCGGCCTACGGCGGCATGGGCATGCCGAAGATGCTCGCGGTGGCCTTCGAGGAAATGCTCTACGGGGCCAACAACAGCTTCGCCCTGTATTCGGCGCTGAGTTCCGGGGCCTGCCTGGCCATCGACGCCCATGCCAGCGAAGCGCTGAAGAGCACCTACCTGCCGCCGATGTACGAAGGCCGCTGGGCCGGTTCCATGTGCCTGACCGAGGCCCATGCCGGCACCGACCTGGGTCTGATCCGCACCAGAGCCGAACCCCAGGCCGACGGCAGCTATGCCATCAGCGGCAGCAAGATCTTTATCACCGGCGGCGAGCAGGACCTGACCGAGAACATCATCCACCTGGTGCTGGCCAAGCTGCCGGGCGCGCCGGCCGGGCCCAAGGGCATCTCGCTGTTTCTGGTGCCCAAGGTGCTGGTGGCGGCCGATGGCAGCCTGGGCGAACGCAACTCGGTGAGCTGCGGTTCGATCGAACACAAGATGGGCATCAAGGCCTCGGCCACCTGCGTGATCAACTTCGACGGTGCCACTGGCTACCTGATCGGCGAAGCGAACAGGGGCCTGGCGGCGATGTTCACCATGATGAACTACGAGCGCCTGTCCATCGGCATCCAGGGTATCGGCTGCGCCGAGGCCTCCTACCAGAGCGCCGTCGGCTATGCCCGCGAACGCCTGCAGAGCCGCGCCGCCAGCGGCCCGCAGGCCCAGGACAAGATGGCCGACCCGATCATCGTGCATGCCGACGTGCGCCGCATGCTGCTGAGCATGAAGGCCATGACCGAAGGCGGTCGCGCCTTCGCCTGCTATGTCGGCCAGCAACTGGACCTCTCCAAGTTCAGCATCGATGCCGCCGAGCGCCAGGCCGCCGACGCCCTGGTCGCCCTGCTCACCCCGGTGGCCAAGGCCTTCTTCACCGACACCGGCCTGGACAGCTGCGTGCACGGCCAGCAGGTGTTCGGCGGCCACGGCTATATCCGCGAGTGGGGTCAGGAACAGCTGGTGCGTGACGTGCGCATCGCGCAGATCTACGAAGGCACCAATGGCATCCAGGCCATGGACCTGCTCGGGCGCAAGGTGGTGGCCAACGGTGGAGCCGCACTGCGCCAGTTCGCCAGCGAAATCCGTCACTTCGCCCAACAACATCAGGTGCCCTACGGCAGCGAGCTGGTCACCGCCCTGGAACGCCTGGAAACGCTTAGCGGCTGGCTGCTGGAACAGGCCAAGACCGATGCCAATGCGGTCGGGGCCGCCGCGGTGGAATACCTGCACCTGTTCGGCTATGTCGCCTACGCCTATATGTGGGCGCGCATGGCCGTGGTGGCCGAAGCCCGCCAAGCCGATGACCCGGTCTTCTACGCCGGCAAGCTGGCCACCGCAGGGTTCTTCTTCAGCCGCCTGCTACCACGCACCCTGGCCCTGGAAGCCAGCATTCGCGCCGGCAGCGCCGCACTCTATGGGCTGGATGCCGAGCAGTTCTAAACCAGTTGAGCGTTTGCGCGGCGTCCCGCCGCGCTTTTTTATTGCAACCCCTCGGCTGCGTCCTGCGCAACCGAGAACAGCGCCGGGCTCTCAGATGAGCCCGGCGAGGAGACGCTATGCGTGAAGTGGTAATAGTCGCCGCCCGGCGCACCGCCGTCGGCGCATTTCAGGGCGCGCTCAGCAGCGTCCCGGCCGTCGAACTTGGGGCCGCGGTCATTCGCCAGCTGCTGGCGGACAGCGGCCTAGCCGCCGAACAGGTGGACGAAGTGCTGCTCGGCCAGGTGCTCAGCGCAGGCTGCGGGCAGAACCCGGCGCGGCAGAGTGCGCTCAGGGCCGGCCTGCCGCACACGGTGCCGGCCATGACCCTGAACAAGGTCTGCGGTTCGGGCCTGAAAGCGGTGATTCTCGGGGCCCAGGCCATCGCCTGCGGCGATGCCGAAGTGATCATCGCCGGCGGCCAGGAGAATATGAGCCTGTCGCCCCACATCCTCAGCGGTTCACGCAATGGCCTGCGCATGGGCCACGGTCAGCTGCTCGACAGCATGATCCACGACGGCCTGTGGGATGCCTTCAACGATTACCACATGGGCATCACCGCCGAGAACCTGGCCGAGCAATACGGCATCAGCCGCGGCGAGCAGGATGCCTTTGCCGCCCGCTCGCAGCAGCGCGCCTGCGCCGCCATCGAGGCCGGGCGTTTCCTGGCCGAGATCTGCCCCATCGAAATCCCCCAGCGCAAGGGCCCCAGCCTGATCGTCGCGGCGGATGAACAACCCCGCGCCAGCAGCACTCTGGAGGTTCTGGGCAAACTGCGCCCGGCCTTCAAGCGCGACGGCAGCGTCACCGCCGGCAATGCCTCGACCCTCAACGACGGCGCGGCCGCCGTGTTGCTGATGAGCGCCGCCAAGGCCGCCGCCCTCGGTCTGCCGATCATGGCGCGGATCAAGGCCCACGCCAGCGCCGGCGTCGACCCGGCGATCATGGGCATCGGCCCGGTATTCGCCACCTGCAAGGCCCTGGAAAAGGCCGGCTGGAGCCTCGAACAACTCGACCTGATCGAATCCAATGAAGCCTTCGCCGCCCAGGCCATCGCCGTCGGCCGCGAGCTGCACTGGGACAGCGCCAAGGTCAACGTCAATGGCGGTGCCATCGCCCTCGGCCATCCCATCGGCGCATCCGGTTGTCGTATCCTCGTCAGCCTGATTCACGAGATGCAGCGCCGCGATGCGCACAAGGGCCTGGCCACCCTGTGCATCGGCGGCGGCCAGGGTGTGGCCCTGGCCATCGAGCGCTGAACAACACGCCATAGGGTGGATCACGCTGCACCGATCCACCCTGCGGTCCCAGACAAGAACAAGAGAACGCCCCATGCGAACCCTGACCACCCTCACCGGCAACAGCCAGAAACTCGACGGCGGCGCGATGTTCGGCAACGCGCCCAAGGCCCTGTGGCAGCGCTGGATGGCCCCCGACCCGGAAAATCGTATCGACCTCGGCTGCCGCGCCCTGCTGGTGCAGGAAGAGGGTCGCAATATCCTGGTGGAAACCGGTATCGGGGCCTTCTTCAGCCCGGAGCTGAAACAGCGTTTCGGCGTCCAGGAAGACCGTCACGTGCTGCTCGACAGCCTGGCCGAACTGGGCCTGAGTGATGCCGATATCGATATCGTGCTGCTCACCCATCTGCACTTCGACCATGCCGGCGGCCTGCTCGCCGCCTGGGAAGAAGGTAAACCGGCGCGCCTGCTGTTTCCCAACGCCCAGTTCGTCACCGGCCGCCGCCAATGGCAGCGCGCCTGCCAGCCCCACGCCCGCGACCGCGCCTCCTATATCCCGGAACTGCTCGAACTGCTGGAAGCCAGCGGCCGCCTGCAACTGGTGGACGAAACCGAGCACTGCGAACTGCTCGGCGCGGACTGGCACCTGCACTGGAGCGACGGCCACACCCCCGGCCAGCTCCTGCCCGAGGTGGCCATGGCGGACGGTCCGGTGGTATTTCCCGGCGACCTGATCCCCGGCGCACCCTGGGTACACCTGCCGATCACCATGGGTTATGACCGTTTTCCCGAAGGTCTGATCGAGGAAAAGCAGGCGCTGCTAAGCGACTTGCAGGCCCGCGGCGGCCGCCTGGTGTTCACCCACGACCCGGCGGTGGCCATGGGCCGCGTGGTGTGTGATGCGAAGGGGCGTTACGGCCTTGCCGATACCCAGGCCGCCGTATGCCAGTTGGCCGAATAGCACAGCCCGCGGCGCGCCCTATATGGCCGCCGCGCCTTTGTAGGGTGCGCCATGCGCACCGGCCGATCAGAGCCCGCCGCTGACACTCAGCCGCAGCCCCACGGCGGTGGCCAGGGACAGCGGCAACAACAGGGTATCGAGCAGCGCACTGGCCGGCAGGTCGAGGGCCGCGTACTTCGGTGCCTCGCAGCCGAAGCGCTCGACGGCGCAGCAGCCTCCCTGCAACGCATACAGATCCAGCCGGGTACCGGCATAGACCACCGGTGCACCGGGCTTGGCCGCATCCAGGGTGGCTACCGTGGCACAGCCCGGCAGCAGCGCCACGAGCAGCAGGCAAGCCACCCGGTAGGATGGGTTAGCCGAAAGCGTAACCCATGGGCTTTTCGCCCTATCACTCATCGCCGCTGACCTGATGATGCTCGCCCCAGCGCGGCAGCATGTCCTGGGGGATATTCAGACAATTGAGGATGCGCGCCACGACGAAATCGATCAGGTCGTCGATGGTCTGCGGCTGGTGATAGAAACCCGGCGCGGCCGGCAGAATGGTCGCGCCCAGGTTCGACAGCTTGAGCATGTTCTCCAGATGGATGCTGGAAAACGGGGCCTCGCGCGGCACCAGAATCAACTGGCGGCGCTCTTTCAGCACCACATCGGCGGCGCGCTCGATCAGGTTGTTGCAGGCACCGCAGGCGATGGCCGACAGGGTGCCGGTGGAACAGGGCACCACCACCATGGCGCTGGGAGCCCCCGAACCTGAGGCCGCCGGAGCCATCCAGTCCTCCTTGCCATACACGCGGATCTGCCCCGAGGACGCCCCGGTGTACTCGTTGAGAAAGGCCTGCATGGCCTGCGGCTTGGCCGGCAGGCTGACATCGGTTTCGGTAGCCATCACCAGCTGCGCGGCCTTGGAAATCAGAAAGTGCACCTCACGATCTTCCCGCACCAGGCAATCGAGCAGGCGCAGGCCGTACTGGGCACCGGAGGCACCGGTCATGGCCAAGGTAATACGTTCCGGACCGCTCATAAATTCACTCTCAATGCTGCTGCGCTTGCTTATGTTCCGTCTATAAGACCGTAGGATGGGTTGAGGCGCGTAGCGCACGATACCCATCAAATCGGGGCCGATGGGTATCGCTTCGCTCAACTCATCCTACAAGCTTATGCCGCCAGGGCCGCCGCCAGCTTGCCATGCAGGCCGCCAAAGCCGCCGTTGCTCATCACCACCACCTGAGTACCCGGCGCGGCTTCGGCCTTGACCCCGGCAATGATCGCCTCCAGGGAATCACACACCCGGGTCGGCACGGTCGACGTGGCTACGGTGCCGGCCAGGTCCCAGCCGAGGTTCGGCGGCGCGTACCAGTACACCGAGTCGGCCTGCACCACGGATTCCGGTAGGCCGTCGCGGTGCGCGCCGAGCTTCATCGAGTTGGAGCGCGGCTCGACGATGGCGATCAGCTTGGCACTGCCGATGCGTTTGCGCAGGCCATCCAGGGTGGTGGCAATAGCCGGGGGGTGGTGGGCGAAGTCGTCGAAGATGGTCACGCCATTGACTTCGGCGACCTTCTCCATCCGCCGTTTGGCATTGATAAAGCTGCACAGCGCGGCGATACCCAGCTCCGGTACCACACCGACATGCCGCGCCGCCGCCAGCACTGCCAGGGCGTTGGCGACGTTGTGCTGGCCGGTCAGTTGCCAGTCCACCACGCCCGCGGTTTTACCCTCGAAACTGACCTCGAAGCGCGAGCCATCCTCGCTCAGCAAGCGCGCCTGCCATTGACCGCCCTCACCCGTGGTCTGCACAGGGGTCCAGCAGCCCATCTCGATCACCCGTTTGAGCGCAGGCTCGGTGGTCGGGTGAATGATCAGGCCGTCGCCCGGAATGGTGCGCACCAGATGGTGGAATTGCCGCTCGATGGCCGCCAGATCAGGGAAGATATCCGCGTGATCGAACTCCAGGTTATTCAGGATCGCGGTGCGCGGGCGGTAGTGGACGAACTTGCTGCGTTTGTCGAAGAAGGCGCTGTCGTATTCGTCGGCCTCGACCACGAAGAACGGCGTGCCGCCCAGGCGCGCGGAAATACCGAAATTCTGCGGTACCCCGCCGATCAGAAAGCCCGGGCTCATGCCGGCATGCTCCAGCACCCAGGCCAGCATGCTCGAACTGCTGGTTTTGCCGTGAGTGCCGGCCACCGCCAGTACCCAACGGCCCTGCAGCACATGGTCGGCCAACCACTGCGGGCCGCTGACATAGGGCAGGCCTTTATTCAGCACATACTCCACCGCCGGGTTGCCGCGCGACAGGGCGTTGCCGATCACCACCAGATCCGGTGCGGGGTCGAGCTGGGCGGCGTCATAGCCCTGGGTCAACTCGATGCCCTGGGCTTCGAGCTGGGTGCTCATGGGTGGGTAGACGTTGGCGTCGGAACCGGTCACACGGTGGCCCAGTTCCTTGGCCAGCACAGCCAGCGAGCCCATAAAGGTGCCGCAGATACCGAGAATATGGATATGCATGATTTACCTTGAAGGTGCCCTCGAAAACCGGCCAGAACTGGCCCTGAACAAGATCGCCGCAGGTTAGCACAGCGGCGGCGGCACGCAGAGCCTGCGGGATTGGCACAGGCGTTGCTCGCCCTTTCAGTAAGCACTGCCGGCGGCCAGTCGCAGGGGTTACGCCGCCCGCCAGCGTGCAGCACGCCCGGAACGGGCACCGATTTGGCGCAGATTAAGGTCATTGCGCGGGGGAGAAGTTCAATGTCCGGATTCCGGCATACAGCCGGCGGTGAAACCTACCGTTTCGCCAGCCTCGCCGAGGTGATGGCCAAGGCCAGCCCGGCACGCTCCGGCGACTTTCTCGCAGGCGTTGCCGCGAGCAATGCCGGCGAACGGGTCGCGGCGCAGATGGCCCTGGCCGATATTCCTCTCAAGCATTTCCTTAGCGAGGCGCTGATTCCCTACGAAGCGGATGAAGTCACCCGGCTGATCATCGACAGCCATGACCTGGCGGCCTTCGCCCCGGTCAGCCACCTCACTGTCGGCGGATTTCGCGACTGGCTGCTCGGCGACAGCGCCGATGAAGCCAGCCTGCGCGCCCTCGCCCCCGGCCTGACGCCGGAAATGGCCGCTGCGGTCTCGAAGATCATGCGCGTGCAGGATCTGGTGCTGGTGGCGCAGAAAATCCGCGTGGTCAGCCGTTTTCGCAACACCGTCGGCCTGCGTGGGCGCATGTCCACCCGCCTGCAGCCCAATCACCCGACCGATGAGCCGGCCGGCATCGCCGCGAGCATTCTCGACGGCCTGCTGTATGGCAACGGCGACGCCATGATCGGCATCAACCCGGCCACCGACAGCATCGCGAGCATCTGCGACATGCTGAAGATGCTCGACGGCATCATCCAGCGTTATGAAATCCCCACCCAGGCCTGCGTGCTGACCCACGTCACCACCTCGATCGAGGCGACCAACCGTGGCGTGCCGCTGGACCTGGTATTCCAGTCGATTGCCGGCACCGAGGCGGCCAACGCCAGCTTCGGCGTCAGCCTGCAGATTCTCCAGGAAGGCTACGACGCCGGCCTGAGCCTCAAGCGCGGCACCCTCGGCGATAACCTGATGTATTTCGAGACCGGCCAGGGCAGCGCGCTGTCTGCCGGTGCCCACCATGGCCTCGATCAACAGACCTGCGAGACCCGCGCCTATGCAGTGGCGCGGCATTTCAAGCCGTTTCTGGTGAATACCGTGGTTGGCTTTATCGGCCCGGAGTACCTCTATAACGGCAAGCAGATCATCCGCGCCGGCCTGGAAGACCACTTCTGCGGCAAGCTGCTGGGCCTGCCGATGGGCTGCGACATCTGCTACACCAACCACGCCGAAGCCGATCAGGACGATATGGATATACTGCTGATCACCATTGCCGTGGCCGGTGCGACGTTTATCATGGGTGT
>JBFJZW010000178.1:0-9683 GCA_041621875.1 Pseudomonas sp. | reverse complement strand
TGCCGCAGGCCGAGCATCAGTTGCTTGACCCACTCGATATCGCCTTCGGCGGCGGCATCGATGCGGCTCTCGTTGGCCACCGGCCAGGCCTGCAGCATGATGGTCTCGCCGCTGACACCTGCTTGCGCCTTGATCCGCTGCCAGATTTCTTCGGTGATAAAGGGCATAAACGGGTGGGCCAGACGCAGCGCCACTTCCAGCACGCGCACCAGGGTGCGGCGGGTGCCGCGCTGGCGTTCGATCGGTGCGTTCTCGTCCCACAGCACTGGCTTGACCAGCTCCAGGTACCAGGCGCAGTACTCGTCCCAGATAAACTCGTACAGAGCCTGCGCAGCCAGATCGAAGCGGAAGGCGTCGAGTTGACGGGTCACCTCGGCCTCGGTGCGCTGCAGGGCGGAGATGATCCAGCGGTCCACCGAGGACAGCTCGACCGGCTCGCCGCCCGCGCCGCAGTCCTGGCCGTCGGTGTTTTCCAGCACGAAGTTGGCGGCGTTCCAGATCTTGTTGCAGAAGTTGCGGTAACCCTCGACCCGGCCCATGTCGAACTTGATGTCGCGACCGGTGGAGGCCAGCGCCAGGTTGGTAAAGCGCAGGGCGTCGGTGCCGTAGGCGGCGATGCCTTCGGGGAACTCGGCACGGGTCTGTTTGGCGATCTTCTCGGCCAGCTTGGGCTGCATCATGCCGCTGGTGCGTTTCTCCAGCAGCTCGTCGAGGGTGATGCCGTCGACGATATCCAGCGGGTCGAGCACGTTGCCCTTGGACTTGGACATCTTCTGGCCCTGGCCGTCGCGGACCAAACCGTGCACGTACACAGTCTTGAACGGAATCTGCCCGGTCAGGTGGGTCGACAGCATGATCATCCGCGCGACCCAGAAGAAGATGATGTCGAAGCCGGTGACCAGCACATCGGTCGGGTGGAAGGTCTTCAGCGCTTCGGTCTGTTGCGGCCAGCCGAGGGTGGAGAAGGTCCACAGGCCCGAGCTGAACCAGGTGTCGAGCACGTCTTCGTCCTGGCGCAGGTTGGCGTCGCCGAGGTTGTGGGTGGCGCGTACTTCCGCCTCGTCGCGGCCGACATAGACGTTGCCGGCTTCGTCGTACCAGGCCGGGATGCGGTGGCCCCACCACAGCTGACGGCTGATGCACCAGTCCTGGATATCGCGCATCCAGCTGAAATACATGTTTTCGTACTGCTTGGGCACGAACTGGATTTCACCGCTTTCCACCACGGCGATGGCCTTCTCGGCCAGCGGCTTGGTGCTGACGTACCACTGGTCGGTCAGCCAGGGCTCGATGATGGTGCCGGAGCGGTCGCCTTTCGGCACTTTCAGGGCGTGGGCGTCGATGCTTTCCAGCAGGCCGGCGGCCTCGAAGGCCGCAACGATCTGCTTGCGCGCCTCGAAACGATCCAGGCCGGCGTATTCGGCCGGCAGGCTGGCATCGACCTCGGCGTTGACGCTGCCATCGACATTGAACACCTGGGCGCGGGCCAGCACCGCGGCATCGGCATTGAAAATGTTGATCAGCGGCAGATTGTGGCGCTTGCCGACTTCGTAGTCGTTGAAGTCGTGGGCCGGGGTGATTTTCACGCAGCCGGTGCCGAATTCGGGGTCGCAGTAGTCGTCGGCGATGATCGGAATGCGTCGGCCTACCAGCGGCAGTTCGACGAAGGTGCCGATCAGCGCCTGATAGCGCTCGTCACTCGGGTTAACCGCCACGGCGCTGTCGCCGAGCATGGTTTCCGGGCGGGTGGTGGCGACGATCAGGTAGTTTTTGCCGTCGGCGGTGGTGTTGCCGTCGGCCAGCGGGTAGCGCAGGTTCCACAGGCTGCCCTTCTCGTCGTGGTTTTCCACTTCAAGGTCGGAGATGGCGGTGTGGAACTTGGTGTCCCAGTTGACCAGGCGCTTGCCGCGGTAGATCAGGCCGTCCTTGTGCAGGCGCACGAAGGCTTCCTTGACCGCTTCGGACAGGCCTTCGTCCATGGTGAAGCGCTCGCGCGACCAGTCCACCGAGCTGCCCAGGCGACGGATCTGCCGGGTGATGGTGCCGCCGGACTGCTCCTTCCATTCCCAGACCTTCTCCAGGAACTTCTCGCGGCCCAGATCGTGACGGCCGATGCCGTCGGCGGCCAGCTGACGCTCGACCACCATCTGGGTGGCGATGCCGGCGTGGTCGGTGCCCGGCTGCCACAGGGTGTTGCGGCCCTGCATGCGGCGGAAACGGATCAGCGCATCCATGATCGAGTTGTTGAAGCCGTGGCCCATGTGCAGGCTGCCGGTGACGTTCGGCGGCGGGATCATGATGGTGTACGGCTCGCCTGCACCTTGCGGGGCGAAATAGTTATTCGCCTCCCAGTTCTGGTACAGGGCGGTTTCAATGGCGTGCGGCTGGTAGGTCTTGTCCATGCGCGGCGGGACCCTTATGACGGCTAGACGGAAAAGCCGACAAGTATAGCGGGGATGGCCCTGGCGACGTAAGGCCGAGCGTGGCGTGGCTGACTGGCGGAGGTGGCGGCTGTGTCGGGCGGCTATGGCGAGGTGCGTAGTCCTGATTGCATCCGGGCAGCAGGGTGGTTATTTGCGCGGCGGCAGCAGGCGGCTTAGGCGCGCCTGCAGGCGGCGTTTCAGTTCGGCTTCGATCTGCGGCACGAAGTCGTCGATCACATCCTGCAGGATCAGCTCGGCGGCGGCGCGCAGTTCGCTGTCCAGCCGGTTCAGTTCGCTGTCGCGGCTGATGCTTTGCGCAACCGTGTCACGCAGTCTGGCTGCAGGTGCCGCACTGGACAGCGCAGCATGGGTTGCCGGCAAGGGCGGCGGGGTGACGATGTCCGAGAGCAGGGGGATGCTGTCCGGGTCGATCGACTCGGTCAGCAGCGGCGGTTCGAGGCCTTCATCGCCCAGCAGTTGGCGGATCGACTCCAGGTCGTTCAGCAGCTGAGCGGGTTTTTGCGGCGGTTTTGGGCTGTCCATGGTGTGCAACTAGAGTTCGACTCGTTTGGGATCATACCCGCGCTGGCGGTAGCTGCGGAAATTCTCCCGGCAGGCGGTCAGCAGGTCGGGCTCCTGATTGACGATTTCAATCACCCGGCTAAAACGCTCCACTTGCGGTGAAAGCGTGCTGCCCAGGTTGATCAACACGCCCTGGGCGCTTGCCGGCTCTTCGTCCAGGCCAATCGCCACCGGAGCCTGCGGATCGTCCTGGTAAAGGTTGTGCGGGACAAAGCTTTCGGCCTTGAAACGCCACAGCAGTTCATCCAGCTCGGCGCATTGCTGCGCATCGCTGCCGCGGACAAACACCGGCAGCCCGGCGCGCCAGGCCTTCATCGCCAGCTGGCAGGCCGCGCGCAGGCGATCACCCGGCAGCGCAGTGGAAAGGACGTAAAACTCGATGCGCACTAGTGATCTCCAGGCGTGTAGGAGTGGGCCATGCCCGCGAAGCCATGATCGCGGGGTGGCCCGCTCCTACGGAAGAGGCGGTATCAGCTGGCAGCCTTGGCGCTGCGATCCAGCAGGTATTGAGTCAGCATCGGCACCGGCCGGCCAGTTGCGCCTTTTTCCTTGCCGCCGCTGATCCAGGCGGTGCCGGCGATATCCAGGTGAGCCCAGTTGTAGGCCTTGGCGAAGCGCGACAGGAAACAGCCAGCGGTAATGGTGCCGGCTTTCGGTCCACCGATATTGGCGATGTCGGCGAAGGGGCTGTCGAGCTGTTCCTGGTATTCGTCATACAGCGGCAGTTGCCAGGCACGGTCGTCGGCGCTGAGGCCGGCAGCGAGAATCTGCTGCACCAGCTCGTCGTTGTTGCCCATCAGACCGGACACATTGCTGCCCAGGGCGACGATGCAGGCACCGGTAAGGGTGGCGATGTCGATCACCGCCTGGGGTTTGAAGCGCTCGGCATAGGTCAGGGTGTCGCACAGCACCAGACGGCCTTCGGCGTCGGTGTTGAGGATTTCCACTGTCTGTCCGCTCATGGTGCTGACGATATCGCCGGGGCGGGTGGCACCGCCGCTGGGCATGTTTTCGGCGCAGGCCAGCAGGCACACCAGGTTGATCGGCAGCTGCAGCTCCAGCACGGCTTTCAAGGTGCCGAACACGCTGGCGGCACCGCACATGTCGTATTTCATCTCGTCCATGCCGGCGGAGGGCTTGATACTGATGCCGCCGGTGTCGAAGGTGATGCCTTTGCCGACCAGGGCATAGGGCTTCTCGGTTTTCTTGCCGCCCTGGTAGTTGAGCACGATGAGTCGTGGCGGCTGGTCGCTGCCCTGGGCGACGGCGAGGAAGGCCCCCATGCCCAGTTCCTTGAGCTTCTTCTCGTCAAGGATTTCGACCTTGAGGTTCTTGTAGGCCTTGCCCAGGGCCTTGGCCTCTTCGGCCAGGTAGCTGGGGTGGCACAGGTTCGGCGGCAGGTTGCCCAGATCGCGGGTCAGGGCCATGCCGGCGGCAATCGCCTGGGCCTGGCTGCTGGCGCGCTCGACATCGGCCTGGTCGGCCTTGTCGCCGAGCAGGGTGAGCTTCTTCAGGGCGCTGGCGTCGGCCTTCTGGCTCTTGAAACGGTCGAACTGATAGCCGCCATCGGCCAGGGTTTCCACCGTCAGGCGGGCCTTGCCATAGGCATCACGGCCTTTTACCTGGAGGTCCTGCAGGGCCAGGGTGGCGTCGCCGCCGCCGAGGGTTTTCAGCACGGTATGGGTGGCGGTGAGCAGTTTGCGCAGTTGGCGGTCAGACAATTCGCTGTCCTTGCCGCTGCCGACCAGTAGAATCCGCTCGGCCTTGAGCCCCGCCAGGTTATGGGCCAGCAGCGTCTGGCCGAGTTTGCCGGCCAGGTCGCCGCGCTTGAGCAGGGCGCTGATGGCACCGGCGCAGGCCGCGTCGACGGCTTTGCCGATTTCGCCGAGCTTGCGGCCTTCACCAACCGGGAGTACCAGGGTGGCGGTTTTTAGTGTTTCCGGGCGAACGCTTTTAACAATAAATTCCATTAGGTGGTGTCCCCAAGACAACGAGTCGGTATTGCAGGATAATGCCGGCTATTTTTCCGATGGTTCATCTTTCAGGTGAGCCGGCAAGCAGTGCGGCTAGTTTGCTCGTAGCCGCCTGAGCCTGACAACCCTGGAGCGTCTGGTTTGATTGTCTTCCGTTATCTGTCCCGAGAAGTGCTGGTGACCTTGAGTGCGGTGAGTGCCGTGCTGTTGGTGATCATTATGAGTGGCCGCTTTATCCGTTATCTGGCCCAGGCGGCCCAGGGCCTGCTCGATCCCGGGGTGCTGCTGCTGATCATGGCCTACCGGATTCCCGGCTTTCTGCAGCTGATCCTGCCGCTGGGGCTGTTTCTCGGCATTCTGCTGGCCTATGGCCGTCTGTACCTGGAAAGCGAGATGACCGTGCTCTCTGCCACGGGCATGAGCCAGCAGCGGCTGTTCGTCTACACCCTGGCCCCGGCCACGCTGGTGGCGTTGCTGGCGGGCTGGTTGAGCCTGGGGCTGGCTCCCCAGGGGGTCGAGCAGGTGGCGCGGATTCTCAATCAGCAGAGCGCCATGACCGAGCTGGATACCCTGGTGCCGGGGCGTTTTCAGGCGATGAAGAACGGCTCGCGGGTGACCTATTCCGAGGAATTGTCCGATGATCGCGGCGAGCTGGCCGGGGTGTTCATTTCCGAGAAGCGGTTTTCCACCGAGGGCGACAAGGAACGCGGCATTTCCGTGCTGGTCGCCGAAACCGGGCGTCAGGAGCTGCAGGCCGATGGCAGCCGTTACCTGATCCTGGAAAACGGCTACCGCTATGACGGCAATCCGGGTGAGGCCAATTATCGCGCCATCCAGTACGACACCTATGGGGTGCTGTTGCCCAAGCCCGAGGTGGTCGCCGAGGTGACGGACCGCGAGGGTATCGCGACCCGTCAGTTGCTGGGCAGCAAGGACGGGCGTCTGCAGTCCGAATTGCAGTGGCGTCTGTCGATCCCCGTGCTGGTGTTCGTGGTCGCCTTGCTGGCGGTACCGCTGTCGCGGGTCAATCCGCGCCAGGGGCGCTTTCTCAAGCTGCTGCCGGCCATCCTGCTGTATATGGCCTACCTGGCCGTGCTGATCGCGGCGCGGGGCGCGGTGGAAAAAGGCAAGATCCCGTCGGCCCTGGGGTTGTGGTGGGTGCATGGGGTGTTCGCCCTGGTTGGCGTGCTCCTGCTGTACTGGGAGCCGTTGCGCTTGAAGTGGGCCGCCCGTGGCGTGGCTAAGGAGATGGCCCGTGGTTAAGTTGGATAGATACATCGGTGTTCAGGTATTCGTCGCCATTCTCGGCGTGCTCGGGATCATCGTCGGCCTGGCCCTGCTGTTCGCCTTTATCGATGAGCTGGGCGATATCGAAGGAAATTACGGCCTGCTCGATGCATCCAGCTATGTGCTCCTGACCGCGCCGCGGCGCATCTACGAGATGCTGCCGATGGCGGCGCTGATCGGTTGCCTGATCGGCCTCGGCTCCCTGGCCAGCAACAGCGAGCTGACCATCATGCGCGCGGCCGGGGTGTCCATCGGACGCATCGTCTGGGCCGTGATGAAGCCGATGCTGGTGCTGATGCTGGTCGGCGTGCTGATTGGCGAGTACCTGGCCCCCTATAGCGAAAACAAGGCCCAGGCCGGGCGTGCCATGGCCCAGGGCAGTGGCGATGCGCAGAGCGCCAAGCGTGGCCTGTGGCACCGCCAGGGTCAGGAGTACGTGCATATCAACGCGGTACAGCCCAATGGCGTGCTGTTCGGCGTGACCCGTTACCGCTTCGATGACGAGCGTCGCATGCAGTCGGCCAGCTTCGCCCGGCGCGCCCAGTACCAGGGGGATCATTGGCAGCTGGAGGACGTGGCGACCACCCATTTCCGTGAGCGCAGCAGCGAAGTGGTCGAACAGGCCAGCGAACGCTGGGATGTCGAACTGACCCCGCAGTTGCTCGGCACCGTGGTGCTGGCCCCGGATGCGCTGTCGATGAGCGGTTTGTGGCGTTATATCCACTACCTGGCAGAGCAGGGGCTGAATAATGGCCAGTACTGGCTGTCATTCTGGACCAAGGTGCTGCAACCGCTGGTGACCGCGGCTCTGGTGCTGATGGCGATTTCCTTTATCTTCGGCCCGTTGCGCTCGGTGACCCTGGGTCAGCGCGTGTTTACCGGGGTGCTGGTGGGCTTCACGTTCCGCATCGCCCAGGACCTGCTCGGGCCCTCCAGTCTGGTATTCGGCTTCTCGCCGTTGCTGGCGGTGCTAGCTCCGGCGGGTATCTGTGCCCTGGCCGGTGTCTGGTTGCTGCGCCGCGCCGGTTAAGCCGCTGCAAAAAAAGCCGGCTGCGCAGGTGATGCGCAGCCGGCTTTTCTATGACACGCGATTTATGCTCGCCCGTCTTCGGGTCGTCGCCGGGCGAGATTAAAGACTGCTCCCGTCACCTTCTGATAAGCGTCGAATTATTTCTTGTGGATGTTCTTCGGCAGCTGCACCACCCGGCTGTCCGAGTAGATGTCATGCCAGCTGCGCTTTTGCTTGTCCCACAGCACCCAGAGATAGCCCAGGCCGAGCGGCAGCCAGGAGCCGATGGCGACCAGAAAGCGCAGCATCGCCTGCCACAGGCTGATGGCTGTGCCGTCGGCGTTCTGGATGCGCAGGCCCCAGACCTGCATGCCCAGGGTCTGGCCGTTGTGGGTCCAGAACTTGGCGAAGAAGCCGAACAGGCTGAAAAACAGCAGGGTGGACAACAGCGGGTCGCCGTCCAGCGCGCCGGCGTCGGACATCTGCTTGAGCTGCGCCTCGCCGTAGATGCCCATCAGGATCAGCTTGTAGATAAAGGTCACAACGATCAGCAGGGCGATGCACAGCAGAAAGTCATAGAACAGGGCGGCCAGGCGGCGGGTCAGTCCGGCGCTGGGGAAGTCCCCCTGCGGGCGCAGCAGGTGTTTCGGCATGGTCGGCTCTTTACTCAATCGGCTAGCGGAGTGGCGGCAACGATACGGCATTTAAGGGCATAAGGAATGGCCGGGGCCATTTTTCACGTCGCGTAGCGGCGGCCCCTAGGGTGGTCGCCAGGGGCGGGCGGCCATAAAAAAACCCCTGATGTTGCCATCAGGGGTTTTGCAAGGCGGCAGGATTATTCCTGAATTTGAACTTCGTCGGCCTGCATGCCTTTTTGACCTTGAACAGCGATAAAGCTGACTTTCTGGCCTTCTTTCAGGCTCTTGAAGCCGCTGCCTTGGATCGCGCGGAAGTGCACGAACAGATCCGGACCGCTTTCTGGAGTGATAAAACCAAAACCTTTCTCGTCGTTAAACCACTTGACGGTACCGTTCTGACGATTCGACATGTTGTATTTCCTTGAAACTTGAGTTGAGGACAGCCGCTACTCGATATGAGGGGCTGATACTGGTTGCAAGGAGGTGTGCGACGTCGAGCGGGATGTAGCGGATCTAGATGATCTACTGCACCAGGTCACGATTTTCGGCGACCCATGCAAACACAGTGGGGAAACTCTACGCTAACTCCCGGGTAAATGCCAACCCCCGCCAGGGCATGCAGCCGTTGGGCTGGAGGTGCTTTGGGCGGGTCTGGATCATGCACTTTGCGCGTCTGTGGGCGGTGATATCGGAGCGCTGTTCTGGCGTGCCGGCGCTTTCTTGCAGGCAATAAAAAAGGCCTTGAAACTCAAGGCCTTTCTTCGAATCTATGGTGCCCCGGGGGAGACTCGAACTCCCACTTCTTTCGAAAACGGATTTTGAATCCGCCGCGTCTACCGGTTCCGCCACCGGGGCACAATGGCGGCGCAGTATAGGGATGCCTTTGGGCTTGGTCAATCCACTTGCGTGGTCAGCCTGGACTATTTCCGGTAAGCTTTGCCGCCCTGCTAAATGACCCCGCCTTCGACCATGCGTGTTGCCGATTTTTATTTCGAGCTGCCTGACGCTCTTATTGCCCGTCATCCCCTCGCCGAGCGCCGTGCCAGCCGTTTGCTGGTGCTGGACGGGCCGACCGGGGCGCTGGCTCATAAACAGTTCAGTGACCTGCTGGACTATCTGCGTCCTGGCGACCTGATGGTGTTCAACAATACCCGGGTGATTCCGGCGCGGCTGTTTGGCCAGAAGGCTTCGGGCGGCAAGCTGGAGATCCTGGTCGAGCGCGTGTTGGACAGTCATCGTGTGCTGGCTCATGTGCGTTCGAGCAAGTCGCCGAAGCCGGGTTCGAGCATCCTGATCGACGGTGGTGGCGAGGCCGAGATGGTCGCGCGACACGATGCGCTGTTCGAGCTGCGCTTTGCCGAAGAAGTGCTGCCGCTGCTCGAGCGGGTCGGCCATATGCCGTTGCCTCCTTATATAGACCGTCCGGACGACGAGGCCGACCGCGAGCGCTACCAGACGGTGTATGCCGTGCGGGCCGGTGCCGTGGCCGCGCCTACCGCCGGGCTGCATTTTGATGATGCGCTGCTGGCGGCGATCCGCGACAAGGGCGTGGAAACGGCTTTCGTCACCCTGCACGTGGGCGCGGGTACCTTCCAGCCGGTGCGGGTCGAGCGTATCGAAGATCACCATATGCACAGCGAATGGCTGGAGGTCGGCCAGGATGTGGTCGACGCCGTGGCCGCCTGCCGTGCCCGGGGCGGCCGGGTGATCGCCGTCGGCACCACCAGCGTGCGGTCCCTGGAAAGCGCGGCGCGCGATGGCGTGCTCAAGG
>JBFJZW010000177.1:0-9695 GCA_041621875.1 Pseudomonas sp. | reverse complement strand
CGTCCGAGGTTCCAGCCGGCGGTGCCGCTGGGCATGGCGGTGCCCATCACCAGGTCTTCGATCTCGGCGGCCTCGATGCCGGCGCGCTCGACCGCAGCGCCGATAGCGTAAGCAGCCATGCTCGGCGATTTGGTGTGGTTGAAGGCGCCGCGGAAGGCTTTGCCGATCGGGGTGCGGGCGGTGGAAAGGATGACGGCTTCTTTCATGCTCAGAGTGTCCTGTACGAGAGTGTTATGGGCGGCCGCAGGGGCCGCCCGGGGGACTATCAGCAGCGTTCGATACGGCTCTTGCCGGCGGCGACCAGGCGCTCCAGCAGGGGCGCCGGCTGCAGCCACATTTCGCCATAGGCGCCGAGCGCCTGGCGGTAACCCTGAATGCCGGCCAGTACCCGATCCAAGCCGAGTTGCTCGGCGTAGTGCAACGGGCCGCCACGCCAGGCCGGGAAGCCGTAGCCGTTGACCCAGACCAGGTCGATATCGCCGCTGCGCTGGGCGATACCTTCGTCGAGCAGTTGCAGGCCCTCGTTGATCAGCATGAACAGGCAACGGTCGTGGATCTCCTGGTCGGAGATGGTCCGGCGAGCGATGCCCAGCTCGGCGGCCAGCTGCTCGGCCAGGGCGTTGACCTCGGCGTCTTCCTGGCGCTCGCGGCCCTCGTAGCGGTAGAAGCCGCTGCCGGTTTTCTGCCCGTAGCGACCGCGCTCATACAGCGCGTCGGCCAGTTTGCAGTAGCTGGGGTCGTGGGCGATGGCCTCGCGGCGCGACTCGCGCACCAGGTAGCCGACGTCGACACCGGCCAGGTCGTACATGGCGAACACGCCCATGGCCAGCCCCAGACCGGTAAGCACCCGGTCGACCTGGGCCGTGGTGGCGCCCTCCAGCACCAGGCGGTGGGCCTCGCGGGCATAGGGTTCGAGCATGCGGTTGCCGATAAAGCCGAAGCACACCCCAGAGACCACCGGTATCTTGCCGATCTTCCGGGCCAGCTTGAGGGTGGTGGCCAGCACGTCAGGCGCGGTCTCGGCGCCGCGGACGATTTCCAGCAGGCGCATGACGTTGGCCGGGCTGAAGAAGTGCAGGCCGATCACGTCCTGGGGGCGGCGAGTGACCGCGGCGATCTTGTCGACATCCAGGGTCGAGGTGTTGCTGGCGAGTATGGCGCCGGGCTTGCACACCTCGTCCAGGGTGCGGAACACCTGCTGCTTGATCTCCAGGCTCTCGAACACCGCTTCGATCACCAGGTCGGCATCGGCCAGGTCGGCATAGTCCAGGGTGCCGAAGAACAGCTCCATGCGTTGTTCCAGCTGCGCCTGGCTGAGCTTGCCGCGTTTGATGCTGATCTCGTAGTTCTTGCGGATCTGCGCCAGACCGCGGTCCAGGGCCTCGCGCTTGAGCTCCAGGAGGGCCACCGGGATACCGGCGTTGGCGAAGTTCATGGCGATGCCGCCGCCCATGGTGCCGGCGCCTATCACCGCGACCTTGCGGATCGGCCGCAGCGCGGTGTCGGCGCTGACGCCGGGGATCTTCAATGCCTCGCGCTCGGCGAAGAACAGGTGGCGCAGAGCCGCCGACTGTGGTGAGGCCAGGGCCTGCTGGAACAGCTCCTGCTCCCTGATCAGGCCGGCTTCCAGGGGCAACTGGCAGGCGCACTGCACCGAGGTCAGGGCCAGTTGCGGGGCGACCTGGCCTTGCCAGCGGCTGGCCTGCTGGGCGGCATAGGCGGCGAAATAGTCGTCGCCGAGGCCAGCCGCCGGCGTGGCGCGAGGCCAGACGGGCTGGGCCGGGGCGGTGTCGGCCAGCAGTTCGCGGGCAAAGGCGCAGGCGCTGGCGAGCAGGCTCTCGGCGCTGTCGGCCAGACGGTCGACCAGGCCCAGTTCATGGGCCTTGCTAGCGTTCACCTGCTGCCCGGAAAGACTCATCTGCAGGGCCTGCTCGGCACCGACCAGGCGTGGCAAACGCTGGGTACCGCCGGCGCCGGGAATCAGCCCGAGGAGGATTTCCGGCAGACCCAGGCGGGCCTTGGGTTCGGCGATGCGGTAGCCGCAGGCCATGGCCAGCTCCAGGCCGCCGCCCAGGGCCAGGCCGCCGATGGCGGCGACTAGCGGCTTGTTGAAGCCTTCCAGCTCGTCGAGCAGGGCGGGCAGGGCCGGCTCTGCCCAAGTGAAGTCACTGCCGAACTCGCCGATGTCGGCGCCGGCGCTGAAGGGGGTATTTCGGCCATACAGCACCAATGCTTTCACCGAGGAATCGGCCATGGCCTGACGGCAGGCCTGGGCCAATTCCTGGCGCAGGCCATGGCCGAGGGCGTTGACCGGCGCGCGGGTCAGGCCGATCAGGGCCAGTTGCTCATCTCGGGTGTAATCGATCAGCTTGTACATAAGGGGCCTCGGGGGAAAAGGGTGGTTCAGAACCAGGCGTCTTGCATGTCGAAGCAGGTGTGGTTGGCGGCGCTGAGCAGGCGCGCCTGGGCTTCCACCGGGGCCAGTTCCCACTCCATGAAATAGCGCGCGGCCTGCAGCTTGCCGCGGTAGAAGTCGCTCTCGCTGCCGTCGGCACCTGCCGCCAGGGCGCGGCTGGCGACCAGCGCCTGGCGCAGCCAGATCCAGCCGACCAGGACACGGCCGAACAGGTCCAGGTAGGGGGTGGCATTGGCCAGACCCAGGTCGGGGGTGGCGCTCACTTGGCCCTGCAACTCGGCAGTCACCTGGCACAGGATGTCGAAGGCGTCGCCCAGGGTCGCGGCCAAGGGGGCGCAGTCGCTCAGGCCCTGAGCGCTAGCCAGGCTGCGTTCGACCTCGTCGATCAACAGGGCGAAGCCTTCGCCACCGCGCGGACCCAGCTTGCGCGCCAGCAGGTCGATAGCCTGGATGCCCTCGGTGCCTTCGTGAATGGGGTTCAGGCGGTTGTCGCGGTAGTACTGCTCCAGCGGGTATTCGCGGGTGTAGCCGGCGCCGCCGAGCACCTGGATGCCCAGGTCGGAGGCGATCACGCCGTAGCGCGACGGCCAGGTCTTGACCATCGGCGTGATCAGGTCGAGCAGCTCGGCGGCCCGTTGGCGCTGCGCCGGCTCGGGCGCGCTGTGGCTGTCCTCTACCAGGCTGCTGGCGTACAGACACAGGGCCAGGCTGCCTTCGGCATAGACCTTCTGCTGCAGCAGCATGCGTCGCACGTCGGCATGCTCGACGATGCGCACCTGCGGGGTCTGCGGGCTCTTGCTGGAGGCCAGGCGACCCTGGGGCCGCTCGCGGGCGTAATCCAGGGCATGGATGTAGCTCTGGTAGGCCAGGCAGGCTGCGCCCAGGCCGACGCCGATGCGCGCCTCGTTCATCATCTGGAACATATAGGCCAGGCCCTGGTGCGGCTCGCCGACCAGATAGCCGATGGCGCCCACGCGCTCGCCGAAACTGAGCACCGTCGAGGTAGTGTTGCGGTAGCCCAGTTTGTGCAGCAGGCCAGCCAGGGCCACGTCATTGCGCGCGCCTAGCTGTCCTGCGTCGTCCACCAGGACCTTGGGCACCAGGAACAGCGAGATGCCCTTGGCCCCGGCCGGGGCGCCCTCGATGCGCGCCAGCACCAGGTGCACGATGTTCTCGGTCAGCTCATGGTCGCCGCCGGAGATGAACATCTTCTGGCCGAACAGCCGGTAGCTGCCGTCCGCGGCCGGCCGCGCCAGGGTGCGCAGATCGCCCAGGGCTGAGCCCTGGCCTGGCTCGGTGAGGGCCATGGTGCCGCTGAAACGCCCGGCCAGCATGGGCGCGAGGAAGCGCGCCTGCAACTCGGGGGCGGCGAAACTCTTGATCAGGTTGGCCGCGCCTATGCTGAGGAAGGGGTAGGCGGTGGTGGCGATGTTGGCCGCATTGAAATAGGCCATGCAGGCACGTAGCAGCACTTCCGGGAGCTGCAGGCCGCCGTCGGTAAAGTCATGGTGGGCGGCGAGAAAGCCGGCCTCGGCGAAGGCATCCCAGGCGGCCTGGGTTTCCGGGATCAGGGTGACCCGTTGGCCGTCGAAGGTCGGCTCGTTGGCATCGCCTTTCTGGTTGTGCGGAGCGAAGTACTGCGCGGCGATTTCCCGGGCGGTATTCAGGGTGGCGTCGAACACCTCGCGGTCATGTTCGGCATAGCGTGGGCGACCGAGCAGCGCCTCGCTGTCGAGCAGTTCATAGAGCTGGAAACGCAACTCGCGTTCGTTAAGCAATAGGTCGGTCATGGTGCCTCTCACTAGGGTTACGCGAATAAAAAAGGCCGCCGTGGGACGGCCAAAAACACTTCGACTGGAGCATTGCAGAGAGTCGGAGTGCGTCGATTGGGATCAGCGCGCGAAGGCGCCGTCGGGGATGTCCATCAGGTTGGCGCTGCCGCTCTCGATCAGTTCGCGGTGCAGCGTCGCCCTGGGCAGCAGGCGCTGCAGGTAGAAGCGCGCGGTTTCGCGCTTGCCCAGGTAGAACTCGGTTTCCTCGCTGCCGGCGTCCAGCTGGCGCTCGGCCAGGGCGGCGGCGCGCAGCCAGTAGTAGCCGAGCAGGCAGTAGCCGGCGAGCATCAGGTAATCGAAGGCGCTGGCGCCGATCAGGTTGGCATCGTCGCCGTGTTGCTGGTTCAACCAGATGCTGACCTCGCGCCAGGCCGCGACTCGGCGGGCCAGGGGCTGGGTCAGGGCGGCGGGGGCCTGGTCGCAGTGGCAGAAGCGCTCGATCTCGGTCAGCAGTTCATTCAGCGCCTCGCCGTTATCTGCCAGCACCTTGCGGCTCAGCAGGTCGAGGCCCTGAATGCTGTTGGTGCCTTCATAGATCGAGGTGATGCGCACGTCGCGGGCGATCTGTTCCATGCCCCATTCGCGGATGTAACCATGCCCGCCGAACACCTGGATGCCCAGTTGCGCGGCCTCGTTGCCAGCCTCGGTGAGAAAACCCTTGGCGATCGGCGTGAGCAGTGCCAGGCGCCGTTCGGCCGCGGCGCGGTCGGTCGAGGCGCCGTGGTGCAGCAGATCGACCAGTTGGGCGCAGGCGTAGGTGAGCATGCGCCCGCCCTCGGCATAGGCTTTCTGGGTCAGTAGCATGCGCCGCACATCCGGGTGGGCGATGATCGGATCGGCTAGCTGCTCGGGCCGCAGGCGCGGCGCGGCGCGCATTTGCACCCGTTCGCGGGCATAGCGCAGGGCGCCCTGGAAGGCGGCCTCGGCATGACCCTGGCCTTGCTGGGCCACGGCCAGGCGCGACTCGTTGATAAAGGTGAACATGGCATTCAGGCCGCGATTGGCCTCGCCCAGCAGGTAGCCGTTGGCGTTGTCGAAGTTGATCACGCAGGTGGCGTTGCCGTGGATGCCCAGCTTGTGTTCGATCGAGCCGCAGCTGACGCCGTTGGCCGCGCCCAGGCTGCCATCGGCGGCGACCGCGATTTTCGGCACGAGAAACAGGGATATGCCCTCGACCCCGGCCGGAGCGCCTTCGATGCGCGCCAGCACCAGGTGCAGGATGTTCTCGGTCAGGTCGTGTTCGCCGGCGGAGATGAACATCTTGCTGCCGCTGATGGCGTAGCTGCCGTCGGCCTGGGGCTGGGCGCGGGTGCGCAACAGGCCCAGGTCGGAGCCGCAATGGGCCTCGGTCAGGCACATGGTGCCGCCCCAGCGGCCCTCGACCAGCGGCGGCAGGAAGCGCTGCTTGAGTGTCTCGTCGGCATGCTCGCTGAGGGTGCTGATGGCGCCGCCGCTGAGGTTGCCGTACATGCTCCAGGCATGGTTGGCGCTGAACAGCAGTTCGCTGATCACGCAGCCCAGGGACGGCGGCAGGCCCTGGCCGCCATAGGCCGGGTCCTTGTCCAGGGCCAGCCAGCCGTTGTCGGCGTATTGCCGATAGGCCTCGGCGAAACCGGGCGGGGTGCTGACCTGGCCGTCCTGCCACTGGCAGCCGTGCTGGTCGCCCAGCGGGTTGAGCGGTGACAGCACTTCCTCGGCGAACTTGGCGCCTTCCTCGACTATGGCGTCCAGGGTCTCGCGGTCGAGTGGCTCGCAACCCTGCAGCTGCTGGTAATGGCTGGGCAGGTTGAGCAGTTCGTGGATGACGAAGCGGATGTCACGTTGCGGGGCTTGGTAGCTGGGCATGGGCGATCCTTGAGTCGGCAAAGGCATGCCCGGATTGTTAACCCGACGGGAGGCGGTGCGCGTCCAACCGGGGGTGGATTTGCGGGTGGAAAAGGGTTGAGGGCGGGTGGAGTTCAGTCCAAGAGCCTGAGTTCGCGCGCCGCGCGCAGGGCCGTGTCGCGGTCTGCGGCGTCGAGTTTGCGGAACAGGTTGTTGATATGGGTCTTGACCGTGCTCAGGCTGATGAACAGCGCCTCGGCGATCTGCTGATTGCTCTGTCCCCGGGCCATGCGGCGCAGCACATCCTGCTCGCGGCGGGTGAGAGGGTCGATCAGGCTGTGCGCGCCGCCCTCGCTCAAGAGCCCGCGCAGCAGTGGCGCGAGGCGCTCGCGGGAAGGCGGCAGCTCCAGGCCGAGTTGCTGTCGGGTCTGCGGCAGCAGCAGCTGGCGCAGGGGTTCGGCCAGCTCCCGGCCCTCGTGATGCAGTAACTGGCCGAAGCCCTGCTGTTCGGCCAGTTGCAGGGCTCGATCGAGGCTGCGCAGGGCGGCTGACGCGTCGTCCTGGTCTTGGCTCAGGGCTGCCTCCAGCAGCAGCAACTCCAGCAGCAGTCGCAGGTTGTGCTCGGCCTCGGCTTGCTCGCGTAGATTGGCGACTATCTGCCAGGCGGTGCTGTGCTGGCCCAGGTGACGCTGAACCCAGGCATAGGCCAGCCATTCCTCGGGTTGCAGGTCCTCGCCGTAGCGGCGTCGGCACCAGTGCCACTCCTCCAGCCAAAGCAGGACAAAGTCCTGGTCCTGTTCGCGCAACGCCAGACGTACACGCCAGGCACCGGCCAGGCGGTAGAGGGTGAATAGTTGGTACTGACGGGCCAGGCGACGAGCCTCGTCCCAGCGGGCCAGGGCCTGGCGATGCTCGCCTTGGGCAGCGTACAGACAGGCTTGGTGGTGGAAAACCCAGGGCAGTCCGGCGCAGTGGGGGAAATCCAGGGCCACCGCCTCGGCCTGGCTCAGGCAGTGCTGGGCCTGGCCCAACTGGTTCTGTTGCTGCAGCAGTAGTCCCTGGCCGAGGTGACGAAACAACTCGTAGAAGTTGCGCGAGGCATTCGCCGGTCGCTCGCCGTCCTGGTCGAGCAGGCGTCGGCTGGCGGCGTCCAACTGCCCCTGGGCCAGCTCGATCTGGCCGAGCAGCAGCTGCAGCAGGTTGGTGTAACCGCTGAGACCGAAGCCTTGCAGTTCCTCCAGAGCCTGAGCTCCCTCGCGGCGCGCCGCGGTCAGCTGGCCGAGGGCGAACAGGCAGCTGGCGCGGTTGAAGTGCAGCACCGAACCGGCCGCGTTGTGCTGCGGGTAGTGTTGCAGTGCCTGACTCGCCAGCGCCAGGCCGTGTACCAGGTTGCCGCCGAGAAAGGCCAGGCGGCTGCGCAGGAAGGCGACGGTCTGGTGGATGCGTTCGGGGTGGCGGGTCACACCCTGGTGGCGCAGCAAGTTCTGCAGGCGTTGCAGGCAGATGCGCGAGCGGGCGATGTCGTTGGTGACGATGACGGTGGAGGCTTCGGTGATGGCCAGGGTGAAATGGTCGCCGCCACTCTGTTCGGACTGCTCGGCAAGGAAGTCGACTATGGCGTTGACCTGTCCTTCGCGCAGCAGGTCGAAGCCATGACGCTCGACGGTCGCCAGCATCGCGTTGAAGTCCTTGGCCCGGCCGAATTGGTAGATGGCTTCCGCGTAACGCTGATGCTCCAGCAGCCAGGCTGCGGCCTGTAGATGCAGTTCGCGTAACTTCTGCGGGTCGCGCCGGCGCATGCGTTGGTAGAGGCTGTTGCGCAGAGCCGGATGGTAACGGTATTCCAGGTGCTCGCCGGGACACTGCTCGATAAACAGGTCGGTGCGCTGCAACTGGCGGATCAGTTGGCTAGCCTCGGCATGGCCGCTGAGGCTGCGTGCCAGACGCGTATCGAAGGTCTGCACCACCGAGGTACGTTCGATAAAGGTCAGCATCGGCGGCGGTAATTGGCGCAGCAGTTCCTCGTCGAGGAACTGCGCCACATGGGCATAGGCCTTGAGGGTGATCGGTCGCAGTGCTTGGGGGGTGGCCGGGACGGCCTGTTCTCGGTAGGCGGCGAGCCAGAACAGCACTCCGCTGATCCAGCCCTCGCTGCCGGCGCGCAGTTGGTAGATAGCGTCGGCGTTCAACTGGACGCCGCGGGTGCTGGCCAGTTGGCGGGTTTCCTCGCTGTCCAGAGCCAGATCGCGGGCATCCAGCAGGTACAGCCGTTCGTCCCGGCGCAGGTGGCCGAGGGCCAGGCGTGGCAGCCCCTCACTGCTGCCCAGCAGATGCAGGCCCGGAGGGGCGGAGCGCAGTAGTTGGTCGAGATACTGGCAGGCGCGGCTGGCGCGCAGCAGCTGCAGGTCGTCGAGGATCAATGTGAAGGCTTCGCCGCTTTGCTCCAGGTGGTTGAGGATGGCGCTCCACAGCCCCTTTTCCTGGATACCGGCGGTGTGGTCGAGCGGCCCCAGGCCCAGGGCCGCATGCAGATGCAGGAGCAGCTGCAGCGGTTGGTTGTCGGCCTGGGTCAGGCGTAGC
This sequence comes from Pseudomonas sp., assembly GCA_041621875.1. GTDB lineage: Bacteria > Pseudomonadota > Gammaproteobacteria > Pseudomonadales > Pseudomonadaceae > Aquipseudomonas. The sequence continues at coordinate 1,043 of JBFJZW010000177.1, read as the reverse complement.
CAGGACCAGGGGCCCGACAGGCTTTGGGCGTACTGGCTGAGCAGGCAGCTCTTGCCATAGCCGAGCGGTGCGCACAGCAGGACCAAGCGACCTGCCTGGGCGTCAGCTTCAGCCAGGTGCCGGATCAGGCGTGGACGCATCAGAGCCTTGGCCGGTGGGGGCGGCGGGCGCAACTGGCCCACATTGATAAGGAAGGTCATCGTAGGTGAGCTATCCGGTTGTACAAGGGGACTATGGCCCAGCCATGGCTGGGTCAATTCGATCTTCGCACCAACCCATTCTCATATGTCCAGTCCAGCAGATATTTGGCCATTACAACCAGCAATCTGACCGGAGCGATCACGGACAGCATCGGGGGCTGCGCTCAGTATGCATCGTGCAACGGATGGCTCGGCCCCGCCCCCACGGCATCGCCGGCCCGCCGTTGCCGCGTACCAACAAAAATAAAAACTGGAGCAGTCGATGACAAGCAAGATGTCCGCGCCATCCGTTGCGCGTCTGGCCCTGGCCATAGCCATCGCGAGTGGCGCTGTGAGCAGCGCGTATGCATTAGATTTCAACCTGGGCGAGATCGAAGGCAAATTCGACAGCCAGTTGTCCGTCGGAGCGAGCTGGGCCGTGCGCCGTGCCGATCCCGACTTCATCGCCGTGGCCAACGGCGGCAAGGCCTCCGCGCGAACGTCGGATGACGGTCGTCTGAACTTCAAGAAGGGCGAGACCTTCTCCAAGATCTTCAAGGGCATCCATGACCTGGAGCTGCGCTACGGCGACAGCGGGGCTTTTTTCCGCGGCAAGTACTGGTATGACTTCGAGCTGAAGGATGAGCACCGCCTGCTCTACGACATCACTGACGACAACCGCAAGGAGGGTGCGCAATCATCCGGTGTCCAGTTGCTCGACGCTTTTGTCTATCACAACTACAGCCTCGACGATAATCCGGGGTCCATCCGCCTCGGCCGCCAAGTCGTCAGCTGGGGTGAAAGTACCTTCATCCAGAATTCCATCAACAGCATCAATCCGGTGGATGTTGCGGCCTTTCGTCG